>JAUIML010000050.1 GCA_030432715.1 Acidimicrobiia bacterium | reverse complement strand
CGCGGTGTCGAAGACCGGCGCCGCGACGACGGCGTCGAGGGGCGGGAGCTCGGGAGCCGGGTTGACGAGCATGTCGCGGGCGAGCTCCCGTGGGGGTTTCGTGTCGAAGACGCCGTCCTGCGTGACGCGCACCCAGTTCGCCACCCGCAACTCGCTACTCCCGGACCTGCAATACACCTTCGGCAACCACCAAGGCTCCTCCTCTATCCTGGTCGACGACAACCCCTCCGCCACCGCTGCCGCACCCGCCTGGCAAGTCCGCACCTACGACCCCTACGGCGACACCCGCATCCACTGGCAAATCAACAACCCACAACTCCAACACAGTCACCAACGCTTCCTCAACCAATACCACGACACCACCACCGACCTCGCCTACCTCAACGCCCGCTACTACAACCCCACAACCCGCCTCTTCACCCAACCCGACCCACTCCGCCAAGAAACCCGACCCCAAGCCACCAACGCCTACAGCTACGCCCTCAACAACCCCAACAACCACAGCGACCCGACCGGGCTCGCAGTGTGCTCCGGGAGCTTCAAATGTCTCGGGGACAAGAAGTTCGGGCGGGCCTCCGGCGGCTCCGCAGTCGGGAAGGGAGCAGACCGCGGGTTCGTTGACGGATTCGCTGACATGACGTATCGCCCGTTCGTCGCGGCCACCAGAGCCGCCGCCGCCGATCCCGGGGGTTTCGCGGGCGATCTGGTGGACGCTGCACTCGACGGTGATCTCTGCCTCAGCCCGGTCTCGCCTGCATGCGCGCGGCAAGGAAGCCAGATTGCGCAGGCCTGTCACAGTTACGGGGCGGACTACTGCGCAGGAGCCATGGCTGGCATTGTAGTTGATGCCTTGCTGACGAGGCGGGCCGCCATGGGCTCTCGGCTCGCTGCCTCCACGATCGGGCGGCGTGGACCGGGCTTGCACCAAAGACTGACAGCTGGCACTGCGATCGAACCGATGTGGGCGCAGGCGCCAAACCGAGGATTCCTTGGTGGGTGGAGCAGACCGGACACATTGAAGCCCGGAACAGTGATCGATCGCTACGGTGGTGAGACGGGTCGATTCTTCTCTCCGCAGGGAACACCGCTCGAGGCTCGAGCTCTTCCGACTGGCTCAGGTCCGCTCAATACGTACGAGGTCCTGAAGCCGCTCGATGTGCAGGGGGGAATCGTCGCACCGGCGTTTGGTCAACCCGGGCTCGGCGTGCAGTACATGACGGATCTTCCTGTTGCCGATCTGATCGAACAGGGCTTCCTGAAACCGGTGGGTTAGCTATGGACATGCGAGATGCCGAAGAAATTGCCGCTGCCGCAAGGGTCGACCCGACCTACTTCTCCATCGGGTCGGAAAGGCACGAGGCGCTGTGCGTAGTGGCACACGGCCAGTGCTGGCATGTCTTCCTCTACGAACGAGGCGAACGATTCGAAGAACAGGCCTTCGAGTCGGAGGATGCGGCTGCGGTCTACTTCCTGAAGCGTCTCTTCCAGTTGTGGCGGCCCCGTTGACAATCGGGTCTGCCAGGCTCAGATGATGTTCCCCCGCTTTCTCGCGCACGGTTGGCTGGGATTGGTCATGCGGTTTGGGTGTGGCGGGTCTCGTATTCGATGGGTGTGAGCATCCCTATGGAGCTGTGTCGGCGTTGGCGGTTGTGGAAGATCTCGAGGTACTCGAAGATGGCGTTGGCGAGTTCGACGCGGGTGCGCCATCGACGTCGGTTGAGCAGCTCGGTCTGCATTCTTCCCCAGAACGATTCGATGACGGCGTTGTCGTAGCAATCGCCGACGGTTCCCATCGAGGGCAGCAACCCGGATCGTTGGGCTCGGTTGGTGAAGGCCCACGACGTGAATTGCGTGCCGTGATCGCTGTGGATCACGAGCCCGTGGGGCGGTTGGCGGTTCTCGATGGCCATCGACAACGCGTTGGTGGTGAGTGTCGCCGACGCGGCGGCGTCGATCGACCAGCCCACGACACGGCGGCTGTGGACGTCGAGAACGACGCAGCAGTAGAGCTTGCCTTCACGGGTGCGATGCTCGGTGATGTCGGTGACCCACAGCTGGTTCGGTCGCTCCCGGTCGAAGACTCGTTCGACGAGATCGGCCGACGTGATGGCCCGGCTCGCTCTCTTGAACCGCCGTTTCAGCGGCAACCCCACGAGCCCGGCGTCGTGCATGAGGTTGGCGACCTGGCGATGACCGACGATCACTTCTCGGCCGAGCCGGAGCTCGGCATGCACTCGGGGAGCGCCGTAGGTGCCACGAGAAGCGGTGTGGATCTCGACGATGAGATCGGTGAGCCAGGCGTTGCGGATCGCCCGAGGTGAGAGCGGCCGATCCTTCCAGTGGTAGTAGCCGGCCCGGCTGACATCGAGTAGCTCGCACGCCGACTTGACGTCGTGGCCCTCCGAGGTGACCGTCTCGATCACCTCGAACCGCGTTTTGGGGGCGTCGACTCCTTCATCAGATCGTTCGCTCGTCGAAGAATCTCGTTCTCAGCGCGGAGCCGATCGATCTCGCGGCGAGCCGCCTTCAACTCGGCGAGCTCCGTCGACGACTTCCCCGGCCGATGCCCGGTGTCGATCAGATGCTGCTTGCGCCAGTTGTAGATCGTGTTCGCCGACACGTCGAGATCGGCCGCGACATCGGCAACCTTCGCGCCTGCATCGAGCAAGGCCAACACGCGCCGACGGAACTCGGCCGGATACTGATGGGGCATGGTGATCTCCTCAGATCAGCACCACCAATTCCAACATGCCGTGCGCGGAGAACCGGGGGAACATCACCGTGCGCGGAGAACCGGGGGAACATCACCTTGTCCACCGAACCGGGTCAACTCCAGTTCCCCCTCAGAATGGGGACGTCCAGCACGGTCCACCTACACACGGTTTCGATCGGTGATCGACGAAGGCTCAGGTGTCGGGCCGGAAGGCGATCAGGCCGCCGGCCGGGTTGGCGGGGCTGCCGAAGAACCAGAAGCCGTAGGGCGCGAACACGGTGCCGCCGACGACGCTGACACCGCCGCCGAGTTCGGCGCCGAGGTCCTCGCTCCACAGTTCGGACCCGTCCGCGGTGTCGAGCGCGTAGAGCGTGCCCGGAGTCGTGGGCTGGAACAGCACGCCGTTGGCCAGGGTCAACGCACCGAATGAAGAGGCGGGGATGGTGACCTCCCAGATGATCGAGCCGTCGCTGGCGTCGAGCGCGAACGTCTGTGAGGTGTTGGCCGGGTTGGTGTAGTCGTAGGCGTCCGCCATGACGTTGGACGACACGTAGATGACGCCGTCGGTTCCGGCGGTTGCGTCGAAGGCGGCCGTCATCATCACGCCGCCGAGGTGGCTGCCGGCAGTGAGTTGGCGGGCCCACACGGTCTCGCCGGTGTCGCGATCGAGGGCGGCATACACGCCGGCCTTGTCGCCGACCCCGACCACGGCCTGTCCGTCGATGCTGAAGAGGTTCGGCGCGGCGCCGATGTCGGCATCGGGGCCCTGCGGGGGTGTCCCGAAGATCGTGTAGACGTCGCCTTCGGTGAACTGGCGCAGCCAGACGATGTCGCCGGTCGTGTAGTCGAGGGCGACGAGCGCATCGCTCATGGGCGCGGCCGGTTCCTCGTAGGTGTTGCCCGTGCCGATGAAGATCATCTGGCGGCTGGTGTCGACCGCGGCGGTGGACCAGACCGACACTCCCGCACCGCTCTCGGCGTCGTCGTCGGTCATGTAGGTCCGCCACAGCTCGGCTCCAGATGCGGGGTCGAGGGCGACGACGGCGCCACGGAAGGTGTAGTCGGGCTTCGGGATGGCTAGCTCGTACGACGCGACGCCGACGATGATGCGGCCATCGACCACCACCGGTGAGCCGAAGATCCTCGTCTGGGGGTGGCTGTCGAGCTGGACGCTCCAGTTCACCGCGCCGGTGGTTCGATCCAGCGCGTGGAAGCCGCCTTCGCCGTCGCCGACGAAGACCTGGTCGCCGTGCACCGTGGGGCTCGCATCCACCATGACGCCGGCGCCCGAGCCGCTGGTGAGTTGTGTCGACCACCTGAGTGCGCCGGTGGCGGTGTCGACCGACCGCAACGTGCCGTCCCATCCTCCGAAGTAGACGGAGTCGAGAAAGACGGCGGGGGTGCTGGTGACGCCGTCGACGCCGTCGTGACGCCACACCTCGCTCAGGTCGGCTGCCGTCGTCGTCGAGATCCCGCCCGCCCACGCGGTGTTACGGGAGTTGGCGTGGTCGAATCCGTAGCCGAGCCAACACGCGCTGGTGGTGAGCGCAAGGACGACGAGCAGGGCGGGGAACCGAAGCCGGGTCAGTGCCGTGTGCATGCAATGAGAATGGGGCCTCGCTGTTGGAAGCGCAAAGCCTCGACATCCCCGGACCCCGCGTGCGGCGCCGTTCAGCGGCCTCGGGCTCAGGGCATCCCGGCGGCGCTGCCGAGACTCACATCGATGGTGCTGCCGGTCACGTGGTGGGCTTCGGCGGAGGCCAGGTACAACACCGCCGCGGAGACCTCCGTCGCGTCGATCCACGGCACCCGCATCGGATTGGTGGCCTGGTAGCGGGGAGTGACCTCCTCCTTGGTCGGGTCGACGAGGTCGGGGCAGAACAGGCTGTAGAGCGCCGGGTTGTGCACCATGTCGGTGTCGACCGCGGCGGGACAAACCGCGTTGACGGTGATGCCCCGGCTCGCTACTTCGAGGGCGAGCGTCTTGACCAGGCCGATGATGCCCCACTTGCTGGCGACATAGTGGGCCAGGTTCGGGTTGCCCATGCGCCCCGCCATCGAGGACGTGGCGATGATGCGTCCCGAGCCGCGTTCGAGCATCGGCACGACGGCAGCCCGCATCGTGTTGAAGGTGCCCGTCAGGTTCACCGCGATCATGTCGGCCCACATCTCGTCGGTCAGCTCCCAGAAGCGACCGAAACCGACCACGCCCGCGTTGGCGACGGCGATGTCGAGCGACCCGAGCTCGTCGACCGTGGTCGCGACGGCGGCGGTGATCGCGGCGCCGTCCCGGATGTCGACCTCGAGGGCCAGGGCCCGGCGACCCTCCGCTTCGACCAGGGCAACGGTGTCGGCGAGATCGTCGGGGCCGGCGAGTGGGTAGGGCACGGTGTCGATCGGCGCGCAGCGATCGATGACGCAGACGTCGGCCCCCTCACGGGCAAATGCGACCGCGTGGGCTCGTCCTTGGCCCCTCGCTCCTCCCGTGATGAATGCCACCTTGCCGTCGAATCGCCCCATCGCGCCTGGATAGCACACGCCGGCACCGTTTCCCCCATGTCACGGCTGTGGTCGGTGCCTGTTTGATCTCGGACCGCCGGGGGACCAGGATCGGGCATGCGTCTCGAGGCAAAGTCCGCGATCGTCACCGGCGGGGGCCGAGGGGTCGGCCGGGCGATGGCGCTGAGGTTCGCGGCGGAGGGTGCGTCCGTCGTGCTCACCGATCTCGACGCCGATCACGCAGAGGTGGTCGCGGCCGAGATCGTCGCTGCCGGCGGTCGGGCCCTGGCCCTCGTGGCCGATGCGGCGGACGCGGAGGACGCCGAGCGGACCGCTCGGGAGGCGCTTGCTGCATTCGGACGGATCGACGTGCTCGTCAACAACGCGGGTCTCGCCCAGCAGCACGCGGAGGGGACCGAGCTCGAGCGGTGGGACCGCGGCGTCGACGTGACCTTGTCGTCGGCCTACCGGCAGTCGCGAGCCGTCGTCCCACACATGCCCGGGTCCGGAGGGGCGATTCTCAACGTCTCCTCGATCGCGGGGAACCGGATCGGCACCTCGGCACCCTGGTACGACGCGGCCAAGGCCGGCCTCGTGGGTCTCACCCGTCATCTTGCGGTTGAACATGGCCGCGCCGGAATCCGGGTGAATGCGCTCTGTCTGGGACTCATCGAGACGCGGCGGACTGCGTTCATCCACGACGACGAGGCGGCTCGTGCGCAATGGCTCGCGTCGACGGCGCTCGGCACGGTCGGCCAACCCGAGGAGGCCGCCGCCGCGGCCTTGTTCCTGGTCTCCGACGACGCATCGCTCGTGACCGGACAGATCCTCGTGGCCGATTCGGGCCGAACGATCGTCTGACGCAATCGCCCGCGGCGGTGCGGCCGGTCAGGCCTCTCCGAGACTCGCCGTGGGGAACGGCAGGTGCTCGTGCATGACATCGAAGTAGATCGACGGGTCGCCGTCGTGCGGCAGGGCGAGGATCTCCTCGGGCGTGCGGCGGCTGTTGAACACGCGGTGGGCTTCCCAGAACCCGGTGCGCAGCGTCCATCCGGGCGTGCCATCGGCGGAGACCCGCCGTTCCGTGCCGTTGTCGACCGCGATCGGAGGCAGGCCGGCGGTGGTGATGTCCTTCTGGAGCCCTGCCATCGCCGCGTCGATCTGGGAGTCGAGCTCGGGGATGTTGCGGTGAGCGGTCGAGCCGAGGGCGCCGTGCAGGTCGCCTTCGTGGGTGAAGAGGTCGGCGAGCAGGAGCCCGGCGCCGGCGAGGGTGGCGGCGAGCGCGTCGTCGTCGCTGGCCCACCAGCGGGCGAGATCGGACACGGTTCGATGCTGGTTGTCGGCGACGAGCTGAGCGAGCCACGGGTTGGGGTCGCCGCCACCCATGACCGCCTCCGGAATGTCGCCGGCGACGATGGCCATCGGCATGGCCACGAGGTGGGCGACGAGCGCGTGGACCGTCCATTCCGGACACGCCGGCACCGGCGTCGCGAGCTGATCGTCGTCGAGCATCGCGACGGCGCCGACGATGCGTTCGCGGACGTCGAAGTACATCGAGGCCAGCCGGGTGGGCGCCCGCAACGAATCCTGCGGTGTGGCGCTGGGCTGCGGTGTGGTGTCGCTCATGGTCGGCTCCCTCGCGTCGGAGCCGACATCCTCGCGCGTCGCGGTCGCGTGATCCCCGGCCAGAGCTTCGTCGTGTCCTGGTCCTGATCGCAGACGGCTGAGTGCCGCGCCGCCGGCCCGCTCAGCGACCGATGGTGACCGGGGTCGCGGTCAGCTCTTCCTCGGGCGGCTCGAAGCGGGTGAGGTCGATGCCCTCGACCGCGGCCTTGTACTCCTCGATGGTCGGCGTGCGGCCGAGCACCGACGAGAGCACCACGACCGGCGTGGATGCCAGCAGCGACTCGCCCTTCTTGTCGTCGGCATCCTTCACCACGCGCCCCTGGAAGAGGCGGGTCGACGTGGCCATGACCGTGTCGCCGGGTTCGGCCTTCTCCTGGTTGCCCATGCACAGATTGCAGCCCGGTCGTTCCAGATAGAGGATGTTGTCGTAGCCGGTGCGGGCGACATTCTTCGGGTCGGTGTCGTCGAACTCGAAGCCGGCGTAGCGGGAGAGGACCTCCCAGTCGCCCTCCGCTTTGAGTTCGTCGACGATGTTGTAGGTCGGCGGGGCGACCACCAGCGGCGCCTCGAACTCCACCGAGCCATGCTGCGCCTCGAGGTTGCGCAGCATCTGGGCGAGGATCTTCATGTCGCCCTTGTGGACCATGCACGAGCCGACGAATCCGAGGTCGACACGCTTCGTGCCCTCGTAGTGCGACAGCTCGCGAATGGTGTCGTGGGTGTAGCGCTTCGACGGGTCGTCGTTGAGGACGTCGGGGTCGGCGATCATCGGCTCGTCGATCGCGTCGAGGTCGACGGTGAACTCGGCGTAGTAGGCGGCATCGGCGTCGGGGGCCAGCGGCGGCTTCTCGCCGGTCCGGATCTCGTCGATGCGCTGGTTGGCCCGGTCGACGAGGCCCTGGAGGACACCCTTGGCGTTGTCCATGCCCTTGTCGATCATGATCTGGATCCGGTCGCGGGCGATCTCGAGCGACTCGATGAGGGTGTCGCCGTCGGAGATGCAGATGGACGCCTTGGCCTTCATCTCGGCGGTCCAGTCGGTGAAGGTGAACGCCTGATCCGAGGCGAGAGTGCCGATGTGGACCTCGATCACCCGGCCCTGGAAGACGTTCTCGCCGTCGAACGCCTTGAGCATCTGGGCCTGCGTGGCGTGCACCACGTCGCGGAAGTCCATGTAGGGCTTCATCTCGCCGGTGAAGGTGACCTTCACCGACTCGGGGATCGGCATCGAGGCCTCGCCGGTGGCGAGCGCCAAGGCGACGGTGCCCGAGTCGGCGCCGAACGCCACGCCCTTCGACATGCGGGTGTGAGAATCGCCGCCGATGATGATCGCCCAGTCGTCGACGGTGATGTCGTTGAGGACCTTGTGGATCACATCGGTCATCGGTGCGTAGCGGTGCTCCGGGTCGCGCGCCGTGATCATGCCGAAGTCGTTCATGAACTTCATCAGCCGCGGGATGTTCTCCTGGGCCTTGGAGTCCCACACCGACGCGGTGTGGCAGCCCGACTGATAGCCGGCGTCGACGATGGGGGAGATGACGGTGGACGCCATCATCTCGAGCTCCTGGGAGGTCATCAGCCCGGTCGTGTCCTGCGAGCCGACGATGTTGACCTCGACCCGGGTGTAGGAACCGGCGTGGAGAGTGGCGCCCGAGGTGCCGACCGCGTTGCGGTTGAAGATCTTCTCGACGGCAGTGAGGCCCTGCCCCTCGTGGGTTACCTCCTCCGACGGCGCGTAGATCGCCGGCGCGTCGATGCCGAGCGTGTTGGCTGCGAAGGTCTGGAGCTTCTTGCCGAACACGATGGCGTAGGAGCCGCCGGCCTTCATGAACTCGACCTTCTGGGGTGTGAAGGCCGAGGAGATGTCCATGAGCTCGGCGCCGTCGGCGCCGTGGAGCGTCTTGGTCTTCGTGTTGATGGTGAGCACGGTGCCGGTGTCGACCGAGTAGGTCTGCTCCAGCACGGCCTCGCCCTCGTCGTCGACGATCAGTTCACCGTCGTCGTCGAATGTGGTGACCCAGTTCTTGAGGTCGAGGCCGATGCCGCCGGTCACGCCGACGGTGGTCAGGAAGATCGGCGAGATGCCGTTGGTGCCGGCCACGATCGGGGCGTAGTTGATGAACGGCACGTAGGGGCTCGCCTGCTCGCCGATCCACAGGGCGACATTGTTGACGCCTGACATGCGCGACGAACCGACGCCCATGGTGCCCTTCTCGGCGACGAGCACGACCCGCTTGTCGGGGTGCTGAGCCTTGAGCTCGAGCAGCGCCTGCTGCTTGTCGGCGTCGTGCTCGAACATGCTCTTGCCGTGCAGCTCACGGTCGGAGCGGGAGTGGGCGTCGGCACCGGGAGAGAGGAGGTCCGTGGAGATGTCGCCGACACCGGCCACGAAGGTGACGATCTCGATCTCCTCGTCGATCTCGGGGAGTCGGGTGAAGAACTCGGCCTGCGCGTAGCTCTCGAGCAGCTCGGTGGCGAGCGCGTTGCCGGCGGCGTGGGCCTCGGCGAGCCGTGCCATGTCGGCCTCGTAGAGGAACACCTGCGTCTTCAGGACGTCGGCGGCCTGGCGGGCGATGCCGTCGTCGCCACCGAGCAGGAGGTCGAGCAGCGCCTCGATCGACGGGCCACCCTTCATGTGCGACAGCTGCTCGAACGCCGACTCCTGTGGGATCTCCGTGATCGTCCGCGACCCGAGGATGATGTCCTTGAGGACCTGCGCCTTGAGCACGGCGGCGCTCGTGGTGCCCGGGAGCACGTTGTAGATGAAGAACTGAAGGCAGTCGTCGCGATGCTCGCTGGTGTCGTCCTCCATGTGCCTGACGACCTCGGCCAGGAGATCGGCGCCGTCGATCGGCTTCGGGTGGAGGCCGTCCGCCTTTCGTTCCTCGATCTCGTTCAGGTACGCGGCGTACAGGCTCATGGTTCTCGCTTCGAAGTGGGTGCTGCGGTGGGCGGGGCCGGGCCCGGACCAGCATCGGATTGTACCGGAGGGGCTGCGCGCCCGACCGTCGTTCAGCCCGACCCGGAGCCGGGCACTGGCCGTGGCGCCTGGCACACGGTTCCCGATAGGTCTCTCGAACGTGCCCATTAGGTTGAGAGTATGAGTTCGACCCTCGCCCTCACCGAACCGTTCGAGACGCTGGCCGACTATGCCGCGTCGGGCGGGCTCGACGGACTCCGGCGGGCGCGGGCGATGACGAGCGAGGACCTGATCGCCCTGGTGGGCGAAGCTGGCGTGCGGGGTCGCGGCGGTGCCGGCTTCCCCGCGGCCCGCAAATGGGCCAGCGTGCTGGCCGAGACCAGCGACCACGACGACTCGTTCGTGGTCGTCAACGCCGCCGAGGGCGAGCCCGGCACGTTCAAGGACCGCGCCCTGATCCGGGCCAATCCCTACGCCGTGGTCGAGGGCGCGCTGATCGCGGCCCACGCCATCGGGGCGCGCCGTGTCGTCGTGGCGACCAAGGCGATCTATCTCGAGCAGCTGGAGCGGATCCGGGCTGCCGTCCTCGAACTCCATGCCGACGGCTGGCTCGCTGGGCTCGAGGTCGAGGTCGTCGAAGGGCCCGACCACTACCTCCTCGGGGAGGAAACGGCCCTGCTCGAGGTGATCGAGGGTGAGGACCCGCTCCCGCGGCAGATCCCGCCCTACCTCTACGGCCTCTACACCACCGGTCCGCAGCTCGGCTGGTCGGCCGGCATCGACGATTCGCCGGGTGGGCCGGCCACTCCCAGCTCGAATCCGGTCGTCGTCAACAACGCCGAGACGCTGGCCCACGTGGCGCTCGTGTGCCGCCACGGAGCCGACTGGTACCGGGCCCAGGGAACGAGCGAGTCGCCCGGGCCGACGATCGTCACCATCACCGGCGACGTGCGCCGGGCCGCCGTCGCGGAGGTGCCGCTCGGTCGTCCCCTCGGCGAACTCATCGACGAACTGGCCGGTGGGGCTCGACCGGGCCGTTCCATCAAGGCTGTCCTTTCGGGTGTCGCCAATCCCGTGCTGTCGGCTGCAGGGCTGACCGCCCCGGTGTCCTACGAAGGGCTCGGGGCCGCAGGCAGCGGGCTCGGCTCGGCCGGATTCATCGTCTACGACGACTCGCGCAACATGGTCGACGTGGCCTACCAGGTGTCGCGCTTCCTGCACGTCGAGTCGTGCGGGCAGTGCAACTCCTGCAAGCTCGGCACCCTCGACGTGACCACACTTCTCGAAGGCCTCGTGCGGGGCGAGCCGGCCAAGGTCGACGTGGTCGGCCACCTGCGGCGGGCGCTGGCCGGCGTCACCCAGTCGGCTCGCTGCTACCTGCCGACTCAGGAGCAGCGTCTGGTCGCCAGCCTGCTCGACGGCTTCCCCGAGGATCTCGCCGAGCGTCTGGCCGGTATCCCGGGCGACCTCGACGTGCCGCTGCCCAAGATCATCGACATACGCGACGGCGTGGCCGAACTCGCCGCCGGTCCGCCCTACAAGCATCCGGACTGGACGCTGCGCGACACGCCCGTCGCGCTCACCCGACGTTGATCAGCACGCGACGATCGAGACGACGACGGCGTTCTCCGGGTGGAGGAGCGGGGCGGGAAGGCCGACCGTCTCGAGCAGCCGACCGGGAGCCGTGAGGCCCGACTCGAGCCACTCGACCTGCACCTCGGCCAGGCCTCGCGGCCGTCCGCCGAGGGGCACCACTTCCAGCCGGTATCGCTGATCGGGATCCAGGCCGACGAGGCGGATCGGCGGGGGCACCGTGAATTCCGACTGTGTGAGCCGGCTGTACGACAGCAACGCCGACCGGCGGTCGGCGTCGACCACCATGTGGGCCAGCGTGTGGTCGTCGTCGAGGTCGAGACGCCACACCGTGCCGCCGTGGAGAAGGCGGCGAAACCGCTTGTGGGTGGCAATGACCTCGGCCAGGCGGTCGCGGTCCTTCTCGGTCGCGCTCAGCAGGTTCCATTCGACCCCGAGATGACCGAAGAAGGCGGTGGCCGCACGAAAGCCGAGCGAATGCGTGCGGCCCGAGGTGTGGGAGGTCGGAGGGCCGATGTGGGCGCCCATGACCTCGGGCGGGAACAGCAGCGAGCAGCCATGCTGGATGCGTTGGCGTTCGAGCGCGTCGTTCGTGTCGCTGGTCCAGATGCGCTCGGCCCGGCGCAGGATCTCGAAGTCGGCCCGGCCACCGCCCGACGAGCAGCTCTCGAACTCGACGGTCGGGTGCGCAGCGCGGAGTCGATCCCACAGGGCGTAGAGGCTCGTGACCTGGCCGTGCATCGAGCCCGACGACCGCCGGTCGACCGCCACGTGATCGCGGTTCATGTCCCACTTCATGAAGGCGATCTCGTGGGTCGCCAACAAGGTGTCGAGTCGGTCGAACAGGTACTCCCGCACCTCGGCGCGGGTGAGGTCGAGCACGAGCTGATGGCGGCCGACCGGCGCGTCGTCGGGGTCATCGGCCAGCACCCACTCGGGGTGGGCCCGGTAGAGCTCGGAGTCGCGGTTGACCATCTCGGGTTCGACCCAGATGCCGAACTCCATGCCCAGCCCGGTCACGTGGTCGATCAGCGGGGCCAGGCCGTTGGGCCACACGTCGGCGTCGACCCACCAGTCGCCCAGGCCGCGCCGGTCGTCGCGTCGCCCGTGGAACCATCCGTCGTCGAGCACGAATCGCTCGCAGCCGACCGCGGCCGCCTCGGCGGCGAGATCCCGGAGCGTGTCGAGATCGTGCGCGAAGTAGACGGCCTCCCATGTGTTGAGCGCCACCGGGCGAGGCTGGTCGACACGGGGGTGCGTAGGCTGCGAGCGGATCGACGCATGGAACGCCTGACTCACGCCGTTGAGCCCGCGTGACGACGCCGCGCACTCCAGCCACGGCGTGGAGAACGTCTCGCCCGGAGCGAGCGAGATGTCGCCGCTCGAGAGCAGGGCGCCCATCTGCACGACCCGTCGCCCGTCGGAGAGGACCTCGGCCGACGTGGTGGCGCTCCCGCTCCACCCCAGCGCGAAGCCCCACACGTCGCCGTGGTTGTGGTCGAAGCCGGCCTCGCCCACGAAGAGCGCGGAGACGCGATCGTGCGACGTCCGTCCCCGGCGGTTGTCGAACGACAGGGTGCCGCCGCTCCATTCGTGGCGCCGGGTCTGGAACTCGAGTGCCCAACGGCCCGCCAGCCGCATGAGTTCGTCGGCCCGCGACGGGACCGGCACGGTGACGGTCAGGTCCTCCACCTGGTAGTGCGTGTCGCCGTCGTTGTGCAGCTCGAGTCGGATGCGGATCGACGACGGCATCAGCTCGAGGTGGGTGACGAGCGTGAGCGCAGCGGTCTCGTCGGTGGCGGTGACGGAGATCGCGGCGTCGTCGATCTCGAGCCCAGCGGGCGCGAACTGCGGCGCCGCGCCCGAGCCGTCGGGGCGGTGGCCCCGGAGGCCGGGTCGTCCCGGCCAGCCCGCCGCGGCCTCCGGACAGACCGAAGCGGGTGCCGAGACGGCCAGCGAGGCCGGTCCGCGGGCCCGCGTCAGCAGGGCCGCAAACGCGGCCTGATCGTCGGTTGTCGTGCCGAGGCCGAGCGGATCGCCGAAGTGCACGATGTGAGGGATGCCGTGGCCGATGTCGACGACCATCTGTGTGTCGGCAGTGTCGATCACCACGAGGTTGTCGAGCCGAGTGGTCCTCGTCCCGGTCATCGGCCGATGGGGTTGCCGGGGTGGAGGTTCCCCTCGACCTTCTGGGCTCGGGGGAGGCCGCGGTCGCCATGCGGGGTCGCCGGCCCGTCCCGAAACGCCAGTCGGCCGATCAGAGCGAGAACCCCATCGGCGTCGAAGCGGGCGATCCCGGTTGCGGTGAGCGGCACCCGCGGAACACTACGAGCCAACCGCACCAAGGGCGAGACCTGCCCGCGGGCGAGCGTGACGAGTGTCTGACACCGGTGTGACGGGGGAGCGTGGGTAGGGTGCGGTGATGCGTGACATGCGGTCGGGTTTCGAGCCCGGGTTCTCCGAGCCGTGGCCGAGACGCCGGTAGGCGAGCGGCCGCTCGCCGCGATCGACGTGGGCACGAACTCCGTGCATCTCGTCATCGCCCGGGCGACGCCGCTCGGGCCTATCGATGTGTTGGCCCGCGAGAAGGAGAAGGTCAGGCTCGGCTCCGGCGAGCGCGACATGAAGTCGCTCGACCCCGAGGCGGTCGAGCGTGCGGTCGGAGCGATCGACCGCTTCGCGCAGATCGCGGCTGCCTACGACGCCGAGCTCGTGGCGGTGGCCACGAGCGCAGTGCGGGAGTCGGACGATCCACGGGCGTTTCTCGACGAGGTTCGCCGGGCGACCGGTGTCCGGATCGAGGTGATCGCGGGAGTCGAGGAGGCGCGGCTGATCCAGCTGGGCGCACTCAGCGCGGTCGCCGCCGGCACCGGCAATCATCTGGTGATCGACATCGGCGGCGGCTCGACCGAGGTGGTGGTCGGACGCGAGACCGAGCCGCTGCTGTTGCGGTCGCTGAAGATGGGCCACATCCGCCTCACCGACGGCTTCATGCCGGGCGGGGTCATCGAGCCCGGCTCGGTCAAGCGTCTGAAGTCGTTCGTGAAGTCGTTTCTCTCACCCGTGGCCATCGAGGTGGGCGAGCTCGGTCACGATCTCGCCATCGGATGCTCGGGCACGATCGAGACGGTCGCGGCGATCGCCGCCCGACTCGACGGTCGGGCCGTGCGAACGGTCGACAACCTGGCGCTGACGCGGGCCGACGTCGATGCCGCGGTCGACGCACTCGTCGCCTGCCCCCGGCCCGAGGACCGGATCGGCCTGCCCGGGCTCGACGACGCGCGCGCCGATGTCATCGTCGCCGGCTCGCTCCTCCTGCAACAGCTGTTCCGCTCGTTTCGGATCGAGGAGATGATCGTCTCGCCGCATGCACTGCGTGAGGGGGTCGTGCTCGACCGCATCAACCGGCGGGACGGGGCGAAGGGGGCGCTGCACCATCTGTCGGACCTGCGGCGTCGCAGTGTGCTGGCCGTTGCCCATCGCTACGACGAGGACGTCGCCCACGCCGAGCACGCGACCGATCTGGCCCTTGCGCTCTTCGACTTGACGGCGTCGATCCACGAACTCGGTGACGCCGAACGGCAGGTCCTCGAAGCCGCCGGCGTGCTCCACAATGTCGGCCGGTTCATCGCCCATGCGGCCCACCACAAGCACAGCTACTACCTGATCCGGAACTCCGAGCAACTGCTGGGATTCACCGAGCAGGAGTTGGAGCTGATCGCGCTCGTTGCCCGCTATCACCGCAAGAGCGTGCCCCGCGGCCGCCACGCAGAGTTCTCCGCTCTGTCGGAGCCCGATCAGCAGCGGGTCCAGGTGTTGGCCGGACTCCTGCGCGTCGGTATCGGGCTCGACCGGTCCTATCAGCGGGTGGTGCAGCAGCTGGAGGTCGACATCACCGACGAGCACGTCGAGATCGCCCTCCACGTGGCGCCGGAGGCGAGCGCTGATCTCGAGGTCTTCGCGGCCGAGGAACGGGCCGGGCTGCTCGCGCTCGCGCTCGGGCGGGACATTCGGTTCCGGGTCGTCTGCGCCGTTCAGGACCGCGGCGGACGGGGGACCAGCGCCGGGGTCGAATCGGTGTAGGCGCGAAAGGCCGGGTCGCTGCCCCAACGCTTCTCGGCTCGCCGCTCGAGCATGGGGATGCCGCTGATGCGGGTGAGGAGCAACACGACGAAGAGCGGCGAGACGAGCATCAGCCAACGCCACCCGCTCAGGACGGGGAGGGCGGTGATCGCGATGCCGGTCCAGAGGGTGATCTCTCCGAAGTAGTTGGGGTGGCGTGACCACGCCCACAGGCCGGTCGTGATGAAACGGCCCTCGTTGGCCGGGTCGGCCCGGAACGCACTCTTTTGACGGTCGGCGGTCACCTCGATGGCGAATCCGATCACCCAGATCACCATCCCGACGACGAGGAAGACATCGACGTCCGCCCGGTCCTCGGCGGTGATCACGGCCAGTGCGGCAGCGAGGGTGAGCAGCACCCAGAGGCCCTGCAGCGTCCAGGTCATGAGGAAGCGCAGGAAGTTGGTCTTGATCCAGTCGAAGCGCCCGTCGCCCCCGTCACGCCGGATCCGGCGGAAGAGGAACGACCCCAGCCGGGCGGCCCAGATCAGAACTGCCGCGGCCACGATCAGCGCTCGGGTGTCGACGTCGTCGGAGGCCACCACCGCGACTGCGGTGACGGAGATGTAGGTGACCGAGCCGGTGAGGTCGAAGTACGCCTCGGTCCGCGCCAGGAAGGAGGGAACGAAGACCGCCCAGTTGATCGAATAGGCGACGATCGCCCCGATCGCGAAGACGGCGACACCGCCCGCCTCGACGCTGCCGGAGGAACCCGCCAGCGCGACGCCGGCGCCGACGGCAACCGACGCGATGATCCCACCGATCGAGATGCGGGCCTGCTTCTGCTCGTTCATCGACGCTCGCGTTCAGTGGGTCGGGTACGGAAGAGAGATCCCCGAAGCAGGGACATCGTCTCTGCTACGGCCTCCGCCGTGCAAACGGATGCGCGCCGGTCACCCGAGCTCGGTGCGGGCCATCAGGTCGACCGGGATGAAGGCGTCGCGCGCCCGGGTCCACGGCTGATCGGACCGGTCGTCGTAGTCGGCGGGCAGCACGATTCCCTCCGGGACCACCGCGTCGATGCCGGCCGCCGCGGCGGTGAGCAGGCATCGACCGGCGTGGTCGGCGTGGGCGATCACGCCCACCCGTCCGGGACCGATGCCCGCCTCGGCGGCGAGGCGGCGGCCCTTCTCGAACACGCCGGCGGTGCTGAGGTAGATGGCCGTCCCGTCGTCGCCGACGTCGGGCCCGACCGGGATGGCGCCGCCGACGCCGAGGCTGTCGAGCGCCTCGGCGACCTCCCATTGGGCGATCACCGGCATCGGATGGTCGGCCAGGAAGGTCGCCGCGGATCGGGCGAGGGCGACGTTGACCGGGCCGGGAGTGAGCGGTTCTCCGGCGCCGTCGCGGCGGTTCCCGAAGGCGAGGATCCAGAGTGAGTCGATCCCGTCTGGGGCATGGCGGTTCGGCCGGTAGCTCAGCAACGGTGAGGTCTCGAGATCGCCTGCAGCCGTGGTGAGGCGGTCGACGATGTCGTCGCCGAGGCGGGTGATCGTCAGCTCGGCCAGCGCGGCGTCGCCGAGTTCCTGCGTCAGTCGTCGCCGGAGCCGCGTGGTCTGCATGGCGGCGACCGTAGCCGTCGGTCGGGACGTTGGACCCGACGTCGTGTCGAGGCGGTACCGGTACTGTGAGTGGGGGCGGCGGATCCCTCCGCTCGAGGAGGTCCGAGATGCAACGTTTCGCCAACATCTTGTTCACGCCCGCGGGTCGGCACGACAACGCGTCGGCCGTGCGTCGTGTGGCGGATCTCGCCCGTGACAACGGCGCCCGGCTGACCCTCTACGGCGTGACGCCACAGCCGTCGCGTCTCCAGCGAGCGTTGCATCGCGCCGACTTCTTCGACGAGGTGCAGGCCGCCGATCGAGCGGCGATGTCGACCCGACTCGAGCGCTATGCCGGCGCGCAGGACGACATCGAGATCGAGGTCGCGGTCGAGACGGGCGATCACGCCGTCTGTGTCCTCGACCGGGTGGCCAGTGAAGGCCACGACCTGGTCGTCGTGACGACGACCGACGAGCACGACGGCCACGCGACGATCAAACGCCTCCTGCGGTCGTGCCCGTGCCCGGTGTGGGTCATCCGTCCGACCCGGGCCCGGATCCAACGGGTCCTCGCTGCCGTCAACCCCGACCCGGACGAGCGCGAGCTCAACGTGGAGATCCTCCAGCTCGCGGCGGGCATGGTCGACCGTTTCGGCGGCGAGCTGCATGTCGTCCACGCCTGGGAGCTCTACGGCGAGGACACCCTGCGGCAGTCGGCGTTCCTGCGTATGGACGATGCCGCCGTCGATGCGCTCGCCGACGAGGAACACGACCGGCTCTCCGCCGCCCTCGCGGAGCTGCTCGACCAATCCGGACTCGACGAGGCGCCCTGGACCGTCCACCTGGTGAAGGGGCGGCCGGAGAACGTCGTGTGCGGACTCGTCGACCGGGCCCGCATCAATCTCCTCGTCATGGGCACAATCGCCCGCTCCGGGATGTCCGGGGTGTTGATCGGCAACACGGCGGAGCGCGTGCTCGACCATGTTCGGTGCAGCGTCGTGGCGGTCAAACCCCCCGATTTCGGTTCGGGCTGACGCTGGGGCCGAGGGGGCCGAGTCGGATTCTCAGTCGGGTTCGTCGACGACGATCCAGATGACCGACGAACGGTCATCGATCC
>JAUIML010000049.1 GCA_030432715.1 Acidimicrobiia bacterium | reverse complement strand
TGTTGCCGTGCTGATCGTCGCCTCGCCGCGACACCGGCACCATCGCGGTGAGTCTCCGCTCGGGATCGTCGACGTCGACCGCCCGGTCGCGCAGGAAAGCCCGCAGCGCGCCGCTGCACGCAGCGAGGACCACGTCGTTGAGGGTGACGTCCCGCTCGGCACGGATGTCGGCCACGATCGACATCGGGATGTCGGCGTGGGTCCAGCGCCGGTGGGCGGAGACGGCCTGATTCCAGGGCGCAGGATCGGCCTTGGTGGTGAACACCCCCAGGGCGCGGCCCACCTTGCGGGCCACGTCGATCACCGGCGCCGGGTCGCGCACGGCCTCGAGCGCCGCCTTCGCCACATCGGCCGGCCGCCGCAGCTGCTCGACCACCGAGTCGGCCAGGAGGCGGGCCGGCTCCGGCGCAGGTCGCGGTGTCCACTCAGCCGCGGGATCACGGGCATCGAGCGGACCCGGTTCGATGTCGACGAGAGCCAACGCCATGTCGACGTTGGCGATGCCGTCGCCCAGGGCATGGTGGGTCTTGATGATCATGCCCACGTCGTCGCCGGCGAGTCCGTCGACGATCCACATCTCCCACAGCGGCCGGGAGCGGTCGAGCGGGAGCGACTGGAGCCGTCCCATGAGTGTGGCCAACTGGCGGTCGTCGCCCGGTCGGGGCAGGGACGTGAGCCGTACGTGGTGTTCGATGTCGAACCGGTCGTCGTCGACCCAGATCGGGCGACCCTGCGACAACGGCACGTCCATGACCTTCTGGCGAAGGCGAGGGACCCGGTCGAGCCGGGCCTCGACATGCGAGACGATCTCGTCGAACCGGATCGCACCCGCCCCATCGCGCAGCGCCTCGCCCTCGAGCACCGAGAGGGAACCGACGTGCTGGGGTTCGCGATCCGACTCCAGGTGCAGGAACGCGGCATCAGCCGCCGTGAGGCGTTCGTAGGTCATGGCTTCCTCCTCCTCGACCGTACGGGCCGGCCGGGCAACGGGCCACGGACCTAGGTCCCGCGCCGGATGGCGTCGCCGACCGAACATTTTCGAGAAATCGCGCGACTTCGCGGGCTCTGGGCCGTTGTACCCAGTGCACCAGCACCGATGGCACCCCGACCCTGAATCGATCGCACCATGTCCGAACGCCGCAACACCCTCCTCCCACCCCACCTCCGGGTGAACGACCGTCGCCAGGCCGAGCAGATCGCGTCCATCGGCGACCCGCGCTACCCCGCCACGGGCACGGCTCGGATCTCCGCCCTGCTCGCTGCGGCGAAGGAACGCGAATACGAGGCGCGGCTCGCCGCAGCCGGCTCGACCCGTCGGCCGATGCGGGCCGACTGACCTCCGTCGACCGGGAGCAGTCGAGGACCGGACGGGCGACGGTGAGGCACCGGGACTCAGTGCACGGTTCCGGCGGCGCGCATCGATGCGATCTCGTCGTCCGAATAGCCCGTCTCGCGGAGGATCTCGTCGCTGTGAGCGCCGTTGAGGGGCAGGGTCCACGACGGTTCGTTGGGTGACCCGCGGAAGCGGGCGGCGGGGCGCGGTTGGCGCACTCGGCCGGCGACGGGGTCGTCGAACTCGATCAGCGAATCGTTGGCCACGACCTGTACCTGATGGGGCACGTCGGCCACCGGGGTGACCATGCCGCAGGGCACGTCGTTCTCGTTGAGCCGCGCTGCGAGCTCGGCCGCCGGCATCTCGGCAAAGGCCCCCGTGAGCATCTCTCCGAGCAGGGCGAAGTTGTCGGGGTGCAGGGCGAGGTCGTTGGCGTTGAACCGCGGGTCGTCGCACCACTCGGGATGGCCGACGGCCCGGAAGAGCCCCATCCGTTGGGCCAGGGTGCCCGCGAAGTAGACGACCTGGCCGTCGGCGCAGTCCGTCAACGAGTAGAGGTCGGCGATGGTCATCCCGCCGACCACGTCGTCGTCGAGGAAGGTCTCGCTCATCATCCCATCGGGCCAGAAGAAGTTGAGCGACGAGTCGACCATCGAGATGTCGATGTGCTGGCCCTCACCGGTGCGTTCACGGTGGAAGAGGGCGGCGGTGATCGCCTGGGCGACATAGCAGGCGGTCGACTTGTCGACGATCACGTTGCGGACCAGGTCGGGGAACGGGATCTTCGGGTTCACCTGGAAGGCGACGTGGCCGGTGATCGCCTGGATGACGGGATCGAACACGGGCAGGTCGCGCATCGGCCCCTCGAGGCCGTAGCCGCTCACCGACACCGTGATGAGCCGGGGATCGGCGGCGCGGAGCTCGTCGGGGTCGAGACCCATGCGCGACACCACGTCGGGCCTGAAGTTCTGGAGCATCACGTCGGCATCGGCCAGGAGTCGGCGGGCCACGTCGATACCCTCCGGCCGGGTCAGGTCGAGGCTGATCGACCGCTTGCCCCGGTTGAGCGAAGCCGTGACCGCGGCGATCCCTCCCTTGGAGAACGAGGGAAACGCCCGCATCTGGTCGCCGAGGCCCGGTGGCTCGATCTTGACCACGTCCGCACCCTGGTCGGCCAGCTGCGCCGTCGCGAAGGGCCCGGAAGCCATCTGTGAGAGGTCGATGATGCGAATGCCCTCGAGCGGTCCTGCCATGGCGCTGTCCCCTTGTCGTCCCGGCCGGGACCCTAGTGAATCGCCGCCGCCGCCGCCCGGGTCGTAGGGTTCGCGTATGGGCGTGCCGCTGACCGCTATGGACGAGTACTTCGTCCATCAGATCCCCGAACCGCTGCCGAACGTCGCCGTGCACCACGACTTCTGGCGCGAGAGCCTCTTCTTCATCGCCCACCCCCGCGACGGGCTGGGCGACGTACTGATCCTCACGATGGCGCACTTCCCCAAGGCCGAGCACGTGGACGTGCTCCAGCTGGGCCGAGTCGGCGGGACGATGACGGCGGCACGGCACGTCCGCGACTACGACGGCGACCCGCACACGCTGGTCGTGCCGCCGGCCACGATCGAGATCGTCGAGCCGTACCAGGAGGTTCGCCTCCGCGTCGACGACCATCCCGACGCGCCCGTGACCCTGGATCTGACGTTCACGGCCCGGACCCGGGAGAACGGCTATCGACGGGGCACGATGAAGGCCGGCCACGAGATCATCTGGGATCAGAGCCACATGATCCAGAGCGGCGTCTACAACGGCTCCTACACCCACGAGGGCACCACCCACGAGGTGCGCGACTGGTGGGGTCAACGGGATCACTCCTGGGGCATCCGTGATCATGCCCGCTGTCCGCTGTGGATGTGGTTCGCCATCCAGTTCGACGAAGGGATGCTCGGCATCTGGAACTGGGAGTACCCGAACGGTGCCCGTGTCTACACCGACGGCTGCTTCGCGCCGGCCGACATGAGCGACCCGATCCCGGTCGTCGAGTTCCGCTACGACCTGCACTGGACCGACGAGGCCGGCAACGAGGTGTCCTACGAACGCGACGGCGAGCACGTACGGGGCATCGCGGGGACGTCGTGGTTCACGCTCGAGGGTGGTCGGGTCATCGAGGTGGAAACCGAGGGTCGGTGGGCGCAGCGCTACGGGCCGGTCGGCGGTGGGCTGATGGAGACCGAGGTACGTTCCGCCGACGGATGGACGGGCACGGCGATCTACGAGGTCACCGGTGCCCACCATCACCACTGGTTCCCGATCGCCCGTGGTGAGAACCTGCCACCCGGAGGTACGACATGAAGCTCGGTATCCATCTTCCCCAGTTCGGCCGGGCGGCCGGGCCCGACGCGATCGGCGCGGTGGCCCGCCGGGCCGAGGCGCTGGGGTTCTCCGACGTGTGGGTCAGCGACCACATCATCCGCCCGGTGGCGCAGTCGTATCCGTCGGCCTACCTCTTCGAGCCGTTGCTGACCCTCGGCTGGGCGGCTGCGGTGACCGAGCGCATCGGGCTCGGCACCAGCGTGATGGTGGTGCCGCAGTACCACCCTCTCCAGCTCGCGAACGCGCTGGCGACGCTCGACCAGCTCTCGAAGGGGCGGGTGATCCTCGGGGCCGGGGTCGGCTGGTCGGAAGCCGAGTTCGACGCCCTCGGCCAGCCGTTCGGCAACCGGGGAAGGCGACTCGACGAGGCGATCGAGATCATGCGGGCCGTGTGGGAGTCCGACCCGGTGGCCCACGACGGCGACCACTACCGATTCGACGAGTTGAAGCTGCAACCGAAACCGGCGCATCGGATCCCCATCTGGATCGGGGGCGGTAGCGAGGCGACGTTCCGGCGGGCCATCGCCCACGGCGACGGTTTCCATGCGATCAGCACCGAACCAGCCGATCTCGCGCCGATCGTGACCCGTCTGCGAGCAGAGCGTCCCGACGACGATTTCGTGATCTCGTACCGGACCGGGTGGGATCCGCAGGGAATGGATCCGGGGCTGATCGCCGAAGAGGCCGCGGCCTACGCGGAGGCCGGCGTGCAGCACGTGGTGTCGGCACCGTGGCGAGAGTCGGCCGACGACTGGATCCGGTCGATGGAGATGCTCGTGGAGATCGTGGCCCCGGAGGCCTGACGGGTCGCCGGGTCTGCTCGGGAACCTCAGGTCGACCCCCGCCGGCTCCGATAGGAGGAGCAGATGCCCACCCGTGGCGTCGTTTCGCCGATGACCTTCTACCCGTTCCCCACCGAACTGAGCCGCCTTCCGGGCGACCGAACCGGTCGCAACGACCGCTTGGTGCGCCGATTCGACGCGGGGCAGCAGCTGCGGGTGCATCTGCGGCTGGGCGCCAACCCCAATGGGCAGAGCCGTCCGGTGCCGGCCGAGGTGGTCAACGTCTCGATCGCCGGAATCAGCCTTCGGGTGCACCGCACCCTGCGGGTCTACGCGGGGGCGATGGTGACGCTCGGCAGCGGCGACTCGACGGCCGCCTGCACGGTCGTCTACACGGCCTGGTCTGACGATCGCGAACGCCAGATCCTCGGACTCGAATACGTGCACCAGTCGGATCGGTTCCGGCTCGATGTGGGTCGGTTGGTGGCGGTGCTGCGCAAGGACCACGGCCAGGTGATCAAGGCCTGGCACAGGCCCAACTGACACCGCCTGGCCCAGGCCCAACTGACACCGCCTGGCCCAGGCCCAACTGACACCGCCTGGCCCAGGCCCGACTGACACCGCCGATGCCGCCGCGGATCGCGGGCGGCCTAGCGTGGTCTCCATGACGGCGGCGATCGAACCGGCGCGGTCGCGATGGCGACTGCTGTGGACCCCGGTCGGGTTGATGGTGGTGGCGCTGGCCGCCATGTGGGCGATCGAGATCATCGACACCGTGGCCCTCGACAGCGAGTTGCAGCGCAATGGCATCCAACCCCGTCGCCGAGTCGGTCTCGACGGCATCCTCTGGACGCCGTTCCTGCATGCCGATTACGGCCACATCGCGTCGAATTCGATCCCCATGCTGGTGCTCGGCGGGCTCGTGGCCGCCCGAGGGATGCGGTACTGGGCCGGGGTCACCCTCACTGCGGCTGTGGTCGGTGGTGCCTTGACGTGGCTGCTCGGCGGCGAGGGCAATCACATCGGGGCGAGCGGGGTCGTGTTCGGCTACTTCGGCGCCATCCTCGGTGCGGCGATCTTCGAACGACGAATCCGCGCGTTCGGCGCGGCGCTGATCGCGCTCGGCTTCTACAGCAGCCTGATCGCGGGTCTGGTGCCGCAGGACTACGTGTCGTGGGAGGGGCATCTCTTCGGCATGGCGGCGGGGGTGATCGCCGCGAAGGCGATGGCCGAGCCGAGGCCCCCACCGACGGAGTATCCCGACGACCCCGAACCCTGGGAGCTCGACGAGCCCTGGCTCGCCTGATCCTCGGCATCGCTATGCTCCGGGCGGGGGGAGACGATGAGCGACGCTCCGAGTTTCGAGATCCACGGCGTCTGCGACGAGCGGTTCGCGGCGGTCCGGGTGGCATTCGAACAGAACTTCATCGACCGGGGAGAGCTCGGCGCGTCGGTGGCCGTCGTCCACGACGACGAGCTCGTGGTCGACCTGTGGGGCGGCTGGGCCGACGTGGCGCGCAGCCGCCCGTGGGAACGCGACACGCTCGTGATGGTGTCGTCGACCTCGAAGATCCCTGCGTCGGTGGTGGCACTGATGTTGATCGACCGAGAGCTGGTCGAACTCGACGAACCCGTGGCCACCTACTGGCCGGAGTTCGGGGCGGCCGGGAAGGAATCGGTCACCGTTCGCCACGTGCTCTGCCACGAGGCCGGGATCCCCGGATTCGAGCAACCGTTCGCCGCGGAGCTGATCTACGGCGACTGGGAGGCGTGTGTGGAGCACCTGGCCCGCCAGGCCCCGTGGTGGGAGCCCGGCAGCCAGAGCGGGTACCACTCGATGACGTTCGCCCACCTCGTCGGAGAGTTGGTCCGCCGAACCACCGGTCGAACCTACGACGACTTCCTGCATGGCGAGCTGATCGGCCCGTTGGGGGCCGACTTCCGGATCGGTGCGCCGCCGACGGTGCGGGACCGAGTGGCGGACCTGGACTCGCCTGAGCCTCGCGTCTACCCCGCGGGTCCGGAGTCGTTCGCGGCCCGCGCCGACTCCGGGGTGGTATCGACGGTGGTCGGTCCGCCACCGCAAGTCTGGATGGCCGGCACCAACCCTTCGGCGCTCGGGTTCACCAACGCCCGGGCGATCGCCCGCGTGGGCGCAGTGCTGGCGGGTTCGGGAGCGAGCCAGGGCCGGCGCTTCCTGTCGGCCGAGACCGCCGCGCTCGCGGCTGAGGAACAACGCTACGAGTACGACCTGGTCATGGAAGCGCCGGTGCGCTGGGGGCTCGGATTCGGACTGGCGAGCGCGGAGGTTCCGTTGCCGTTCCCCCGCTCGGTGCACTGGGGCGGCTACGGCGGCTCCACCTTCGTCGCCGATCCCGACTCCCGCACCAGTTGGAGCTACACACCCAACCGGTTCATCTCGGATCGCGCCGGCGACGAGCGTGGTGTGGCGATCGGCGGCGCGGCCATCAAGAGCATCTTCGGTCTCGGCTGACCGCCGCCGTCAACCGAAGACCGAGCGCGACACCGCGCCGATCGTCGCGACCCAACGTTCCAGACGCGGTTCTTCGTGCGGTCCGTCGCCCAGCAAGAGTCGATTCGGCGCGAACGCGACGGCAAGTCCGGTCTCGGGGTCCATCGTCGCCAACGATCCCCCGTAGCCACCCCAGTGGATGGTGCTGGGGGTCGGCGACGGGAACCCCTCGTGATCGAGCCCGAAGCCGAGCCCGTATCGGCACCAGCCCATGACGTGGTCGTCCTCGAAGCTCTGCTCCGTCGCCGCCTCGCGGATCGTGCCGGGCGAGAGATAGCGACGTCCGTCGATCACGCCGCCGGCGGCGATGGTCGCGGCAACGCGAGCGATCGAGCGGGCGTTGCCGATGCCGTTGGAGGCGGGGATCACGGCCGCCTGCCGTTCGGGCCCGAGCCAGTAGCCGTCCTCGGCTTCCGTGAGCACGATGTCGTTGGCAGCCTCCGGTATGGCGTCGGGGTCGGGCGGCCACAGCGCGGCGATCCGTCCCGCCGTGGCCGGGTCGGTGATGCCGAAGTGGAAATCGGCGCCGAGCGGCTCGGCCAACTCGGTTCGGAAGAAGTCGGCGAACGGCACGCCCGACACACGGTGGACGATCTCGCCCAGCACGTAGCCGTAGACGATCGGGCTGTAGTAGGTGCGGGTCCGGGGCTCGTGCCAGAGCTCCGCGTCCTCGACCAGACCGATGACGATTTCCCAGTCGTGGAGCGTGTCGAAGGAGACCGAGCGCCCGAAGCCCGGGAGCCCGGACCGGTGGACGAACACGTCACGGCAGGTGATCGTGTGCTTGCCGTTGCGACCGAACTCCGGCCAGTAGTCGGCGATCGGCGCGTCGAGGTCGAGCAGACCTCGGTCGTGGACCATGAGGACGGCGATGTTGAGCATCACCTTCGATGTGGAGAAGACGTTGACGATCGTGTCTCGTTCCCACGGCTCGGTGTACTCCCAGTCGCGGTGGCCACCCCACAGATCGACCACGGTCTCCCCATGCACGCTGGCCGCGAGGCACGCGCCCGCGTCGACACCGGATTCGATGTTGTCGCGGAACACCTCGCCCAGCGCCGCGAACCGTTCGTCACAGACCCCGTCGACGAGCGGCCCGGTCACGGCTGGATCGCCGAGGTGACGACGTCCTCGAATCGGTTGGCGGCCCACGAGAGCGGCACGCTGAACTCGTCGATGTCGGTGACGACCTCGACATAGCTCGCGGCGATGCCGTGCGCGAAGTCGACCCAGCCACCGATGCCGCCGGCGCCTCCGTGCGCCGCCGAGCCCGGAGTGACCGTGCCGCCGCCGAACTGCTTCCAGCGCTCGCGCCCGGCGACAGCGAATCCGAACGCCCACGACGCGGCCTGATGGGCCTGGCCCATCGCCTCGGTGGGGATGTCGGGCACTCGATCGGTCGTCATCGCCCGGACGGACGCGGGGCTCAACACCACCCGGTCGCCCACCCGTCCGCGATCGTGGATCATCTGGAGGAAGCGCTGGAGATCGACCGCCGACGCGTAGCCACCCATCGCACCGTCGTCGCAGGCCTCCCACAGCGGGTCGTTGTGGGAGATGGGCGATCCGGTGTGGCCAGGCCCGAACGGGATTCCGGCCGGCCGTTCGATGACGCGCGGCCGGAGTTCCTCGGAGAGGACGTAGCAACTGCTGGTCATGCCCACCGGCTCGAAGAGGTAGCGGCGCATGGCAGCGTCGAGCGAACCGCCGGTGACGCGGCGGATCAGCTCGCCGAGGAGGGAGTAGTTGAAGTTGCAGTAGGCCATCATCGTGCTCACCTCGTGGCGGCGTGGGACCGACCAACCCGGCGAGAGCATGATGTGGGTGAGGGCGTCCATGCCGTCGGGAACCGAGTCCAGTGCAGCAGCGAGACCGGCCTCGCGGGCGGCGAGGTGGTCCTCCTCGGTCCAACCCGATGTGTGGGTGAGCAGGTTCGCGACCAGCACATCGTCGTGGTCGTCGGCCAGCTCGGGCAGGGTGAGCGCAGCTGGCTCGTGGAGGCCGATCATCCCCCGTTCGGCGAGGGCCATCACGACCGCGGCCGTCATCGGCTTCGACAGCGAGGCGATCGGGAAGATGGAGTCGATGGTGAGCGGAGGCCCACCGGGTCGTTGATCGCCGATCGCCTTGGCGAAGACGACCTTGCCGTGACGAGCCACCACCGCAGCCAGCATCGGCGACCGGCCCTCGTCGAACTGGCGCTCCATGAGCGCGCCGGCCGCCTCGAGCCGCTCGCTCGCCATGCCCACTTCGGCGGGGTCGTGGAGTTCGAGGCCGATGCTCATGTGTCGACCGCGCCGGTCACGATGTCCTGGAGTCGGTGGCCGATGCCCGAGATCGGTTCGAGATGCTGGCTCATCTTGGTGACCACCTCGAAGTACACACCGACGATCTCGCGTTCGATGTCGATCCAGTAGCTGATCCCCCCGGCGCCGGGATGCATGACCGCGTGCTCGCTGGGCAGACCGCCGTTGTAGAAGGCGAAGGCCCGCGCTTGGCGCACGGCGAAGCCATAGCCCCACGACGCACGCGGCAACTCCGAGTCGCCGAAGACGGCCGGAATCCCGGGCAGTTGATCGGTGACCATCGAGCGGACGGTGCTCGGTGCGAGGACACGGTGCGCGTCGTAGGTACCGCCGTCGAGGATCGCCTGTCCGAACGCGGCGAGGTCCATCGGCGTCATGAAGATGCCGGCCGCGCCGGAGTCGGCCGACTCGAAGTCGTCTCCCTCGAAGGACACCGGGGCGTCGGGGCCGAACGGCAATCCCGGTGCGCGACGCACGACATGCGGACGCGTGGCGTCGTCGACGATCACTGCGCTGCGGTCCATGCCCAGCGGCTCGAACAGTCGCGCCCTCATGGCGGCGTCGAGCGTGTCGCCGGTGACTCGGCGCACCATCTCGCTCAACAGCGTGTAATGCGAGTTGTCGTAGTCCATGCGCTCGCCGGGGGTGGCCACTCGAATCGGGTTGAACGCCAGCCACCGAAACGTGTGATCGATCGGGTTGACGCCTTCGGGAGCAGGCGGCAGTTGGCCTTCGGAGAACACGGTCACCAACCGTTGCGTCCGCTGGGCCGACTCCCAGCCCGCCGTGTGGGTGAGCAGGTGGTGGACCAGCACGTCGTCGTTGCCCGTCTCGCGCAGCTCGGGGAAGAAGTCGACGATCGGCTGGGTGATTCCGATGCGGCCCTCCTCGACGAGGCTCATCACGACCGCAGCCGTGATCGGCTTTCCCGCGGAAGCGAGCGGCCACACGTGGTCGACTTCGAGCGCCGCTCCACCAGGGCGTTGGATCCCGAACGCTTCCGCGAGGACGACCGTGCCTCTGCGGGCCACGACGGCGACGGCGGACGGTGAGCGCCCGGACTCGACGTGGTCGGCCATCATCGACCGCATCCAGCCGAGCCGCTCGCTCGACATCCCCACGCTCTCGGGCGAACCATGGGTCAGCGGACCGCTCATCGCGCCGGCGCCAGAGGTTGCCGCTCGAACCACTCCCGCAGATCGGGCTCGTCGATACGGTCGGCGAGCACCATGAACGCAGCCCGCGCGTGGTCGTGTTCCTTCCGCGCCGCCTCGACGCTGCCGGTCGCCTCCAGGGCCCGGGCCCGCACGGCGCGGAACCGCCAGAGGATGCTCCCGTATTCGAGCGGCTCTGCGGCGGCGATGCCGCGATCGGCTGCGGCGATCGCCGCTGCGTGATCGCCGACGGCGAGAAGCGCACGGGCAGTGACATCGAGCGCCGAGAGCATGTCGCGGCTGATCGCGTGGTCGTCACCGACAAGCGTGGCGAGCGCGTCGACCGCATCCCGAGGTCGCCCCTCGATCAGGGCGATCTCGGCGGCGGCCAACCCGTTGGGCGTTCTACCCATGATCGTCGGCAGTTTCGTGAGCGCCTCGGGATCGTGACCGGTCTCGGCCTCGACATGGGCCGCCACAACCCACAGCAGACCGCCGGCCCAGGCCTGCATCCAGATGCGACTGAGCGCGTCGGCGCGATCGAGTGTGTCGCCCAGCGAGACAGCCGCAGGTTCCCATGCCCCCACTCGGCAGAGATAGACCGACCGGGCGAGCGAGGCGCAGGCCTGTCCGAACGGGTGGTCGTCGTCGGTGACCTCCTGTTCGATGGCACCGGCAACGGCGTCGAAGCGGCCCATCTCCGCAAGGGCGATGGCTTTTATCGACCCGTACTGCACCGGCTCGGACCCGATGAGGTCTGCGAGCTCGATGCCCCGATCGCACGTGGCGACACAGTCGGCGAAGCGGGCCAGGGCGAGGTACTGCCACATCATCCAGAAGCAGTGGGCGTTGAGCTTCACGGGGTCACGGCGCGCCTCGAGCCGGGCGAGGAGGGCCTCAGAACGGTCGGCTGCGAAGCCCGCTCCGGAGCGGTGCAGCGACGCGGCCTCCGCATCGAGGATCAGGTCCTCGTCGCCGACCTCCTCGGCCAGCTCGAGCGCCTCGTCGACATTGCGCTTGGCGATCTCCCGGTAGTCGGTCCAGTAGTCGGTGAACCAGGTCGTCGGCAGCAGGGCGCGCGCCATGCTCACCTTGTCGCCTGCGGCCTTCGCGGCCTCGTAGGCCGCCTCGTAGGCCGCCCGGGATTCGTGGGCGTGGTCGGGTTCGTCGAGCGAGAGGATGTAGTGGGCCCGCCCGCGCAGGAGCTGCACCGGCACCACGAGGCTCGGATCGTCCGCCGCGGCCTCGACCAGTGCGGCGACATCGTCGAGGCCTTCGCCGGCCCGGTACTGGTCGTTGAGCAGCTGGACCCGCTGGAGCCGCAACGCCACCCGGCCGGCGGTGTCGTCGGTGCGCTGGAGCTCGTCGTCGAGCAATCGGAGTGCGTCGTCGACGCGGCCGGCGCCGCGCACCGCCCGAACCTGGAGCAGTCGGAAGTCGAGACGGGCCGAGGCATCCACCAACGGCTCCGCGTTGTCGAGGTGGCGCAGCGCATCCTCGAAGGCCAGTGCATCGAGGTTGGTGGTGGCTGCGGCGACGAGGGCGGCGACCACCCGCTCGGCCGGCGCACTCGGGCCGGCCTGATAGAGGTGGTGGGCGAGTTCGATCGGGGACGCCTGGCCGCTCGCGTCGAGGGCGTCGGCGATGCGCAGATGGAGGCGCTGGCGACGAGCCAGCGAAAGCTCCCCGACCAGTGTCTGGCGGATCTGCTCGTGGATGAAGATGTAGCGGGCTTCGCGATCTCCCCGTGCTTCCTCTATGAGGTGGGCGCGCTCGGCAGCTTCGAGGGCATCGAACAGGTCGTCGTCGCCGAGGCCGGCGGCGGCCTCCAGGAGGCCGAACGCGAAGGTCCGTCCGATCACGGCTGCGGCGGCCAGCGCCTTGCGCTCGTCGGCCGACAGCTGTTCGAGGCGCCGCGAGATCACCAGCCGCACGCCCTGCGGGACCTCGGTCTCCCCGATCTCGAATCCGGCCCGCCAGTTCCCGTCGTCGTCGAAGAGCTTCCCGGTGTCGCGGAGATGCCGGTAGAGCTCCTCGACGAAGAACGGGTTTCCCTGCGTCTCCGAGAACACGAGGTCGAGGAGCTCCCTCGGCGCGGGCATCCCGGCCCGGGCCGTGAGCACCGCGTCGACTTCGGTCTCGGTGAGCAGGCGGGGGCGGATGTCAAGCGCCCCCACATCGCGGAAGAGCGGACCGATCGCGGTGGTGAGCGGTCGGTCCGGTTCGAGTTCGTCGTCGCGATACGTACCCACGATGAGCAGTGGGATCTCGCCGACCCTCCCACCGAGATGGCGGAGCAACAGCAGGGTCGACTCGTCGGCCCAGTGGAGATCCTCGAACACCAGCATCAGCGGCTGGGCCCGGGCGGCGCGCTCGATGAACTGACCGACCCCGTGGAGCATGTAGCGCCGCTCCTGCTCCGGGGTCAGGTCGGGCGAGTCGGGGATGTCGTCGTAGCGCTGCCGCAGCGAGGGCAACAGCTTCGCGACCTCGGGGGCGTTCTCGCCCAGCGCGCCGCGGAACCCCTCGTGGGAGGCGTTGCGGGCCGCCTGCTCGAGATGGTCGATGCTGGGCTGGTACGGCGGCGGCGACGCCATGTCGAGGCAGTTCCCGGTGAGCACATTCATGCCCGTACGTTCGGCGGCGTCGGCGAGCTCGCGGGTGAGTCGGCTCTTCCCCAGCCCGGCCGGGCCACCGATCAGCGCCATGCCTCCCCGACCGGCTGCCGCTGCCTCGAGGAGCTGCTGCAACTGCCCGCGTTCGGCGACCCGCCCCACATAGGGCGTCGGCTCGGTGTCGTCCAGGCCGCCGCCTCCTTCCTCGTCGTCGGGGATCGGAACGAGGAACAGCCTCCATTCGTTCTCGATCCCCTTGAGCTCGGTGGTGCCGTGTTCGACGAGCTCGTCCCGTGCGGTGCCCAGCACCCCGTGCACGGTCTCCGACGCCAGCACACCGCCCGACGGGGCGAGCCCCTCGATGCGCTTGGCGATGATCACGGTCTCGCCGTGGATGTCGCCGTCCTCGCTCAACACCTCGCCGGTGTGGAGCCCGATGCGCATGGCCACGCTCTCGTCGAGACCCCGACGCCGCAGCCGGGCCATCTCGACCTGGATCTCGCGGCTCGCGGCCACGGCGCGACGGGCAGAGGCGAAGGCGGCCATCAACCCGTCGCCCATCTCCTTGATGAGCACCCCGCGCTGGTCGGCCACGATCTGGCGGGCCATCGATTCGACCTGGCGGCCGACCTCGCGGGCGGCATCGTCGCCGAGTGTCTGGTTCAGCCGAGTGGACTCGACCAGGTCGGTGAACAGGACCGTGACCGTTCCCTCGGGAATCTCCTGGCCACTCATCGTGGACCGTTGCCGTCGCTGGACACGGTCGAACCCTAGAGCGTGGACCCGCGCCGTGGCAGTTGACGCTGTTCAGTCCGTGCCCTCAGCTCGGCCTCGCGTTTTGGTAGGCCTCCCACATGCGGCACGGCTGGCTGCGGGTGTTCTCACAGTCGGGGAGACCATCGGGCACGTCGACGCCGGAGACGAACGGCAGCGCGAGCGTCGACGCCGAAGGGTCGATGCGGATCGCGGATCCGTCGTGGGGCAGCACGTCGAAGGCCCACAGGTTCCGGTTGCCACCGGGGCTGTCGACGATCAGTCGCAGCGTCGAACCCGCGCGGAACACGTGACCGGCGGGGAAGATCCCGACGTCGACCTGGGTGTACTCGCCGGCGGGCAGCGGCTCGTTCGCCTCCTCGGTGTAGAGGTGCCACGGGAGCGTCTCGGTCGTTTCGGACTCGTCGAGCGCCCGGTGCGATGCCCGCAACCAACCGGACTGCACGAACATCTCGTAGCCGTCGGGGCGCACCTCGGTGATCGTCACCTGGAGGTCGGCGTCGGCCTCGTCGGCCTGCACGCTCAGCGACACGCGGCCGGACCCCACGAGCAGGAGGTCCTCGGTGAACGGCTCGGTCTCGAACACGACGGCTTCGCCATCGTCGAGCAGCTCCCAATCGAGGTTCTCGAACTCGTCTCCGTCGTCGTCCGCGGCCTTGGTCAGCTCCTGCGAGCGTTCGACGTCGACCTCGAACTCGACGACATCCTCGCCGCCGGCGAGGTCGCCGAGCTGCCAGGTCAGCACGTCGGCTTCCGATGGCGGCCAGGTCTCGAACTGGACCGACCCGCGGGGCACCGGCGCACCGAGCGCGACCGGGTTCGAGCCGTTCTCGAGGAACACCGTGAACGGCGCCTCGCTCTCGAGCGTCGCCCGCGCCTCTTCGAGGGTCGTGAAGCGGTCCGGCGGCAGCTGGATTCCGGCGACGCCGAACACCTCCTCGTAGAGCGCGGGCGCACCGAGCCGGATCACCGGGCTGACCGAGGGAACCCGCTCGGCCACGTAGACCTCGAGCAGTTCCACCGCGGCGAACAGACTCTCCGGGCCCAGCGAGTCGGCATGGGCCCCGTTGTAGAGATGGGCCTTGAAGACCGGAGCCCCGGTGAAGTCGTCGAGCATCGTCGGGAACCGACCACCGGTCTGCTCGTCCTGCCAGGCGCCGGCCAGGAAGGTCGGCACGATGATCCGGTCGACGAACGTGCGCGGCGACAGCGGGTCGCCGTCCTCGTCGGTCCAGAACGCGGTGGCCGCGGCCGCCTCGGTCAGGTCCCGGTTCTGGCTGCGCAGGAGCTGGTTGGCGTCGCAGATCTCGTCGCCGTCCTCCTCGATGCGCTGGTTCACCCAGCCGGACCCGTAGGCGTCGTTGGCGCCCTGCCGGTTCTCGCCCCAGCTCTTCGCGAAACCGTTGTTGTAGATGCCACCGGGCCACACGACCGACCGGTACGAATCCTCGATGACCGGGATGGGGGTGATCGCGGCGAGGCTCGGCGGCTGGGTCTGGGCGACGAAGAGCTGACTGATGCCCGAGTAGCTGATGCCCACCATGCCCACGTGGTTCTCGTAGACCCAATCCTGAGCGGCGATGGCTTCGATGACGTCGTAACCGTCGAGCGACTGCATCGGCTCGAAGTAGTCGTAGGCGCCGCCCGAGCATCCCGACCCGCGCATGTTCACCCCCACTGTCGCCCATCCCAACAGGCCGTAGATGTTGATGGCCGGCTCGATCTCGTAGGGGCTCGACGGGTCATAGCCGGAGTACTCGATGACGGTGGGGTACGGCCCGTCCTCGACCGGGCCGGGCAGACGGACGGTCGCGCTGAGCAGCGTGCCGTCGCGCATCTCGATGTAGCCGAAACCCTCGCCGATCTCCTGGGCGTCGTAGAACGCCTGATCGGGATGCTCGTCGAATCGGGGCACGACGAGTTCCTCGCTGGCCGGGGCCGGGTCGGCGCCGAGGTCGAGCACTCTCCATCCGTCACCGGGTTCGACGTCGCGGAAGAGGAGGTTGCCGAGATCGTCGACGGTGCCCACCTGTTCGGTGCCCGGTCCCCGGAGGGTGAGTTCGGTGCCCGGGGCCGCACCGGTGACCGTCACCTGCCCGGTGCTCGCCACGGTCGAGAAGTCGGCTGCAACCGTGGCCGGTACCGCGTCGCCGGCCTCGGAGTCGCCGTCGTCGCCGGGGACATCGGCAGCACCGTCGTCGGCCGTCGGGGCTTCGGCGACGCCCTCGGGATCGGCCGACTCGTCGTCGCCGCACGCGGCAGCGAGCATCGACAGGACCGAGAGACCGGCGAGAACGAGGATGAGCCCCGGGCGGGGACGACGAGACGGGTGAGTCATGGCGGCAGCGTAAGTTGACGGTGCCGCACCGTGCGAGTCGAACTATCCGAACAGGCCCTGGTTGGCCGCCGCCTCCTGGCGCAGCTGCTCGGCATCGTGGTCGAGCAGGAACCCGGCCGACACGGCGGCGGTGGCCGCTGCGTCGAACGCGGCCACATAGTCGCCCGGCGACCCGTGCAGCTCGATGAGACCCGTCGGTTCGATCGGGAACGTCTGTCCGAAGAGCGCGCAGACGTCGAGGGACTCCGAGGCTTCGAGGTCGACGCCGTTCCAGGGATCGCCCGTGGTCACCACGACGGGTACGTCGACGAGTGGGTTGCGCACCCCGCCGAGCGCGTAGCCGAGCTCGTCGCGCACGATCGCGACAGGATCGGAATCGGTGGTCACGATCGGCTCACCGGCCGGCGGCGCCGTGCCGTCTTCAACCCATTCGACGAGCCGGCGCAGCGCGGCCTGGACACCCTCGTGGTGCGGGCCGGTGTTGATCGGGTCGACGCATCCGAGGAACGAGCCGACCGAAGCGTCGCGAGGTCCGGGGAGCATGGCCCGAATGACGTGGGCGTCGGCGTGCGCGGTACCCGCGAGCTCCCAGGTCCGGACGAAGTCGGTGTCGGGCTGACGGGCGAGGTGGTAGCCGAGCAACGTGAGATCCGTCTCGGTCTGCACCATGAACACCGGGTCGTCGAGGTCGGTGCGAATCCGCACCCCGCGGTCGACGAACGACGTGTCGTCGCCGAACTCGCCGGCCAGCGGGGCACCCCCGGCCCCGCGACTGTGGACCAGGAACGCGTCGAAGACGTCGACCGTCGGGTGCACGGCGTTGACGTAGGTCGTGAGGAACCCGGCCGACTGCGACTCGCCGAGCGCCAGCAGGGTCCTCGCCTCGAGCCCGCCGAGCACACCACCGTCGCCGGCATCGAGGACTTGCCCGACCTGGCTGAAGATGTCGTAGGTGTAGGCATCGCCCGGATGCACGAGCGTGCCGTATCGCTCGGGGTCGATGTTGACGAGCCCACCGGTGTCGGCGTCGTCGGGGTCGGCCCCGGCCTCGGCCGCCGTCTCCTCGTCGATCTCGACCGTCAGGAGGGGCTCACCGCCGATCACTCCCAGGGCCTGCACGCTCACCGCCACGTAGGCATGACCCGACACGCCGATCTCCTCGGAGAGATACCCCCAGTCGGGCGACGACTCCACCGCCGAGACGTTGAGCCACTCGACGACGACGGTGCCGCTGAACCGATCGGCGGGCGGGCGGCGCACGAGGATTCGCGTCCGGAACTCGGCCCGACCGTCGAGCTGGACGTCCCACATCCCGTCCACGCCGTGTTCGCCGACGGGCGCGTAGCGGGCCGCCTCGCCGCCCACGAAGAACTCTTCCTCCACATAGCCCTCCGGCAGGGCGACGGCGGGTTGGGGAACGACGGGCGGATTGGTCGAGCTGATCGGGCCGGTCACCGTGGCCGGAGGTGAGGGCTCGAGATCGTCGGTGCCGCTGTCGGGGTCGGCGTCGTCGGGCCCGCCGGTGGTGGTGGTGGTGGTGGACGGCGCGACGGTCGGCGCTGGTTCAGTATCGGCGCCGTCGTCCGCGCACGCGGCCACGAGGCCGAGGACGAGCACGAGTGCGGTGGTGTATCGAGAGAAAATGCGTCGAGAGAGACCGAACATGTCGGGCGAGCTTCGCGCGCGGAGGTCCGTCGATCCCAAACGTCGGGCGTCTCGGTGCATCCGCACCGCCATGTCGGGTCGTAGGGGTCTACAGGAGGTTCCCCCGACATGTTCCGACGCTTTGACCCGATCCCCGCCCCACTCCGTTCCAGCGAACTGGCCAGCGCCCTGCCGGCGCGTGAGCTCCGCCTCGTGGAACGCCGAGGCACCCTCGTGCCGTTCGGGGCGGGCCGCACCGCGATGCGCGAGGGTGAGGTCGGCCGCGAATGCATGCTCGTCGTCAGCGGCT
>JAUIML010000294.1 GCA_030432715.1 Acidimicrobiia bacterium | reverse complement strand
ACGGCATGTACGACATCTTGTTGTCGTCTCGTTTCGGGCAGACGATTCGGTTCAAGGAAGACCAGGTGCGCGAGATGGGCCGCAACGCGGCTGGCGTGATCGGGCTCAAGTTCAAGAAGCCCGGCGACGCCGTGGTCGCGTGCGACATCGCGCGAGAAGACTCCACCCTGCTCCACATCACCACGAAGGGGTACGGCAAGCGCACGCCCGTCGAGGGGTATCCGACCAAGGGTCGTGGTGGCATGGGTGTCGTTGGTATCAAGATCACCGAGGAGAAGGGGACCGTCGTCGGCACGCTGATCGTCGACGACGACGACGAGATCCTCGCGATGACGGCGGCCGGGGTGCTCATTCGCACCAGGGCTGAGGACATCTCCCAGCAGAGTCGGTCGGCCAGCGGCGTCAAGGTGATGAGTCCCGACGACGACGATGTCGTGTCGTCGATCGCCCTCGTCCACATCGAGGCCGAGATCGAGGAGAACGGCACGGCCCCCGCTCCAGCAGTCGAGGCTCCGGCAGTCGAGGCTCAGGGAGACGACCCGCCGGCGGACTGATCGTCGGGCGAGCCCGCTCACCACGCACTTCCCCCCGTACGAAGGAGGATGTGTGTTGTCGGAGAATGATCGGGATCGTGGGCAGGCGTTGCCCTTGCTGATGATCGTGATGGCAGTCGCGCTCGTCGCGGTGATGGTCGTGGCCCGGATGGCGACGGCGGCCGACGACGCAGCGCGAGCCCGCACGGCCGCCGATGCCGCAGCCTTGGCGGGCGCCGCCGAAGGGCGAATGCTGGCCGGTTCGGTGGCGGCGGCCAACGGTGGGGTCCTGCTCGACTACGACGAGTTTCGGGTCGCCACCGGCACCGCGGTCGAGGTGGTCGTCGGGGTCGGGGTGGCCCGGGCCCGGGCCCGGGCCGAACAGATGGTCGAATGGGTGCCACAGTGAACGGGTGCCACTGTCGTATCGAGAGGTCGTCGACCACCCGATCTTCTCCGAACCACCCTTCCGCTGGCGGATGGGGGTGCGCTCCCTCGCGGCCCACGAGTGGCTGCAACCCGACGATCGGCGCTCGGACGACCTGGCGGAGAAGGAACTCCTGACCGAACGGCGACCCGATGCCGTGTTCGCGGCCCGACCGGGAACCGCGTCGGCGGCGGCCGAGATCCACGACCTCGTGGTCGAGTCGCTCGAGGGGTACGGGCTGGTCCCGTCCGCGGCCCGACGTCACCCGCTCGAGACGGCCGGCTTGAGCGTGCAGGAGGACCTCTGCCTGCTCGAACCGGTCGGGTCGTCGTGGGTGTTGACCGCCGGTTCGGTGTGTTTCCCGACCCGCTGGGATCTGCGGTCGATCCTCGGATGTCCGTTGGCGGCGATCCACTCGCCCGTGCCGTCCTATGACCGGCAGCTGGCGGGTCGCGTCGATCGGTTCTTCGATCGGATGGCCCCGGGTTCCGTGGCCCACCGACTCAACTGGTCCGTGGTCGGCGACCCCGCTCGGCGTCTCGAACCGGGGGCGCGTCAGGCGCCGACCGCATTGCCGGCCGATCCGGCGACCGGCCTGCATCTACGGATCGAACGCCAGACCCTCCGACGTCTCGTCCGCCATCGTGCGATCGTGTTCGGCATCCGGATCCATGTCTGGCCGCTCGGCGTGGTGGTCGATCACATCGGTGCCGCCAGCCTGGGCCGGCAGCTCGCCGCCCTCCCCGAAGCCGTGGCCCGCTACAAGGATCTCGACGGATTCCGCGACGAACTCGCCGAATGGCTTCGAGCGGTCTGACCGCTCGTGACGACGATGATCCTGGGGTGAGGGGGCCTGGCGGAGTTCGTCCCCTACACTTTCCCGGTGCTCCTGCCGCGGGTTGCGGAGCGCCCACCCCACCATGAGCGAGCTCCCTGAATCCGACGACGCAACCTTCCGTCTCGCCACCGGCGAGGAACTGGTGCTGCCCGGCGACGAACCGTCCACCCCGGCACCGGCCGACAACGGTTCTGTTGCCACCGCGGCCGGCCCCGCCATCGCCGGCATGTCCCGGCGCGCCGCTGCACCCCGGCCCACGCTGCGCGACCGCCGCACGGCCGGGCGGCTCCGGGCTCGCAAGGTGCGGCGTCTCGTCCGCCATGTCGAGCCCTGGTCGGTACTCAAGGTCTCGCTGATCTTCTACTTCTGCCTGTGGGTGATCCTGCTGATCGCGGGTGTGATCCTCTGGAGCTTCGCCGTCGGGTCGGGGACCGTCGACAACATCGAGAACTTCATACGCGAGCTCTTCGCCCTCGAGAGCTTCGAGTTCAACGCCGACGAGATCTTCCGGGCCAGCGCCATCGGCGGTCTGGTGCTCGTCGTGGCCGGCGCGGGGTTCACCGTGCTCATGGCCGTGCTGTTCAACCTCATCAGCGACATCACCGGCGGCGTCCGGTTCACGGTGGTCGAGGAGGAGACGGCCCGACCCCGGCCCAAGCGCACCCGCCCGCGTCACGGTGCCCGGGTCGTCGCCCAGCCGGGAGCCGCTCCCGCTCGCGAGATGCCGGCGGCCGGGCCGGCGCTGCTCGACGATCCCGACCCCGCCGCTCTGGGCGGAGGCGACGCTGCGCCGGACAACCCCGACATCCCGATCCTGCCCACGGCCGAGGCCCTCGACGCCGAGGAAACGACCACCTGACGCAGCGGCGATCGACATCTCGCATCACGTTGGCGGCCGCACATCCGCACCGGTAGCGTGATCGCCTCACGGGGCTATAGCTCAGTTGGTTAGAGCGCACCCCTGATAAGGGTGAGGTCGCAGGTTCGACTCCTGCTAGCCCCACGGCAACGCGTTCGCGTTGCTCGGAGTCTCGCCATGGGGGCGGGACTCCCGGCACCCGTGAGTTCTGTGTCGCAGGTTCGCACCGAGGAGGTTCCCGATGGGCGGTCGTGGTCTGTTGACGCTCGTACGGCGGGCCATGGTGGCCTTGTTCGCCGGCGTCGCCGTTGCGGCCGCCATTCGGGTGCGGGGGAGCGGTGGTGTCCCACCCCAGAAGGGTGGGTGGCGCGAGCTCGAGGGTCCCGACCTGCAATGACGCATCGCCGATGAGAGTCGTCCTGTTCGGCGCCGGTGCCACCGGGGCGCGGATTGCCCGCCAGCTCCGGTCGAGCGGTCGTGTCGACTGTGTGGAGATCCGCGATCAGCAGGAGACGAAGGCCCGGCGCCTCGTCGAGACGCTGGGGGTCGGCACGGAGTACGGCGAGGGCCGCCACGTCGGCGCCGACACCGCGGCGGTGGTGCTGGCGACGCCGGCCGGCTCGCAGGCGGCCATCGCCCGTCGGGCCGTGCACCGGGGCG
>JAUIML010000048.1 GCA_030432715.1 Acidimicrobiia bacterium | reverse complement strand
CACGCCGGCCGACCTGGACTGAGAGGAAGACCGATGAAAGCAGTACGCATCGTCACTGGCACCGCGGTGCCGCTCGACCGCTCCGACGTCGACACCGACCAGATCATCCCGTCGGACTGGCTGAAGCAGGTCTCCCGTACCGGATTCGAGAAGGGACTCTTCTCCGAATGGCGTGACGACCGCGACTTCGTGCTCAACCAGGAGCAGTACGCGGGGGCCAACATCTTGATCGGCGGGCTCAACTTCGGCACCGGCTCCTCTCGCGAGCACGCCGTCTGGGCGATCCAGCAATACGGGTTCGATGCCGTGATCTCTCCGCGCTTCGCCGACATCTTCCGCAACAACTGCACGAAGAACGGGCTCGTGCCGGTCACCGTGCCCGCCGACTTCAACGTGGCGCTGATGCGGGCCGTCGAAGCCGACCCCACCCTCGAGATCACGATCGACGTCGAACGCCTCACCGTCGAGGCGCCGGCCGCCGGGCTCGAGACGAGCTTCCCGCTCGATGAGTCGACCCAGGAACGTTTCCTCGAGGGACTCGACGACATCGGGCTCACGCTGCGGCACGAGTCCGACATCGACGACTACGAGGCCTCGCGGCGCCCCTGGATGCCCGCCGCCAACTGACGGACCTGCGAAAATCCGGGCGAGCGGGAACCGCCTCGCGACGGGCGACGTCATAGCTGGCGTTCGATCCCCCTGCTTCGACCGGAGAATCCCATGCGCATGTCCCTCACGGGTCCGCACCTCGTCGGCAAGACCCTGGCCGGCATCGCCGCCCTCGGCATGCTCGCCACGGCCTGTGGCACCGACGACGCCATCCCCACCGCAACCCCGCGCGACGGCGTGGTCGACATCGGCGGCGAGAACGTGCGGCTCACCAGTGCACTGTCGGGCTTCGACGACTGTGCGACCCTGCTGGACCACCTCCGCACCGAGGGCGCCGAGCGGGTCGGCCCGTGGGGCTTCAACGACGGCTGGTACGGCGGATGGTGGCCCGTCGACGGGCCCGTCGCCCTCGACGCGATGGAAGCGGACGACGACACCACGGCCGACTTCGACACCGCCGAATCGGCGCCCGCGACGGCCCGAGGTGGCGACGACGGAGGCCTGACGGAGGGCGTGGACTTCTCGGGCACCAACATCCAGGAGACCGGCGTCGACGAGGCCGACGTGGTCAAGACCGACGGCGAACGCGTGTACCTCGTGGCCAACGGCGAGCTCGTCATCGTCGACGTCGGGTCCCGTACGGTGATCGGCACCGTCGTCGTGCCCCGGGGTGACCGGGCCGAGCTCTTCCTCGACGGTGACGACCTCCTGCTCGTCAACCAGGGCTGGTACGAGGGCGAGATCGGCATCAGCGAGGATGCCGAGGCCGGGTTCGCGTCCGACATCGCCGAGCCGTACTACGCCGGGAGCAGCCGCACGACCATCACCCGTATCGGGGTCCAGGGCAACACACCCCGGATCCTCGAGACCCTCTCCGCCGAGGGCGACTATGTCAGCGCCCGGGCCGTCGACGGCACGGCGCGGATCATCGTCCGCTCCAACCCCCAGTACAACTTCCCATTCGTCTATCCGCAGGGCGAGGCCGGCGAGGAACGGGCCGAGCAGGCGAACCGCGAGGCGATCCTCGACTCGGAGCTGAGTGACTGGCTGCCCGGCTACACGCTGCTCGACGCCAACGGCTCACAGACCGGCGACGGTCAGCTCGTGCCGTGTGAACAGGTCCACGCCCCCAGCGAGTTCGCCGGCTTCGGCGTGTTGTCGGTGCTCACCGTCGACGTCGACGGCTCGATCGACCCGTCGACGACGTCGTCGGTGCTGGCCCCCGGCGACGTGGTCTACGCGTCGACCGAGTCGGTCTACGTCGCCACCACCAGCTGGTTCGACCTCGCCGTGCTCGACACGGCCCGCGACCAGATCGTCGAGAACGTCACCACATCGATCCACCGATTCGACATCGCCTCCGACACCAGTGCGGCCTACACCGCCAGCGGATCGGTCGACGGACTCGTTCGCGACCGCTTCTCGTTCAGCGAGCACGACGGCCACCTGCGGGTCGTGACCACGACCGGCAACAACTGGGACGAGACCTCCGAGTCCTTCGTCAGGGTGCTGCGGGAAGAGGGCGATGCCCTGGTCGAGGTCGGCTCGGTCGGCGACATGGGCAACGGCGAGGCCGTGCAGTCGGTGCGCTTCCAGGGCGACATCGGCTATGTGGTCACCTTCCGTCAGGTCGACCCCTTCTACACCCTCGACCTGAGCGACCCGACGAACCCGGTGGTGCGCGGCGAACTCAAGATCCCGGGCTTCTCCAGCTATCTGCACCCCATCGGTGACGGGCTCGTGATCGGGGTGGGCAGCGACGCCGACGAGCAGACGGGCCGGGTGACCGGCTCCAAGGTCTCGCTCTTCGACGTCAACGATCTCGACGATCCGCAGGAGATCGCCACCTGGATCGGTCCCGACTCGTGGAACAACGTCGGCTGGGACACCCACGCGTTCCTCTGGTGGGCGGCCGAGAACCTGGCCGTGGTGCCGATCAACACGTGGGACAGCGGCCAGCAGTGGGCCGGCGTGGTCCTCCTTCGTGTCGAGGACGGCACGATCACCGAGGTCGGCCGTATCGACCACGACGACGAATCGGTCGAGCCCGGCCAGACCGAATGCCGGGTGCTGACCGAAGACGACGTCGATCGCGACGGCGGCGAACCCGACAGCGAACTCGAATACATGGTGATCGACGACTACGGCCTCATCCTCGACTGTGCGGACGGCGAGTCCCGTTCGGCCACCGGGTTCGAGTGCTACGACGAACCGTGGATGGCCGAGGAGGCCGAACGGCTCGGGGTCGAACTCGAGGGCACGATCGTGTCGTGCTGGCCGATCGGTGACGGTGTTCCCCAGATCAGCCGTTCGATGGTGCTCCCCGACGGTGAGCTGTGGACCGTCAGCTCGCCCTGGGGCTTGCTCGGTGGGTCCGGCCCGGCCCGCCTGCAGGTCAACGACCTGACGACGCTGGACCGACTCGCGGCCCTCGACCTCTGAGCTCCGGTACGGTGCAGGGGTCGTCGCGACGCGGCGGCCCCTGCGTCTCGGATCAAGGAGTCCCGATGCCCGACCTCGTGAAACGCCTCGCCCACGTGCTGAAGGTCGGCGCCGTGGCCGGTGCCGCGGTGGGGATCGTACGGGCAGTGCGAAGGGCCAAGCCCCCGGAAGTGACGGGCCAGGCGAGCTGGCAGCCCCTGCGCCCCGAACCTGCCCCCGAACCCCGCACGGGGCCGGTGCAGTTCTCCACCACCACTGCGACCACCACCGACACTGCGACCACGACGGACCGCGCCGCGTGGGTCGAACCGGTCGACGGTGTCTGCCCGGCGACGCACCCGATCAAGGGCAACGCCGACTCCGGCATCTTCCACGTGCCCGGCGGCATGAGCTACGAGCGGACGGTGCCCGAGCGGTGCTACGCGTCCGAGGCCGACGCCGAGGCCGACGGGTTCCGGCGAGCAAAGCGTTAGACGAAGCGTTAGACGCAGCGTTCGACACGCACGGTGCGGTCGTCGATCGGGGCGACGTCGGTGTTGCCGACCCATGCCCCCCATGCCGAAAACGATGCTTCGACGCCGTCGGTCGTGCCGTCCTCGGCCTGCACGTCCCAGCGGAAGCAGTCGCGGTCACCGTCGGTGAAGACCACGATCTGGTCGCCGCCCCACTCGAAGTCGCGGGCGACCCGGGCTCCCGCGAAGATCGAGTCGATGAGGACCTGGCCGCCCAGTCCGGTGAAGTGGACCTCACCCTCCGCCGGCGGCGGCGCGACGACGATCGGCCCCTCGTCGTTGTCGTAGCGGTCGGGGAAGATCACCTGCTCGCTGGTGACGGGAGGATCCTCGAGGGCCTCGTCGAGGGCGTCGTTGCCGCCGATCTCGACGAGATGCTCGACGAAGGGTTCCCCGTACTCGTAGGGCGACAGTTCGAGCAGCAGGAACGACAGTTCGAAGTCGTCGAAGATGCCGGGGTCGCCGAAGCTCAGCTCCTCCCGGAACAGCTCGTTCTGCTGGTCCGCCGAGAGCGTCTCCTCCCATTCGGCCTCGACCCACGATGCGCTCCCCTCCGCGACGGCTCGAAAGCCCCAGCCGATCTCGTCGGTGCGGTCGTCGTATTCGGGGCGATCGAGATCGAAGTGCTGGTCGTCGAACGCATGGGTGAGTTCGTGGACGATGGTCGACTTGGTGAGCAGCGAGAGCGTGTCTCGTTGCCGCACGACGAGCTCGTCGGTCTCCGGATCGTAGAAGCCGAGGATGCCGGCCTCGCCGAACCGGCTGTAGACCTCGTCGATCTGCTCGTCGGGTCCGATGAGCCCGATCGAGCGGTAGACCGCGTTGAGGAGCTCGACGTCGTCGGGATCGGCGGCGAAATCCGCGGCCAGATCGGCCCGCACCCGGGCGACGAACTGGGCCTCGCTGAGGGCGATGACCACTGGTTCGGTCACGAACCGGCGACCACGGGTGGCCTCCACGAACGCGATCGCCTCGTCGACGAACCGCGCGAGCTCGTCGTCGGCGGCGCCGTCGTCGTCGGCCGCCGGGTCCGCCGGCTCGGCATCGGTCGCGAGCGGAGCGGGGTCGCCGGACCGGGCGTAGAGGAAGATGCCGGTGATCGCCAGACAGAGGGCGCCGAGCACGACACCGGTGATGAGTGCGTCGCGACGCTCCATGGGCCTGGAGGGTAGCGAAGCGGGTCAGGCGACGGTGATCGCCCTCACGAAGCGCACGTTGGCATGGTTGCGCAGCGCGTCCTGCACCGCCGGAGGAACCGGCGAACCGGTGCAGACGACCATGAGCGCCTCGACCCCGTCGCCGCTCTCACCGATGTGCATGTTGGAGATGTTGATTCCCGCGTCGCCGAGCGTTGCGCCGACGAGGCCGACCATGCCGGGCTCGTCCTGGTTGCGGATGATGACCATGTGCGGGCTCGGGTGGATGTCGAGGGCGTGGTCGTCGAGCTCGGAGATGCGGTGGCTCCCGTCGAGGCCCGACAGCCGCCCCGACACCGAGTGGCCCCCACCGGCGATCCGGATCACGTTGACGTGGTCCTGGGCCGGGGCGGTGATCGTACGGATCTCGAGTCCGCGAGCCGCAGCGACGTCGAGCGCGTTGACATAGCTGACCGGGGTACCGGTGTGGATCGACAGCAGACCCTTGATCGCGGAGAGCACGGCGATGCGGGCGTCGTCCTTCGCGATCGCGCCGCGGAGCTCGACATCGATGCGTTCCGGCACGGTCTCGACCAGGCCGCCGAAGATCGCACCGAGATGCTCGGCCAGGGGCACGAAGGGCCGAAGGAGCTCACTCACCTCGGCCGCGTCGACGTTCACCGCGAAGGGCACGAACTCACCGGCGAGGGCCAGGCCCACCTGCTCGGCGATCGTGATGCCGGCCTTGTCCTGGGCCTCGGCCGTGCTCGCTCCGAGGTGGGGCGTGACGATGATGCTCGGGACGTCGAACAGCGGCGATTCCGTCGTCGGCTCGACGTCGAAGACGTCGATCGCCGCGCCGCCGATGCGTCCCTCGCGGGCCGCCTCGGCCAGCGCAGCCTCGTCGATGATGCCGCCGCGGGCGACGTTGATGATCCGCAGGGTGGGCTTGGCCTTGGCCAACAGGTCCTTGCCGATCAGGCCGGCGGTCTCCGGCGTCTTGGCGAGATGGAGGGTGAGGAAGTCGGCGGTGGCCACCAACGTCTCGAGATCGACGAGCTCCACATTGGCCTTCTTGGCCGCCTCGGCGGAGACGAACGGATCATGGGCGATCAGCCGCATGCCGAATGCGGCGGCCCGTTGGGCCACGAGGTTGCCGATGCGGCCGAGGCCGACGATGCCGAGGGTCTTGTCGGCCAGCTCGACGCCCTCCCACTTCGAACGCTCCCAGCGCCCGTCGACCAGGGCCGCATGGGCCTGGGGCACATTGCGGGCCTGGGCCAACAGCAGGGCCATGGTGTGTTCGGCCGCCGAGATGATGTTGGACTGCGGGGCGTTGGCCACCATCACGCCGGCCGCGGTCGCCGCGGCGACATCGACGTTGTCGAGGCCGATACCGGCTCGGCCGACCACCATCAGCACGTCGGCCGCGGCGAGCACCTCGGCCGTCACCTGGGTGGCCGAACGGATGATGAGGGCATGGGCCCCGACGATCGCGTCGAGGAGCTCGGCGGGCTCGAGTCCGAGGCGGACATCGACCTCATGACCCGCGTCACGGAGACGATCGAGGCCGGACTCGGCGATGGTTTCGGTCACGAGGATGCGGGACATGACCGACATCCTCGCCGCCGGTGGTCGACCCGCCAACTCGGTTGACGGGTTATTCGTCACCTGACGGGATCGAACCCCAGGATCCGCCCGAAGAACACCAGCTCGGCCTCGAGCGCGGTCACGATGTTGTCCGCCTTCCGGAAGCCGTGTTGCTCGCCCTCGAACAGCAGGTACTCGACCTCGATGCCGTTGGCCTTCAGGGCCTCGACGACCATCTCCGACTGGTTCGGCGGCACGATCGCGTCCTCATCGCCCTGCAACACGATCATGGGCGCGCTGAGGCGATCGACATGGTTGATCGGGGAACGCTCCTCGTAGACGGCCTTGGCGGCCGGATACGGGCCGACCAGCGAGTCGAGGTAGCGGGCCTCGAACTTGTGGGTGTCGGTGGCGAGCGCCTCGAGGTCGGCCACGCCGTAGCGAGACGCACCGGCCGCGAACACGTCGTGGAAGGCGAGCGCACTGAGCACGGTGAACCCGCCGGCGCTGCCGCCCCGGATCATCAACCGGTCGGCGTCGACATCGCCGCGGTCGGCGAGATACGAGGCGCCGGCGACGCAGTCCTCGACGTCGGCGATCCCCCACTGCCCGTCGAGCGCCTTGCGGTAGGTGCGGCCGTAGCCGGTCGACCCGCGATAGTCGACGTCGACCACGGCGATGCCGCGCGAGGTCCAGTAGAGAATGGCGGTCTGGAGTTGCCGGCGGGCCTGGGCCGTCGGCCCGCCGTGCGCGAGCACCAGCAGAGGCGGCTTCTCGTCGGCCGGGCCCACATGGTCGGGATTGGCCGGCGCGTAGAACAGCCCGTGGGCGGTGGCCAGCCCGTCGGGGCCGGTCGGGAACGAGATCCACTCGGGCTCGACGAGATACCCACGATCGAACGAGACCGGCCGGGCGGGGCGGACCACGCCCCGACGGGCGATGCCGTCGACGATGTCGAACCGCAGGACCTCGGGATCGTGGTCGTAGCCGGCGCCGACCGCGGCGAGGGCGTCACCCGAGGACGAGAGCGACACGATGCTCGAATCCACCGTGGTCGTGGTCCGCCCGTCGACGACGAGTTCGTCGCCGGTGGGCAATCCGGCGACCGCGACGACCGTGCCGTCGACGACCGCCCACCGTTGCATGCCGAATACCCACGGAGGCGTGGCGATCTCGAATGCGCCGGCGACGACCGGGTCGAGCCGCCCGGTCTCGAGTTCGACCTCGTAGAGGTTCCACCACTCGGGATCGTCGACGACGACGAGGAGCCGCTCGCCGTCCCAACCCGGTTCGCAGAACGCCCGGTCGCCGTCGAGCACGAGCAGCTCGTCGGCGAGGCGGCCGTCGGCCACGCGGTGCACGTGGAGGCGAGTGCGGGTCCACGGCATCTCCGGGTCGTCCCATGAGACGAAGGCGACGAGGCTGCCATCGGCCGAGAGGCGGGGTGAGGCGACGAAGTCGCTCCCCTGCCACAGCACCTCGACGTTGCCGCTCCCCTCGGTGTCGATGCCGACGAGTTCGTTGACAACCGCACCGTCTTCGTGCCGTTCGCGCACGCACACGACCACTCGACCGTCGGGAGTCACCACTCCGTCGGCGAAGCGCCACGATCTCGGCTCGGGCGGCTCGGGCGTGAGCAGCACGACCGCGCCGGCGGGATCGACCCGCCGTAGCCGTTGATCGGCGAAATCGACATGGAACAGCGCGCCGTCGTCGACCCACCAGCCGGCGCCGCCGTATTCGTGGACGAGTGTGCGCACGTTGGCATCGGCCGGGGTGACATCGGCGGCCTCGCCGTCGCCCACCCGCCGCACGATCGCGGTGCGACCGCCTTCCTGGGGGCGAGACTCCGCCCACCAGACGGCATCGCCGTCGACTCGCACCTCGCTGATCCCGACCGCGCTCTCGACGAGCGAGGCTGCCGTGATCGGCGACGGCCAGGCGCCGTAAGGCGTTGCGGCGGGTTCGCTGCTCAAGACAGGAATTCTGCGATGCGGCCGACACCCTCGCCGAGGTCGTCGTCGCCCAGAGCGAACGACAGACGGGCGCCGCCCTGCACACCGAACGCCTCACCGGGAACGATCGCCACCTTCGCCTTCTCGAGGAGGAGGTCGGCCAACTCGAGGCTGGTGGTCGGCGTGACCCCGTCGTAGGTCCGACCGAGCACACCGGTGAGATCGGGGTAGGCGTAGAAGGCACCCTGGGGCTCGGGGCACACCACACCGTCGATCCCGCTGAGCAGCGAGTGCATGGTGCGACGGCGACGGTCGAATGCCGCCCGCATCTCGACGACCGCGTCGAGCGGGCCCGAGACCGCGGCCAGCGCGGCGGCCTGGGCGACGTTGCAGACATTGCTCGTCGAGTGCGACTGGAGGTTCGAGGCGGCCTTGATCAGGTCGGCCGGTCCGATCATCCAGCCGACCCGCCAGCCGGTCATGGCATAGGTCTTGGCCACGCCGTTGAGGATCACGCACCGGTCGCGGATCTCCGGGACGACGACCGGGAGCGAATGGAATTCGTTGTCGCCGTAGACCAGGTGTTCGTAGATCTCGTCGGTGATGACCCAGATGCCGTGTTCGACCGCCCACTTGCCGATCGCCTCGATCTCGTCGCGGGAGTACACGGCCCCCGTGGGGTTCGAGGGCGACACGAACACGAGCGCCTTGGTCCTGTCGGTACGGGCGGCCTCGAGCTGCTCGACAGTGGCGCGGAACCCGTTGGGTGCGGTGGTGAGGACCGGCACGGTGACGCCACCGGCCAGCGCCACGGGCTCGGGGTACGTCGTCCAGTACGGGGCGGGGAGGATGACCTCGTCGCCGGGGTTCAACAGGGCCTCGAAGGTGTTGTAGACCGCGTGCTTGCCACCGTTGGTCACGAGGATGTCGGCGGCCTCGCAGGCGAAACCGCTGTCGCGCAGGGTCTTCGCGGCAAGGGCTTCCTTGAGGTCGGGCAAGCCGCCCACCGCGCTGTACTTGTGGTTCACCGGGTTGCGGCACGCCTCGACGGCGGCCTCGACGATGTGGTCCGGGGTCGCGAAATCGGGTTCGCCGGCACCGAAGCCGATGACGTTCTCGCCCGCCGCCCTGAGGGCCTTCGCCTTGTTGGACACGGCAAGGGTGGCCGAGGGGGCGATGGCGCCGACACGGCGAGAGATTCGATCGCTGCTCATGACGATCGAGACTATGGAAGTTCCCGAGCGAAAGCGCGACGATTCGGGCCATTTCCTGTCACCATGACCGGGTGAACGCGCCCGCTCAATCCACGCCCGACATCACCATCCCCGCCGACCTGCTTCCCTCCGATGGTCGCTTCGGCAGCGGTCCCACGAAGGTCCGCCCCGACATCGTCCGGTCGCTGGCCGACCACGCGACCGACTATCTCGGCACGTCGCCTCGTCAGCTCCCCGTGCAGCTGATGGTGGCCGAGCTCCGCAACGGGCTCGCCGAACTCCTCCGGGCCCCCGACGGCTACGAGATCATCCTCGGCAACGGCGGTTCGACCGCCTTCTGGGACTGTGCCACGTTCGGCCTGATCGAGAACCGCAGCCACCATCTCGCGTTCGGCGAGTTCGGCGGCAAGTTCGCTTCCGGCGTCGCCGCCGCGCCTCACCTGGCCGAGCCGTCCGTGGCGGAGTCCGAGCCGGGCACGCATCCGCCGCTCGAGGCCGTCGACGGCGTCGATGCCTACTGCTACACCCACAACGAGACCTCGACCGGCGTCATGTTCGACCCGGCCCGGCCCGACGATCCCGATGCCCTCGTGCTCGTCGATGCCACCTCGGCTGCCGGCGGCCTCCACTTCGACGCGAGCGCGACCGACGTCTACTACTTCGCGCCCCAGAAGGCGCTTGCCGCCGACGGTGGCCTGTGGATCGCCATGGTGTCCCCTGCTGCGGTCGAGCGGATCGAGCGGATCGCGGCATCCGACCGCTGGTGCCCTCCGTCGCTCGATCTCGAGATCGCGCTCGACAACTCCCGCAAGGACCAGACCTACAACACCCCCGCACTCGCCACCGTGTTCCTGGCCGCCAAGACCGTCGGCTGGTTCAACGACAACGGCGGCCTGTCGTGGTCGGCCGGACGGTCGGCGAAGTCGGCCGAGATCCTCTACGGCTGGGCCGACGCCAGTGATGCCGCCACCCCGTTCGTGCAGATCGAGGAACAGCGCAGCAAGGTGGTCGCGACGATCGACTTCGACGACGCGATCGACGCCGACACACTGGTCGCCGTCCTCCGGGCCAACGGCATCGTCGACACCAACGGCTACCGGAAGCTCGGCCGCAACCAGCTGCGCATCGGCATGTTCCCCGCCATCGAGCCGGCCGACACCGAAGCACTCACCCACTGCCTCGACTACTGCATCGCCGCCCTCAGCTGAACCCCGTCACACCGGTGTCGGGTTAGGGGGTGATGCCGACCCGGGCGACGGGTTCGGCCGGCAGGGCGCGGCGGCGGGCGCTGAGGTCGAGGCCGTCGAGCACGGCGTTGCGGAGGTCGCGGGGATCGATGAGTTCGTCGAACCCGAGTCCCGACGCCGATCGATAGCTCGACTCGAGTTCGGCTTCGCGCAACTTGGCGCGTGTGTCGTCGTCGGCGCCGACCGCGTTGCCGGCACCCTGTGCCCCCATCGCCCCCATCGTGGCGCCGGGAAAGGCGTAGGAGAGCGTCTGCTCGTCGTATCCGTTCATCGCCATGACGCAGGAGCCGAACCCGTACGCCTTGCGCATCGTGATCTGGATCTTGACCGTGCGAGCCCGGGTCTGGGCGGTGAACATCCGGGCCCCGGCCCGGAGGATCCCGGCCCTTTCGGATGCCGTGCCCGCGAGCACGCCCGGGTTGTCGGTCATGAACACCAGCGGCAGGTGGAAGCTGTCGCAGACCTGGATGAAGTGGGCGGCCTTGTCCGCTGCGTCGACGTCGATCGAGCCGGCGATCACGGCGGGCTGGTTCGCCACCACGCCCACCGCGTGGCCACCCACCCGAGCCAGGGCACACACGATCGACGGGCCGAAGTCGGGTTGGATCTGGAAGAACCCGCCGCCGTCGACGACCATGCTGACCGCGTGTCGCATGTCGTACGCCCGGTTGCCGTCGCGGGGCACGATGCCGAGCAGATCGTCGAGCCGACGACGCCCGAGATCGCCGGTGTCGACCCATGGGGGCCGCTCCCATGCCGACGACCCGAAGTAGGAGAGATATGTGCGGATGTCGGCGAGCAGTGACCCATCGTCGCCGGCCACGTTGTGGATCACGCCGCTGGCCACGGCCACGCCGGGCCCGCCGAGCTCCTGCTTGGTCACCTCTTCGCCGAGCGACGCCTGCACGACGGGCGGACCGGCGGTGAAGATCGCCCCATCACCGGTCATGACCGACCAGTCACACAAGGGGGCGGTGATCGCGCCGTGCCCGGCCGACGAACCCATCACCCCGCACACCATCGGCACGAGACCGGAGAGGCGCCCCTGGGCCTGGAGGTCGCCGGGCCCGCCGCCGCCGGGATCGCCGGGCATCGGCGGACGATGGCCCGCGCCCTCGAGCAACATCACCAGCGGAATCCGCTCACGTTTCGCGATGTCGGCGAGGCGCCACCGCTTCCGACTCGCCGCCGGCCCGATCGAACCACCGAGGGTGGTGAAGTCCTCTGCGCCGAGGGCAACGGGCCGACCGTCGATCGCCCCGACACCGGCGATCAGCGCGTCGGCGGGTGCGCCACCACCGGCCAGGGTCCCGATCTCGGCGAAGCTGCCGGGGTCGAGCAGGGCGTCGACGCGACCTCTGGCGTCGAGGCGACCGGCAGCGCGCCTGGCGGCACGTTTCTCGGCGCCGCCCATCTCGTGGGCCGCCGCCCGGCGCGCGGCGAGATCGTCGAGTGTGTCGGTCCAGTCGTGGCCGTCGGTCATCGGCCGGACCCTAGTTGGCGCTCAGAGAATCGTGAGAACCGCGACGTTCCAGCACACGACCGCGAGGTACCAGCCGGTGGTGCCGGCCAACGACAGCTCGGCGATCCGCGAACCCTGGCACCGGGTCAACAGTGTCGCCACGAGCACGAGGACCGCAGCCTTGAGCAGGCCGACATGCCACATGTTCTCGACGAGGGGCTGCACGAAGGGATTGCGTTCCTCCCCGCCCCGATCGAGGACGAGCGCCGTCGTGATCAGGTCGAGAATGTTGAGCACGACGAGTCCCACGAACAGCGACCAGCCAGCATCACCGACGATGGCCCGCCACCGAGCGACGGTCGTCGCGGGCCCCAAATCGGCCCCGGCGGTTTCCAGTCGCACCCTGCCCACTCCCTGCTGCAGGCCACTCCCGGGCCCGCTTCGTTCCGACGCGAGCCGCAACATAGTCCAGATTACCCAGGTGTCCATACTCAGGGTGGTCGGAAAGCTCACTCTGAGGGACTGGCGGCGCCGACCGTCCAGTCGATGAGCGTCGCCATCGTCTCGGCCAGGGCGTCGCGCTCGATGCCCCAGGTCGCGAACCCCGGCTGATGGGCGCTCACGTGCGCGAGCATCGTCGTCAGGATCGCGGCGGCGGCGCCCGGTGCGACCCCGGACGACAGACGCCCTGCGGCCTCGGCCTGCTCGGCGAGGTCGCGCAGGGCCAGGAACACCCCGTTGAGCAGGCGCACCCGCTGGCCACGGAACCGCTCGTCGCCCTCGGTCGTGGCCAGGTCGACCACCCGCAGCATCGACGCGTGCCGATCGAAGAAGCCGAGGAAGCCATCGGCCAGGCCGGCAGCGGCCTCGGGCCGTTCCCAGTCGGGATCCACGACGAGCGCGCGGAGTTCGTCGCTGCCCTCGTCGACCATCTCCTCGACCAGCGACAGCACCGCGGCGTCGACATCGGCGAAGTACTGGTAGAAGGTCGCCGGCGACGTACCCGCCGAGCGGCTGATGTCGACCACCTTCAGGTCGCGGAACGAGACATTGCCGAGGAGTTGCCGTGTCTCGTCGAGGAGTCGCTGGCGCGTGGCCCGGCCCCGCTTGCCGGGCACCCGACCGTCGGCCGCGCGCGGGGCCTGCGTCGTCGCGGTGCGGCCGTCGTCCATGCGCGGACCCTAATCCGCACCGCCAGGCGAGGTTCAGCCGGGCGCCGCCGCGAACTCGGCTCGCAGGCGTGCGTCGTGGGCACCGACCGGGGCGGCCGGCGCCGGGATCGGACGGTGGCGGGGGCTGGCCACCTCGATGGTCTCACCCCGGACCTCCACCGCCCACCCGTCGCCCATGGCCCACACCGGCGCAGTCGCCGGTGGTCCCGCCGCCCACGCGGCCACCCGGGCCAGCGGCACCTCGACCACCGACGCCCGGAGCCCGGCGAGCAGGTCGGCGCCGTAGACGGCAGCCACGAGTCCGGTCAGGGGATCGGCCACGGCATCGGCCACGAACATGGGCGGCTCGCCGGGGACGACCAGTCCTCCGGCAACCGCGGCGTCGTCGCCGAATCCCACGCGGTTCGCCGCGTCACCCGTGCGGCCATGAGCCGTGATCGACAGCCAGCTGGTGCCACCGGCCGCGAGCGCGGCAGGGTCGACCCCGAGCCGGTCCATCACCCGCCGGCGCGACCCCTCGATCACGAGATCGGCCGACGACAGCAGCCTATGTAGCAGCGCCACGTCGCCACGATCGTCGAAGTCCAACGCCAGGCACTCCTTGCCGTGATTGAGCAGATCGAAGAACGCCCGCGCCCCGGCGCGGGCTCCGTCGGGCCGGCCACGACCCTCGACCTTGACGACCCGCGCGCCGGCCGCCGCGAGCAGTTGACCCGCCAGCGGCCCGGCCCACAGCGACGTGAGATCGACCACCAGGGGGGTCGTCGAGGGGCTCCGGGCGCCGCCCCGCGCGAGCTCGCGGGCCGGCGCCGCGGGGTGCACGACCGACCCGGGAACTCCGACGGCGAGGCCGAGCAACACCGCCTGCTCGACGAGCTCGGCCAGCGTGCGGTCGGCCAGCGCACGCTCGACCGCCGGCCAGTCGTCGGGCGCCACGGCGGCCGACACGAGGGCGGGCAGCGCGGCCACGTCCTCCGGGCGAGGCAGATTCAGCGCGAGCCAGCCGTCGGCGGCGCGGACGAACCGGGCCGCACCGCCGACCGACGTCGATCCGTTGCGCGTCATCCCCGTGATGGCGGCCCGTTCCGCGAGCAACGCGGGCCCGTCGACCTCGATCCGTCGGCCCCATTCGGCAGTCCGCCCGGCCAGATCAGCAGCGACCGCGGCGGCTGTCGTGGCTAGTGCCGCGGGCACCGGCGAGGGCGGCTGCGCGGCCGGGCCGGTCAACGCCATCGCCCCGCTCTCGGCCCAGGCCACGATGTCGTCTTCGGTCCGGTGCGGATCGTTGCCCACCGCACTCCTCATCTGTTCGATTCTCGTCCGTTCCCGGTACCGGCGGCGGCCTCGTACCGACCGGCACCGGTTGGCCCACTCTGGCTCACAGACTCCATACTGGTGGCGCGCCGGGATGTATCGGCGCGCAACCGACATGTCTCGAGGAGAACCCACATGGTCGAACTGAAGCCCGGCGCCCGCTTCCAGAGCACCGTCTGCACCACCGAGGTCATCGTGGTCAAGGGATCCGGCGAGGCCGACCTGACGTGCGGCGGCGCCGCCATGGTGCCCGCCGGGACGGGCGAGGTCAGCGGGTCGCCGGCGGCCGATGCCGCCGACGGCACCCTGCTCGGCAAGCGCTACTCCGACGAGGCCGACACCATCGAACTCCTGGCGACCAAGGCGGGCGACGGCTCGCTCGCCGTCGGAGGGACGGCCCTCGCCGTCGCCCAGGCCAAGACGCTCCCCGCCTCCGACTGAGCGACCACCGGACACCCGCATGAACCTGATGATGCTGCTCGAGATGGCCGCGAACGGTCTCGAGGACCGGGTCGCGGTCGGCTCGTCCGACGGCGGGATCACCTACCGCCAGCTCTTCGAACATGCGGGCGAGGCCGCAGCGCGATTCCGCGCCGATCCCGGCGCGAAGGTGGTGCTCTGTGACGAGTCCAGCCCGGCGGTTCCCGTGGCCCTCTTCGGCGCCGCGTGGGCCGGGATGCCCTATGTCCCGCTCAACTACCGCCTTCCCGACGACGACCTGTGTGCGCTCGCGGACCGGAGCGCACCGGGCGTGGCCATCGCCGACGATGCCGGGGCCGGACGACTCCGTGGTGTCGACGGCCTGACCGCCGTCACCCGCGACGAGTTCCTCACCGACCGGGCCGGCGGCGCCGCGCCGGCCGAACCCGGCGACTGGTCGATGGACCCCGACGAGATCGCCGTGCTGCTCTTCACCAGCGGCACCACGGGGGCGCCGAAGTCGGCCGTCCTGCGGCACAAGCATCTGGTCTCGTACATCCTCGGGTCCGTCGAGTTCATGGGTGCGGGGGAAGACGAGGCGACCATCGTCAGCGTGCCCCCTTACCACGTCGCCGGTGTCTCGGCGATGCTGTCGTCGGTCTACGCGGGGCGCCGAATCGTCCAGCTGCCCAAGTTCGATCCCGACCAGTGGATCGACCTGGTCGAGACCGAGGGCGTGACCCACGCAATGGTGGTGCCGACCATGCTCTCGCGGATCGTCGAGGCGCTCGATGCACGCGGCGGCGAGCCGATGCTGGGCGTGCGGGCCCTCTCCTACGGCGGCGGAAAGATGCCCGAGGCCGTGATCCGCCGGGCGCTGGAGCTCTTCCCCATCACGAACTTCGTCAACGCCTACGGCCTCACCGAGACCAGCTCCACGATCGCCCTGCTCGGCCCCGACGACCACCGCCTCGCCCAATACAGCGAGGACGAGGGCGAGCGGGCCCGGCTCAAGTCGGCCGGACGACCGCTCCCCGGGGTCGAGGTGTCGATCCGAGACGACGACTTCAACGAACTCCCGACCGGCGAGGTCGGTGAGATCTTCGTCCGCGGCGAGCAGGTCTCCGGCGAGTACCTCGAGAAGGGCTCGCTGCTCGACAGCGACGGCTGGTTCCCCACCCGAGACGGTGGCTACCTCGACGAGGGCGGCTACCTGTTCGTCCAGGGCCGCAACGACGACGTGATCATCCGCGGCGGCGAGAACATGTCGCCCGGTGAGATCGAGGACGTCCTGCTGACCGACGAGCGGGTGAAGGACGCAGCAGCGATCGGCGTACCCGACACCGAATGGGGCGAGAAGGTCGTGGCCGCGGTGGTGACCCACGGCGAGTGTTCGGAGTCCGAACTCCAGGACCTCGTCCGGGCCCGGCTGCGGTCGAGCCGCGTTCCCGCCCACGTCGTGTTCGTCGACGAACTGCCCTACAACGACACCGGCAAACTCCTGCGCCGGGTCCTGCGCGAAGACCTCGCCCACCTCGGCGACGATCCGACCGGCTGACGTGGCAGTCGAGCGCTGGTCGGGTGACGACGCCCGGGCCGCGCTCGCCGGTCCCGACCTCGACCGGGTGCTCGGTGCGGCCCATGGCGTGCCCGCCGTGGTCGTCGCGCTCGACGACGACCCGGGCGACGACCTCGCAGCGGCACTCACCGCCCTCCCCGTCGTCGCCATCGGTCACGGATCCGACGCTGGTGCCGGTTGGGACATCGCCACCACCGACCCCGATCCGGTGATCGACGGCATCCTCGCCGCGCCCAAGGCCGCGGTCGTGACGGCGCAGACACTGCGACGGACCGCCGTCGTCCCCACCGAGACGGGCCTGTTCGTCGAGTCACTCGCCTACGCGACGCTGCAGGCCGGCCCCGAGTTCGCGGCGTGGCTCTCGACCCGGGGCCACAGGGTCCGCAACGACGACCGGCCACGCGTGCGGATCGAGGAGACCGACCTCGGCCCCACCATCGTGACCCTCGACCGGCCCCGACTGCGCAACCTGCTCGATGCCCGGATGCGAGACGAACTCGTCGATGCCCTGCGAGTGCTGTCGCTCGACCCCTCCCGCCGCATCCACCTGGTCGGCGCCGGTCCGGCCTTCTGCGCGGGTGGCGATCCGGCGGAGTTCGGCACGGTCACCGACCCCACCGAGGCCCACCTGATCCGGGCCAGCGCCAACGTGGCCCCCTGGCTGGCCGCCCTGGCCCACCGCACGACCGCCCACGTCCACGGCCCGTGCGTGGGCGCCGGAGTCGAACTCGCGGCCTTCTGTCACCGAGTCACCGCTGCGGCCGACGCCCGGTTCCGACTGCCCGAGACGCGGATGGGACTCATGCCCGGAGCCGGCGGGACGGTCAGCATTCCCGCCCGCATCGGCCGGCAGCGCACGCTGGCCTGGCTGCTCGGCGACGAGGAGATCGACGCGGTCACCGCCCTGGCATGGGGACTCGTCGACGAGCTGGTCTGAGCGCGGCTCGTGGGCCGAACGACCCATCAATCCGATCGCCGGCGATGCCGATCCGCAAGAGGAGTCCACATCCGCGGCGAGAGAAGTCTCACCATGTCCCTTCCCACCCACCTCCAGGCCTGGATCACGGCGCGCCTCGACAGTGAGCGCGGCGCCAGCCTCGTCGAGTACGCCCTTCTGTTGGCGCTGATCGCGATGGTCTGCATCGCCGCGGTGACCGCGCTCGGCGAGACGACGTCGACCTCGTTCTCCGAGGCCGTCTCGGAGCTCGGCTGACCCCGACCCTCTACTTGCGCGAGAAACTGTTGCGCAGGTCGGAGCCCTCGTAGCCCCTGGGCACCGATCCGGTGGTCGCGTAGAGGTACAGCGCGGTCTGGAAGACGGCGTTGAGGGCGGTGAGCACCACGACGACGACGGCGACGTAGAGCACGGCGATAGCGATCCCGACGACGAGCGCCGGACCGCCGAGCGCGCCGGCGAGCGCCACGACGATCACCGCCGGGATGATCGCCAGCAGGCCGAGGAGCCCGAAGCCGACCCGGGCGGCGAGGTTCTCGCCCCAGGTCTCCCTCAGCAGTGAGCCCGACCGCTTCAGCCCGTCGACCGCGGAGTGGCCGTCGATCACGATCGCCGGCACGACCAGGAAGGTCACGACCTCCCAGGCCGCACCCGCGAGCCGCACGATGAAGTCGCCCACGAACCCTGCTCGCTCGCGCACGGCCTGCAGGACGAGGCCGACCGTGCCGGTCAAAAGGGCCCAGGGCAACAGGCCGCCGAGCCGGGACCGAGCCCGACGCATGGCCGAGCTGACGGTGGGGTCACCACCCGACATGCGCTCGTGGGCACCGGCCACCAGAGCACCGTTGAAGAAGACACCGATGATGCTCATGGCCAGAGCGGCCACGATTCCGATGAGCGCGAGGGCGGGGTTGGCGGTCTCCTCCCCGGAGCCGGTGTCGAGCAGGGCCAGCGTCGGGACGAGCAGCGCGCCGAGCACCACAACCGACGAGAGGAAGGAGAGGACGGGAATCAGCAGGAGCTCGCGATCCTGGCG
>JAUIML010000293.1 GCA_030432715.1 Acidimicrobiia bacterium | reverse complement strand
CCTCGGTGTCGCGGCGCGCGGCGAAGAACTGGAAGGTGCCGACGCGGATATGACTGCGGGCGATGCGGGTCAGGATGCCGCCGGGCAGGGCGCGCTCGCGGAACACCGCCTCGCCGGTGGTGACGACGGCGAGCGAGCGCGTCGTCGGAATGCCGAAGGCGGCCATCGCCTCGCTGACGATATACTCTCGCAGCACCGGACCGAGCGCGGCACGCCCGTCGCCCATGCGCGAGTACGGCGTCGGGCCCGCGCCCTTCAACTGGAGTGTCTGTCGGCCGTGGTGGGGCGTGACGACCTCGCCGAGCGTGATCGCCCGACCGTCGCCCAGCTGGCCGGCGAAGTTCCCGAACTGGTGCCCGGCGTAGGCCATCGCGTGGGGGTCCATGCCGGGGAGCAGCTCGTTGCCGGTGAACACCGCGGCGAACCGGTCGGCGTGGTCGGGATCGGCCTCCTCGGGGTCGATGCCGAGAAGGTCGAGCATCTCGGCCGACACGGCGAGCAGTGACGGAGCCTCGGTGCGGACCGGGGTGACCCGCGAGTACGCGGCCCCGCTCACCTGGCGGGGCCGGTTCTCGGTGGAGGGATCGGCGGGGAGTTCGGCGGTGAACGAGTTGTCGAACTCCAGCTGGTCGAGCCTCATGGGAAGACCTCCTGTCCCACAGCCTACGGAGTCGTAACCTTCAGGCCCATGAAGATCGGGGAGCTGGCCGAAACGGCCGCCGTGTCCACCAAGACCATCCGCTACTACGAGTCGATCGGGCTGCTGGCGGAGCCGGCCCGCACGCCGTCGGGCTACCGCGACTACGACGAGGTCGCGGCCGAGCGGCTGCGGTTCATACGCGACGCGCAGGCCACCGGGTTGTCGCTGGCCGAGATCCAGTCGGTGCTCGAGCTGAAGGACCGAGGTCACAACAGTTGTGCGCACACCCGTTCCCTGCTCGAGCGTCATCTGGCCGATCTCGACGACCAGATCGCCCGACTCGTCGATGCCCGTGCGGAGCTGGTGCTGCTGGCCGAGCGGGCCGGTTCGCTCGACCCCTCGGGGTGCACCGACCCGAATCGATGTCAGGTCATCGACAGCAGCCTCTAGGTCAGCAGTGTCCAGGACTGCTTGACCTTCCTGCCGAATGGAAGGTTTAGGCTGGAGGCATGTCAGTAGACGCCACTGCGCTCCGTCGTGCCGATCTCTCCGTCGAGGGAATGACCTGCAGCGCCTGTGCCCGGGCGATCGAGGACGGACTGTCGCGCCACGAGGGGGTCGAGGAGGCCCACGTCAACTTCGCGACGGGCACCGCGTCGGTGCGCTTCCACGACTCCGTGGAGGTCGATGATCTCCGGGCGACCGTCGAGGCCCTCGGCTACCGGGCGCCCGTCGAGCACGATCACGACGCGGCGGAGCAGCGCCGGGAAGCCGACCTGTGGTTGCGGCTGCGGGTCGCGGCCCTCCTGACCATCCCGCTGATGACGATCTCGATGATCAAACCACTGCGGTTCGACGGATGGGAGTGGGTCGCGGGCGCGCTCGCGACGCCGGTCGTCTTCGGGGCCGGTTGGCGCTTCCACCGGGTGGCGGCGGGCAACCTCGTCCATCGCCAGGTCACCATGGACACCCTCGTGTCCGTGGGCACGTTGGCCGCGTGGACGTGGTCGGTCGCGGTGCTGATCGGTGGGATCGACGAACCCGTCTACTTCGAGACGGGTGGCGTCATCATCACGCTCATCCTCTTGGGCAAGTGGTTCGAGGTCCGCGCCCTACGGCGTTCGGGTGATGCCATTCGGGCCCTCGCCGACCTCGGCGCCCGCACCGCGGTGCTCGACGACGGTCGCGAGATCGCGATCGAGGATCTGACCGTCGGCATGCGCTTCCGGGTTCGGCCCGGCGAGCGGATCGCCACCGACGGGGTCGTGGTCGAGGGGCGGGCCGCCATCGACGCGTCCGTCGTCACCGGCGAGTCCGTTCCCGTCGACGTCGGACCCGGCGACGACGTGGTCGGGGCATCGATCAACACCGACGGTTCGCTTCTCGTCGAGGCACGTCGCGTCGGTGCCGACACGGCGCTGGCCCAGATCATCCAGCTGGTCGAGCAGGCGCAGGGGAGCCGAGCCCAGGTGCAACGTCTGGCCGACCGGGTGGCGTCGATCTTCGTGCCGACCGCCATCGTCATCGCCGTCGTCACCCTCGTCGCGTGGCTTGCCCTCGGGCACCCGGCGGCCGATGCCTTCACCGCCGCGGTCGCCGTGCTGATCATCGCCTGCCCGTGTGCGCTGGGCCTCGCCACCCCGCTGGCGATCATGGTCGGCACCGGCCGGGCCGCACAGCTCGGCATCCTCATCAGCGGAGCCGAGGTCCTCGAGGACAGCCGCCTGGTCGACACGGTGATCCTCGACAAGACGGGCACGGTCACCGAGGGTCGGATGGAACTACTCGATGTTCGCGCCCCCGACGGCGACGGCGAGGAGCTGCTGATGCTCGCCGCTGCGCTCGAATCGGGGTCCGAGCACCCGATCGGCCGCGCCATCGCCGCTGCGGTCGACACCTCGGCCCGCACGGTCACCGGCTTCTACAACCAGGCCGGCCACGGAGTGGCCGGCGCGGTCGACGGGGTCCGGGTCCGGGTCGGTCGGCCGGAGTTCTTCGACGAGGTCCCCCCGGCGGTCGAGGCCGAGCTCGACGATGCAGCCGGTGGCGGCAACACGGTCGTTCTGGTGGGCCGGGGCGGCGTGGCCGCCGGTGCGCTCGTGCTCGCCGATCGCGTCAAGCCCTCGTCGGCCGCCGCCGTCGCACGGCTTCGGGAGCGGGGCCTCGACGTCGTCCTGTTGACCGGCGACAACCCGGCGAGTGCGGCGGTCGTCGCGGAGTCGGTCGGCATCGAGCAGGTCATGGCCGGGGTGCTGCCCGATCAGAAAGCCGCCGAGGTTGCTCGCCTCCAAGCCGAGGGTCACCGGGTGGCGATGGTCGGCGACGGGATCAACGATGCGCCGGCGCTGGCCACCGCCGACCTCGGGATCGCCATCGGCACCGGCACCGACATCGCCATGCAGGCGTCCGACCTCACGCTGGTCAGCGGCGATCTGTCGGCAGCCGTCGACGCCATCGATCTCTCCCGGCGGACGTTGGCGACGATCAAGGGGAACCTGTTCTGGGCGTTCGCCTACAACGCCGCCGCGATCCCGCTCGCCGCGTTCGGTGTCCTCAACCCCATGATCGCCGCCGCCGCCATGGGCATGTCGTCGGTGTTCGTGGTGACCAACAGCCTGCGTCTGCGCCGTTTCGACGGGTACCGCCGTCGACCGGACGCCCTCGCCGTGCCGACAACCCAATCAACCGACATCGAGGAGCTCGTCTCGTGAACCCCCCAACTGACACCCGCATCTACTCGGTCCCCGGCATCAGCTGCGACCA
>JAUIML010000047.1 GCA_030432715.1 Acidimicrobiia bacterium | reverse complement strand
CCGGAGGGGGCCACAGCGGTCGACGAGGCCGAAGGGGGACCCCGAGCCGTCCTCCCACCCCGAACCCCGAGGTGAGCCTGCCACCCGAGGTGGGCTCGACCTTCTACCAGGGCATCGGTTTCGACCCTGCGCTGCTCGGCTACGAGCAGTCCGAGTACTTCCTCCGCGGCACGGCCCGCTCGTTCACCAATGTCGGCGATCTCACCACCGACGGCCGGTGGACCGTCGAACCGGCCGACGAGGCCGACTACGCGACCCGGATCGTGGTGCTCCGACCCAGCGACCCAGCCGACTTCAACGGCACCGTGATCATGGAGTGGTTCAACGTCAGCGGCGGCCTCGATGCCGCGCCGAACTTCACCATGTCGCATGTCGAGCAGATGCGCTCCGGCTACGCCTTCGTGGGTGTCTCGGCCCAGTTCCGGGGGATCGAGGAGAGTCCGGGCACGGTCGAACTCTCGTTCCCGGTCTTCCTCAAGGGCATCCAGCCGGAGCGCTACGCATCACTCGATCACCCCGGCGATTCGTTCTCGTACGACATCTTCAACCAGGCCGCCCAGGCCGTGCGGAGCCCCGAAGGGATCGATCCACTCGGGGGGCTCGCCGTCGAGCAGATGCTCGCGGTCGGCGAATCACAGTCGGCGTTTCGCCTGACCACCTACGTCAACGCCATCGACCCGGTGGCCCAGCTCTTCGATGGCTATCTCATCCACAGCCGGGGTGGTGGCTCCACGCCGCTCTCCGAGGAGCCCCAGGCGACGATTCCGACACCCGAGGTCGTGCGCATCCGCGAGGACATGCGGGTGCCGGTGATGACCTTCCAGACCGACACCGACGTACTCCTGCTCGGCTCGGTCCCCGATCGCCAGCCCGACAGCGACAACTTCGTGCTGTGAGAGGTGGCGGGCACCGCCCACGGCGACGTCTACTCGATCGCGCTCGACGTCGGACCCCAGGACCTGGGCGACGATCCCGCGATCGCGGCTGTGGTCGAGGTCGCGTCACCCATCCCCGGGATCATGGAGTGTGGCGCGCCGATCAACTCGGGACCGCAGCACTATGTGATGAACGCGGCGATGCACGCGCTCAACCGCTGGGCCGGCGGCGCAGAGCCGCCCACGTCGGCCCCACGACTCGAGGTCGTCGAAGTCGACAGCGACCCGGACGCCGACGGACGTCAGCCGACCCACGCCGCGGTCACCGACGAGTTCGGCAACATCCTCGGTGGCGTGCGCACCGCCTGGGTCGACGTGCCGGTGGCGACCCTGACGGGCGATCCGGTGCCGGGCAGCCGGTTCTGCGGTCTCTTCGGCACCACGACCCTGTTCGACGAGGCGACCCTGGCCGAGCTCTACCCCACGAAGGCCGACTATCTCGACGCCATGACCGCGTCGGTCGAGCAGTCGGTGGCCGACGGCTTCCTCCTGCAACGCGACGCAGACCTCATCCTGGAGTACGCGGCCGGCAACGACATCGGCAACGACACCGGCGGCTGAAGCGGCCGGCGCGGTCGCTTGTAGGGTCGTCTGGTGGCCGGCCCCCTCCCTCTCCGATTCCTGCGCTCCTACGCCGACCCGGATCTGTTGCCCCACGTCAACGCCGAACTCGCGCTCATGGGCCGCTCCAACGTCGGCAAGTCGTCGCTGATCAACGCGCTGGCGCAGCACAAGGGCCTGGCCAAGACCTCGAAGACCCCTGGCGCAACCCGTTTGCTCAATGCGTTCGAGGTGGGCAACGAAGACTCGGGCCGATGGCTCATGGACCTGCCGGGCTACGGCTACGCCAAGGTCTCCAAGGCCGAACAGGCCAAGTGGGCCGAGATGCTCAACGCCTATGTCGAGGAACGCGAGAACCTCGTGGCCGTGCTCCTGCTGATCGACGGCGAGGTCGGGCCCACCCCGCTCGACCTCCAGACCGTCGAGTGGCTCGAACACCTGCACCGTCCGATCGTCTACGTCGCCACCAAGGCCGACAAGGTCCGGCCGTCGAAGAGCCAGAAGCGCCGGGCCGAGCTGACGGGCAGACTGGGGGTCGAGCGCAAGGACGTGCGCTGGGTGAGTGCCGACAAGGGGCAGGGGATTCCCGAGCTCCGAGCGCTGGTGCTCGACATCCTCGGCGTCAAGTAGGCGCTGCGGGCAGAGCAGGAGAACCCCCGTGATCGAGCACCAACCGTTCGGCACCACCGGCCACCTCAGCAGCAAGGTCATCTTCGGTGCCGCCGCCCTCGGGGGCATGAGCCAGGCCCGCGCCGATGCCACCCTCGAGACGGCGCTGGCGTTCGGGGTGAATCATGTCGACACCGCAGCGAGTTACGGCGCGTCCGAGGACCGCCTGGCGCCCTTCCTTCAGGACCATCGTCGCGAGGTGTTCCTCGCCACGAAGACCGGTGACCGAGACGGCGATGGCGCCCGTCGGAGTCTCGAGTCGAGCCTCGAGCGCATGGGCGTCGACCACGTCGACATGATCCAGCTCCACAATCTGGTGGAGGAGGACGAGTGGCGTGAGGCCTTCTCGCCCGGCGGCGCGGTGCCCGCGCTGTTCGCGGCGCGAGACGCCGGCCTTTGTCGTCACGTGGGCGTGACCGGGCACGGCCTGCGGATCGCCCGGATGCACCTCCGCAGCCTCGGCGAGGCGCCGTTCGCATCGGTGTTGTTCCCCTACAACCATTCGCTGATGACGGAGTTCCCCGACTACGCCGCCGACGTCGAACTGCTCCGCGACGTGTGCGCGGCCCAGGGCGTCGCCGCCCAGACGATCAAGTCGATCGCCCGGCGCCGCTGGTCCGATCCGGATCAGCCTCACTTCAGCTGGTACGAGCCGATCGACGACGCCGGGGCGCGGGCGCGGGCCACCGAATACGTGCTGGCCGAGCCGGACCTCTTCCTCAACACGTCGAGCGACGCCCGGCTGCTCGACGAGGTCCTCCGGGTCGCCGCCGGTGCGCGCCGCACACCGACCGCCGATCAGCTGGCGCGAGACCGCGTCGAAGCAGGGATCAGCCCGATCTTCGACGGTGCGGACCTGGAAGTGATCCGATGAGCGTCAGTCGACGCTGATCTGGGCCATCAGGTTGGCCCGCTCCTCGTCGAACGTGTCGAGGTCCATCTGCCCGTCGTCGTAACGGCGGTGCAGGTCGGCGACCCGCTCCATGATCTCCTCGTTGGAGAGCACGGGCCCGGTGTCGACGGCGTCGTCGTCGGCGTCGTCGCCGAACTCGTCGTCGCCCTTCTCGAGCTTCTTCTCTCGCTTTGCCGATGCCTTGGCCTTCTTGGCCATGTCACGCTGGCGTTTCGCGAAGCTGGATCGTCCTGTCGCCATGACGTCGTCCTCCTCGAGCCGAACGACCACCGATTGTGGCCGACTATCGAGGGTAGGCGGCCACCCGGCCTTCCCCAACGTCGTGCTGCCCGCGCCTGCCGGTCCGTGTAGCTTTCGAATCCATGAGCACCGACCAGAAACCGGCCGTCACCGTTCCCGAGGGAGCCCCGCCCGACGCGCTCCACGTCGAGGATCTCGTCGAGGGCGAGGGCGACGTGGCCGCGGCAGGGATGCTGGCAACGGTCGACTATGTCGGCGTGTCGTGGTCGACCGGCGAGGAGTTCGACGCCTCGTGGAACCGCAACGACACGTTCTCGTTCAACCTCGGCGCCGGCGAAGTGATCACCGGGTGGGACCAGGGGGTGCAGGGCATGCGGGTCGGGGGCCGGCGCCGGCTGACCATCCCACCCGAGCTCGGCTACGGCCAGTTCGGGGCCGGTGGGGTCATCGCCCCCAACGAGACCCTCGTGTTCGTGGTCGACCTTCGACGACTGGGCTGAGATCGTGTCGCTCGCCTTGCACCGGCCCGAGACCTATGTCGACGGGGCGCCCCACGAGTTGTTCACGCGCCTTCGCCGCGAGGAGCCCGTGGTCTTCCAGGAGATGGACGGCGAGCCCGGCTACTGGGCCGTCCTGCGCCACGCCGACGTCGTGCACGTTGCGAAGCATCCGGAGATCTACTCGGCCAGCGAGGGGGGTGTGGTCATCGAAGACCTCGACCCGCCGTCGCTCGAGCAGATGCGCGACATGTTGTTGGCGATGGACCCGCCCCGTCACACCGCCTACCGGCGGCCCATCGCGCCCGAGTTCAAGGCCCGGGTCATCGGCGAGATGGAGGATCGCATCCGCACCATCACCCGGGAGATCCTCGACCGGGCGGAGGCGATCGGGTCCGAGCTCGAGTTCGTCCACGACGTGTGTGCGCACCTCCCGAGCCAGGTCGTCGGCGAGCTGATGGGGCTTCCCCGCGACGACTGGCCCGCGATCCACGCGATGGCCGAACGCAACAGCGGAGGACAGGACCCCGACATCGCGGAGGCCGCCGACCGCGGGGATTCGAGCGTCGACATGGCGATGTACGGGATCCGCTTCGCCGCGAAACGGCGGGAGATGCCCGAGCAGGGCGACCTGACCGACCTGCTGCTCGGAGGCGAGTTCGACGGCAAGCAGATGTCCGACATCGACTTCGGGCGCTTCTTCGTGCAGCTCGTGACCGCGGGCAACGACACGACCCGCACCATGCTGTCGAGTGGCCTGCTGGCGCTGCTCCAGCATCCCGACCAATTGGCCATGCTGCGAGCCGACCCGTCGTTGATCCCTTCGGCGGTCGAGGAGATCCTGCGCTGGGCCAACCCGCTGCACTACTTCCGCCGCACCGCCGTGGCCGACACCGAGCTGGGCGGAAAGGCGATCGCGGCCGGCGACAAGGTCGCGATGATCTACACGTCGGCCAATCGCGACGAAGCCGTCTTCGACGACCCGCAGGCGTTCGACATCACCCGGTCGCCCAACCACCATCTGTCGTTCGGGATCGCCACCCACTTCTGCCTGGGGGTGCACCTCGCCCGGCTCGAAGGCCGGGTCTTCTTCGAGGAGGTGCTCGACCGGTGGGCGAACATCGAGCTGAACGGCGAGCCCCGCCATCAGCAGTCCAACCTCAACAACTCCCTGAAATCCTTGCCGTTGCGAGTCGCCTGATGGAGGTCGCGCCGCCCGGCTACTACCCCGCGCAGGGGGACCCACCCGGCACCGTCCGCTACTGGGACGGGGTGCAATGGTCGGCCGAACCCATGCTCCCGCCCCCGGGCTACGACCCGAACCACCGACCGGGCGACGAGCGCTTCGCCACCGTCTGGGTGCGGATCGGGGCACTGCTGATCGACGGGCTCATCGGTGGGCTGATCAGTCTCGCCTTCCTGATTCCGTACCTGATCGACGTGTTCGAGGACATCGACGCCGGCGGCGACGGCTCGGGCGTCGCCCTTCCCGGCTACATCTACGTTCTCAGCCTCGGCCTCGGCCTGATCTGGATGCTCTGTGTGGCGTTTCTCGGCGGTACCCCGGGGAAGCTCATGCTCGGACTCCGGGTGACACTGGCCGACGGCCGCACGACCCCTCCCGGACTCGCCCCCGCCGTACTGCGGTCGCTGCCGGGCCTCGCCGGCCTCATCCCACTCGTCGGCCCACTGGTCGGGATCGGGTTCGCCGTCGCCAGCCTGGTGATGGTGAACACCGACCCGGAGCGCCGCAGCGCCTACGATCGGATCGCCGGCACCCGGGTCGTGCGCAAGCGCCATCTCTGAACCGGCCCATCGCCCCGACCCCAGCGAGGACCCATGACCTCCCCCACTTCCGACTCCTCCGGCAACATCGCCCCCGGCTACTACCACGCCGAAGGCGACCCCGCCGGCACCGTCCGCCAGTGGGACGGCACCCAGTGGGTCGGTGGCCCGATGCCCGCCCCGCCGGGCGCCACCAACGCACCGCTGCGATCCCAGGATCACTTCGGCAGTGTCGGGATCCGTATCGGCGCGGCGATTCTCGACGTCATCATCAGCATCGTGATCGCGATCGCGATCGCGGTGCCGCTTGTCGCCGCCGACGTCATCGACGGCGCCGGCGACGCCACGTCGAACACGGCCGTCAACGCTGGAACCATCCTTGCGAGCCTCGCCTTCATCATCATCCAGGTCGTGTTGATCCGTCAGTTCGGTGGTACCCCAGGGAAGCTCATCGTCGGCCTTCGGATCACCGAAGCCGACGGCACCACCACCCCGCCTTCGTGGCGACACGCCGCCATGCGGGTGATCCCGTTCGCCATCCTCACGCAGATCCCGCTTCTCGGGATCCTGGCGTCGCTGACGATCCTGGTTCTCTGCCTGGTGTGGGTCAGCAACGACGCCGAGCGCAGGAGTCCCTACGACCGCATCGGTGAGACGAGGGTGGTCTACAAGAGCAAGTTGTGAGGGCGGACCCCGCGGTCAGCTGTCGCGGGGGGCTTTCAGACGCTTGAGGATGCGGGCCCGCTCGCCCGCATCGAGCACCGTCTTGCGCATCCGCACGGTCTCCGGGGTCACTTCCACACACTCGTCGTCGGCCACGGTCTCGAGTGCCTGCTCGAGCGAGAAGAGCCGCGGCGGCGTGAGTCGGATCGTGTCGTCGCTCGACTGGGTACGGATGTTGGTCTGCTTCTTCTCGCGGACGATGTTGACGTCCATGTCCTCATTTCGGGGGTTCTCCCCCACGATCATCCCCTCGTACACCTTCACGCCGGGGCCGACGAAGAGGGCGGTGCGCTCCTGCAGGGCCGCGATCGCGTAACCGGTCGTCTCGCCGGTGCGGTCGGCGACGATGCTGCCCTTGACGCGGGTGCGGATCTCACCGGCCCAGGGGATGTAGCCCTCGAACACGTGGTGGAGCATGCCCGTGCCCCTCGTCTCGGTGAGGAACTCGGTTCGGAACCCGATCAGGGCCCGGGCCGGCACGACATAGTCGAGTCGAACCCAGCCGGTGCCGTGGTTGGACATGTCCTCCATCTTCGCCTTGCGCTCACCGAGCAGCTGGGTGACGGCGCCGACGTATTCCTCGGGGACGTCGATGGTGAGGCGCTCGGTCGGCTCGTGGATCGTGCCGTCGATCTCCCGCGTCAGCACCGCCGGCTTGCCGACCGTGAGCTCGAAGCCTTCCCGACGCATGGTCTCGACGAGAACCGCGAGCTGGAGTTCGCCTCGACCCTGCACCTCCCAGGTGTCGGGCCGGTCGGTGTCGATCACCCGGATCGAGACGTTGCCGATCAGCTCGGCTTCGAGGCGAGCCTTGATCTGGCGGGCCGTGAGCTTGGTGCCGGACGCGCCGGCCAGCGGCGAGGTGTTGACCCCGAGGGTCATCGAGAGTGTCGGTTCGTCGACGGTGATCGCAGGGAACGGTCGCGGGTCGGCCGGATCGGCGAGCGTCTCGCCGATCGTGATGTGACCGATTCCCGACACGCCGATGAGCTCGCCCGGGCCCGCCTCGTCGACGTCGACGCGATCGAGGGCCTCGGTGACGGTGAGGGTGCCGACCTTGGCGGAGGCGACGGTTCCGTCTTCCCTGCACCACGCGACGGTCTGGCCCTTGCGGATGGTCCCGTGCTCGACTCGACAGACGGCGATGCGCCCGACGTAGGGCGACGAGTCGAGATTGGTGACCCAGGCCCGCATGGGATGACCGGGATCGTGCAGCGGGGCCGGAACGGTCTCGAGCAGCACATCGAAGAGGGGCTGCATGTCGGTGCCGGGAATCGCCGGGTCGAGGGTTGCCCGGCCCTCGCGGGCAACGGTGTAGACGATCGGGAACTCGATCTGCTCTTCGTCGGCGTCGAGGTCGAGGAACAGCTCGTAGACCTCATCGACGACATCAGAAATCCGGGCGTCCGGCCGATCGATCTTGTTGATGACCAAAACGACGGGGAGTCGGCGGGCCAAGGCCTTGCGCAGCACGAAACGTGTCTGCGGCAGCGGCCCCTCCGACGCGTCGACGAGCAGCACCACGGCGTCGACCATCGTCAGCGCCCGTTCGACCTCACCGCCGAAGTCGGCGTGGCCCGGGGTGTCGACGATGTTGATCTTCACGTCGCCGAAACGGATCGCCGTGTTCTTCGCGAGAATCGTGATGCCCTTCTCGCGCTCGAGGTCCATCGAGTCCATCACCCGGTCGGTGAGTTCGGCTCCCTCGCGGAAGGCGCCGGCCTGGCGGAGGAGGGCGTCGACCAGCGTGGTCTTGCCGTGGTCGACATGGGCGATCATCGCGACGTTGCGGAGCGATTCGACCCGCTGCAACGAGGATGTGGGGGTGGCGGTCACCGCCGGAAGGGTACCGACACATAGGGTGGTCGAGATGCGCCGTGCCCTGCGCCACATCGCCGCTGTGCTGTGCCTCGCGCTGGCGGCGGCGGCCTGCGCCGAGGTCTCGTCCGAGGAGCGGGCCCTGCTCGACGACACGCTCGACGCCATCGACACCCGCAACTTCGATCTCGGCGGCGGCGCGGCATCGGTCGACGACCTGCCGGACGAGGACTTCGACGAGGACGAGCCGTGGCTGGACGAGTCGGCGGCCGACTCCGAGACGCGCCGCGGACCCCGACCCGAGATCAGCCAGTTCCGTTGCCCGTTCGATCGCGACGCAACCACGGAAGCGCGCTGCGGAAGGCTCGAACTGCCGGGGCGGGGCGAGGACCCCGACTTCACGGTCGAGATCTCGTTCGTCCGCTTCTCCGCCACCGGCGACGAGGACGACATCCGGCCCGACCCGGTCGTGTATCTCCACGGTGGACCGGGCGGCGCCATCCTCGAGTCGGCCGACTTCTGGTACGACAGCATCGTCCGCCCGCACATCGAGACCCGCGACGTGATCCTCTACGACCAACGCGGCGCGGGCCGATCGTCACCATTGCCGCTGTGCCGGGAGACCGGCCTCGCGAGCGATCCCTTCTACAACGAAGTGGCCGATCACGACTCACTGGCCGACGAGTTCCTCGACGCCCTGGCCCAGTGCGCCGAACGGATGCGCGAACGCGACGACATCGACCTGACGGCGTTCGACAGCGCGGCCAACGCCCAGGATCTGGTCGACCTCATGTGGGCACTCGGCATCGACGAGTACAACATCCACGGGTCCTCCTACGGAACTCGTCTCGCGCAGACCGTGATGAGAGACGCCCCTGCGGGCGTCCGCTCACTCGTGCTGTCGGGCGTCTACCCGACCGACGTGAACCTCATGGGGTCGGTGCCGACCTCGCTCGAAGGTGCACTCCAGGCCGTGTTCGACGGATGCGCGGCCGCCGAACGATGCGCGGAGGCGCTGCCGGATCCCTGGGCGACCCTCGAAGCCCTGGTCGAGCGACTGGACCGTGATCCTCTCCCCGTTTCGGTCGCCACCACCGCAACCGCCACATTCGATCTCGCCTTCGACGGCACCGACCTCCTCAACGGCCTGCACTCGCTGCTCTATGTCGGCTACCAGGCCGCCACGATCCCGGATCTCCTGATCGACTGGCTCGACGGAGATCTCCGCCGGATCGAGCGGCTGGCGAGAGTGAGCGTCTTCGACCATGCCGACGTCGTGGCGTTCGTGCTCGTGCAGTGTGCGGACGAGGGCGCGTTCACCACTCCGGAAGCGCTCGAACGGCCTCTCCAGCACGAGTTCCTCCGAGCCGCCGACCTCGCACCGTCGCTCAACGGCACCGATTCCCTGTCGATCTGTGCCGCGTGGGAGACGGGCACGACACCAGACCCGATCGAGAACGAGCCGGTGACGTGGGACGCCCCGACGCTCATCTTCTCCGGCGCGGCCGACCCGATCACCCCCTCGGAATGGGCCGCACTCCTCGCCGACCGGCTGCCCCGGAGCCGGCTGGTCACCATGGCCGACCTGTCGCACGACAGCGACGAGGGCTGGTGTGCCACCTCGCTCATCGCCGGCTTCGTCGACCAGCCCGACGTCCTGCTCGACACGAGTTGTGCGGCCTACGCGTCCCATCTCGTCGTCGACGAGCTCGCCGAACGCTTCCGCGAGCCCCTCTCGTTCGGACCGGCCTCGTCGGACTTCGACGGCGACGGCGAATGGGCGGACTACGAGGCGCCCTCATGGGGATCGGATCGGGTCGACGGCGCCGAGATCCGGTGGCGGGCCCTCGACCAACTCGACCAGACGGCGCTCATCCTCATCGACGTCGGTGCGGACTACGAGCCCGCCGACCATCTGCCCTTCGGCGGCCGGATCCCCGACTGGGACCGAGCCGATCGAGCCGACGTGCCCGAGGGCTGGGACCGCGACGAGATGGTCACGACGGCGGGCACGCTCGTCCGCTACACCAACTCGCGCACGGGCGTGCGGCTCGTGTTGGTACTCGAGCCGGGTGAGCCGGAGGACCTCGAACGGCTCGTCCTCGTGCCCACCGCCACCTCGATCGGAGATGGGTCGTGAGCACGGCATCGCGCTTCCGTCGACTGATCGCCGCCGGCGTCGCCCTGATCGTCGCCGCGTGCTCGTCTCCGCCCGAGTCGCCGTGGGCGGCCGACCGCGACGTGAACAGCCTGCCGGTCGCCACGGACGACGACGCGGAGAGCGATCGGCCCGAACGCGACGACCCGGCCACCGAAGCCGTCGGAGTGACCGATCACGACTGTCACCTCGACGAGGTCCGCTGCGGGGTGGTGACCGTGCCGCAGGTCGCGGACTCCCCGGACCTCGTGTCACTCGGGTTCCGCATCCTGGCCGACGCCGGGGACGGCACCCCGGTCGTGCAGCTCGACGACGGCTCGGGCACCGATCTCCTCGACGCCGACGACTTCCCCGACCGCCCGCTCGTCGTGATCGGCAACCGGGGCCAGTATCCGGGGCGCCCCAACCTGGCCTGCCCCGAATTCTTCGAGGCCCGCTCCAACGACGACTTCCGCGCCGTGTTGGTCGCCTGTTTGGAACGCTTCGATCGCACGGGCATCGATCCGGCCGGCACCCTCCCGACAAGGCTCGGAGCCGACGTCGGCCTTGCACTGAACGCGCTGGGATTCGACGAGGTCGATCTGGTCGTTCCGACCTGGCGCGCCCTCTCCACACCGGGCATCGCAGAACACGTCTCGATCCGGCGGGTCGTGTATCTCGACCCCTGGCTGGGCACCGACCGTTCCGTCGGCGCCGCCGCATCGGTGGAGGCGTCGATCGAAGCCGTCTGGGACCGATGCGGATCGACCCCGGGATGCGACACAGCCGGCACCGTCGCCGACTTCATGGAAGCGATCCTCGAACTCGACGACCGCCCCCTCGACGACGTCGAGGACGTGTTCTCCGACGAGCCCCGACCGCTCGACACGGCCCGAGTCGCCGACGCGGTCGTGGCCAACGGCACCCGCGCCGCCGACCTCGCGTTCCTCCCACGACTCCATCGAGCGATCCTGGAGCGGGATGCCGAGCTGGTCAGCGCCTACGTGAGGACGTCGATCTCGACGTCGACCGACGTCAACCTCCTGGGGGTGACCTGCAGTCTCTTCGACGAGGCCACCGCCGATCCGTCGGTGCTCAGGGCACCCCTGCGGGCCCACGCGGAGGATGGCATCGAGATCTTCAGCGAAGCCTGCGCGCGATGGCCATCGGAGACCCCGACGGCGCCGCCCCTCCCCGGACTCAGCGTGCTCACCGACTCCACGCCCACCGACGGCGCCGACTACCGACTCGCGACCGAGGCCGGGCCGGTCATCGTCGAACCGACCGTCGGGCTTCCCACCGAGCGCTGCGTGATCGGCGCGGCGGCCGCCTGGTTCGCGCGGGCCGAGGTCGATGACTCGGACTGCCGCACCGAGCTCGTGATCGGCGCGCGAGATCAGGTGATCTCGCTGACTCCGGGCGTGTACGAGACCCCCTCGACGACCGTCGGGCTGCCCGTGCCGGACACCTGGACCGACAGCGGTGCCGGCACCTGGTGGCGCGAGGCGGACCCGCTCGACCGGACCAATCTCGACGTCTACGTGTGGGAGGCCGCCGACGCCGAAACAGCACGCAGTCAGATCGTGGACGAGTGGTACCTCGAGGACCCGGTGCTCTCCGCGCTGCAGGTCGACGACCGCATCTGGCTGCGAGCGGCCGGTTCGTACGGCGACGGCTCGACGTACGACGTCGCGGTCGCCCGGATCGACGGTCACAACATCGCGCTGATTCTCCAAACCGAGTCCGACGAGACCCCGCTCCTCGTCGACGACGTGCTCCTGCCGGCCATGCGCGAGGTGACCGTGAGCTGAGTGCCGGTTCGAGAGGACGGTCCGGATGTGAGAGATTCGGACCATGACGGACACCGACGAGACCCCCGCCGAGCCGGACGCAACCGCCGCTCCGGAACCGATGATCTCCGACCCGGCGAAGCTCATCCGCCTGGGCACGATGCTCCAAACCCTGATGGCGGAAGTGCGCAACGCCGACACCGACGAGGACAGCCGGCGGCTTCTCGCCCGGATCCACGCCGAGACGATGGAGGAGCTCGGGACGGTGCTGTCGAGCGATCTCATGGCCGAGCTCTCGGAGTTCGCCAGCTGTTGCGACGACGAGGGCGTGCCGACCGAGGCGGAGATCCGTGTGGCGCAGGCGCAGCTCGTGGGATGGCTGCAGGGTCTCCTGCAGGGCCTTCAGGCGTCGATGGCCGCCCAGCACGCGGCCGCAGCCCAACACATGCGCCAGCTCGGCGCCGGCGGCCAACCCTCCGGCCCGAGCCGGGACCGCCCCGGTCTCCCCGACCAGAGCGGCACCTACCTCTGACCCGACCTACGATCCGCTCATGCCCACGACCTCCGACATCACGGTCCCCAGCCCCTCCGGCGACATCCCGGCCCTGCTCTGCGTGCCCGACTCGGGTTCCGGACCCGGGGTGGTGTTGATCCAGGAGATCTTCGGCGTCAACGCCTACATCCGCGATGTGGCCGAACGCCTCGCCGACGAGGGATACGTCGCGCTCGCGCCCCACATGTACTGGCGAATCCAGGCCGACTTCGCCATCGAGGCGACGGGTCCCGACGACCTCCCGGTCGCGTTCGAGGTGGCCGGCCGGCACGACCCGGCCGACGGCGTCGCCGATGTCGGCGCCGCCCTCGCCCACCTCGCCGAACGACCGGAGGTCGACGGGCCGGTCGGGGTGATGGGATTCTGCTTCGGCGGCTCCATGGCCTATCTGGCGGCTGCCGCCCACGATCCGGCGTGCGCCGTGTCCTACTACGGCTCGATGATCGGCGCGAACCTCGACCAGGTCAACGCGATCAGCTGCCCCATCCAGTTCCACTTCGGGAGCGACGATCCCTTCCTCCCCAACGAGGACGTGGCGGCCCTGCGGGAGGCCACCGCGGGCATGGGAAACGTCGAGATCCACGTGGCCGAGGGCGCGGGCCACGCGTTCGACAACCATCGCAACCCGATGTTCTCCGACCCCGAAGCAGCGGCCACGGCGTGGGCGAGCACGTCGGCGTTCCTCGCCGCGCACCTCGGGGGTTGAGGAAGGTTCAGTCCGGTCGGCGGGCCCGCAACGAGAACATCAACGGGAGTTCGGGCCGGTCCTCGGGCATGAACCACACCCCGGGTTCACGCTCCTCGAGGAAGGGCCAGCGCGCGTAGACGGTGAACGGGAACTCGCGGAACGACTCGAGCACGAAGCCGGCATCGAGCACGGCCTGCACGATCGACGACAGCGAATGCACGAAGTCGACGACGACGTCGTGGGTCGTGCTCGCCTCCCGGTCGGCATAGCTCCCCGCCGCATCGTCGAACACCTCGCCTCCGGCGAAGAAGTACGAGCGCTCGAAGTGCGTGGTCTCCCACTCGAGCACGTCCTGCAACGGGTGGAACTCGGACAGGTACAGCTGCCCGCCCGGCCGGCAGAGGTCCCACATCACGCCTGCCCACCGCTCCATGTCGGGGAGCCAGCACAGGGCGCCCTTGCCGGTGTAGACGACATCGAACGTCCGGCCCTCGACGGCCGCGACGCTGTCGTAGACGTCGCTCGTGATCCACTCGGCCCGGTCGCTCACCCCGGCTGCGGCCGCCAGCCGTTGCGCGCCGGCGATGGCGTTGGCGGAGAAGTCGAGGCCCACGACGTCGGCCCCGCGCTCGGCCAGCGAGATCAGGTCGGTGCCGATGTGACACTGCGGATGGACGATGGAGAGGCCGTCGACCGAGCCGAGGTCGTCGAGTTCGAACGACTCGACCCCACCGCCGCCCGAGCGATAGAAGGCCGACGCCTCGTGCAGCGGCGCCCGCTCCTCCCACCAGGCCAGGTTCAGCTCACGCCATCTCTCCACGCCGGTCATGGGCGCCCACTGTGGCACAGCTACGGTCGCAGCGTGCCCGAAGTCGACCGCCGAATCGTCACCTGGAACGTGAACTCCATCCGGGTCCGCGCCGACCAGGTCATCGCGTGGGCCCGGGCCAACGACGCCGATGTACTCCTGCTCCAGGAGACGAAGTGCGGCGACGAGGACTTCCCGTTCGACGCCTTCACGGCCGCGGGCTACGAGGTCGCGCATCATGGCGCGAACCACTGGAACGGCGTCGCCATCGCGAGTCGGATCGGGTTGAGCCGGATCGTCCGGGGATTCCGCGGGCCCCAGGCCGAGCCCTTCGACGAGCCCCGGGTGATCGCGGCCGACTGCGGCGAGATCCGCTGCTGGAGTGTCTACGTGCCCAACGGTCGCGAGCTCTGGGATCCTCACTACGCCTTCAAACTGGTCTGGCTGGAGCGGCTCCGCCACGAGCTCATCGGCGCGGAGGCGGCCGGCGGGAGATCGATCGTGGCCGGCGACTTCAACGTCGCCCCCGCCGACGAGGACATCTACATGCCCTCCCGGTGGCGCAAACGCACCCACGCCAGCGAGCCCGAGCGGGCCGGCCTCCGCGCCCTGGTCGACCTCGGACTGCGCGACGTGACCCGGGAGCACCTCCCGGGGCCGGGGGTCTACACCTGGTGGAACTATCGGCCCGGCCAGTTCGAGAAGGACCACGGTCTCCGGATCGACCTGGCGCTCTGCTCCGCGACGGCCGCCGACTCGATCCGATCGGTGCGGATCGACCGCGCTGCTCGCGGGAGCGAACGCCCGTCGGACCATGCGCCGCTGATCATCGATCTCGTGGTGCCCTGACCACGAGGGCTAGCGTCTCCTTCCATGCGCCGTATGCCCCGCCTCCTCGTCTCCACCTTCGTCGCGTTGACCCTGCTCGCGGCCGCCTGCGGCGACGACACCAGTACCGCAACGGCCGAGTCGACCTCCACCACGACGACGTCCACGACCACCACGTCCCCTCCGAGCACCACGACCACTGCGCCGGAGATCGAGATCCCCACCCCGGGGGCGAGCACCGTGGAGGACCTGTTCGCCCTCGGCCGACCGGTGGTCCTGGGCCATGCCGGCGGGGATCGTTCCTGGCCCCACTCGACCATGTTCGCGTTCAGCGAAGCAGCCCGGACCGGCGCCGAGGTGCTGGAGATGGACGTGCAGTTGACGGGCGACGGGGTGCTGGTCGTGCAGCACGACGACACGGTCGACCGCACCACCGAGACCACCGGACGCGTGCGCGACCTCACCTACGAGGAGATCCAGGCGCTCGACAACGGCTACTGGTGGTCCGGCGAGTGGGGCAATCAGTCCCTGCCGGCCGAGGACTACATCTGGCGCGGCGTCCGCACCGGCGAGGTCGAACCACCGCCCGGCTACACCGCCGACGACTTCCGCGTCGAGACCTTCCGCGCCGTGGCCGAGGCCTTCCCCGACCATGTGCTCGACGTCGAGATCAAGGTTCCCCGGGGCGACGACGGCGAGAACGATCTCGAGTTCGCGATCGAAGGGGCACGGGTGCTGGCCGAGGAGATCGACGAACTCGCACGCCAGGACTCCGTCGTCGTGGTCTCCTTCGACGACGACGTCATCGCCGCCTTCCACGACTTCGCCCCCGACATCCCGACCAGCCCGGGGACCGGCGCGCTCACCGACTGGTTCCTCGGCGGCATCCCGCTGCTCGAGAGCCATCGGGTCCTCCAGGTGCCGCCGGAGTTCGACGGACTCGACGTGCTCAACCTGCCGGGCTTCCTCGAGAAGGCTCGGGCCGAGGGTCTGGGCATCTGGGTGTGGCCCAACGATGCGTCGACGCAGGAGAACGCCGACTTCTACGAGTCGCTCCTCGACTTCGACATCGACGGCGTGATCGCGGGCCGACCCGACGTGGCCGTCGAACGCTGGCGCGAGATCGGCGCCATCCCGTAGGCCCCGCGGCGTTCAGTCCTCGCCGATGTCCTCGTTCCACAACTCGGGCTCGGCCGCGATGAAGTCGCGCATCATCGCCACGCATTCCGCGTCGTCGGCCACGACGGTCTCGACCCCCCGGTCGGCCAGGTACGACTCACCGCCCACGAAGGTCACATTCTCCCCGATGACGATCTTCGGGATGCCGTAGAGCAGCGCCGCCCCGGTGCACATGTCGCACGGCGACAAGGTCGTGTAGAGCGTCGCCCGGGCATAGGCCGAGGCCGGGAGGCGTCCGGCGTTCTCGAGACAGTCCATCTCGGCGTGCAGTACGACGCTGCCGCGTTGGACGCGCCGGTTGTGGCCGCGCCCGACGATCTCGCCATCGATCATCAACGCCGACCCGATGGGAATGCCGCCCTCCTCACGACCGAGGCGCGCCTCGGCGATCGCCGCGTCGAGACCTCGGCGGTCGTCGGGTCGGAGCGGGGCAGCCATGGGCGCGGATGATAGCGCCGCGGGCGAAATGGGCCGAACGGCCCATCAGATCAGGGTCAAGTGCCCCGACCCATCTGCCGTAGCACCCCCTGTGAGACGAGGGCGTGTACGAGTCGCAGTGTTGGCCGGGTTGCTGTTGGCACCCCTGCTCGCCATCGCGCCGGTCACGCCGGCCGCTGCCGCCGAGGACCCCTGGATCGACACGAACGACCGGGCCGAGGTGCTCGCCGCCTACCGGGCGGAGTTCGAGCGCACCGAGCCCGACAGCGGCTGGGACGGCGACATCGACACCTGCACGCCGGGCACCACGAGCCAGGCGTTTCGCGACAGCATCGTCCAGCGGGTCAACTGGTACCGCCGGATGGCCGGTCTCGGCACGGTGTCGGAACGTGCGGCCTACACCGCCGCCACGCAGGCGAGCTCGACGATGATGTCGGCCCAGGGATCACTCTCACACTCGCCCGACGCCGGATGGGCCTGCCACACCGCGTCGGGCGCCACCGCCGCCGGCAAGAGCAACCTCGCCCTGGGCGTCAACGGGATCGGGGCGATCGACGCCTACGTGCGCGACCCGGGCAGCAACAACCACGCCGTGGGCCACCGCCGCACGATCCTCTATCCGCAGCTCCTCGAGATCGGGACCGGCGACGTCGAATCGGGCGGTGGCCACTGGGCGGCCAACTCGCTGCACGTGTTCGACGACAACCTCTGGGCCGGACGTCCCGACGTGCGGGAGGACCGCGGTTTCGTCGCCTGGCCGCCGTCGGGTTATGTCCCGCCCGAGACGGTATGGGGTCGATGGTCCTTCTCGCTCGCCGGCGGCGACTTCGCGAACGCGACCGTCTCCGTGCGTGACACCCTCGGGGAGATCGCCGTCGACGTCCTCGCCCGCATCCAGCCGTCCAACCCGGCGAGCCGGATCGTCCCCGAGCCCTCGATCGTGTGGGCCGTCGGCGGCGACACCAACTCCACACAGCTCCCCGCCCCCGACAACGGCGACGAGTGCTACGACGTGACGATCGGCGGGGTCCGGGTCAGTGGCGTCGTCCAGCCCGACTTCGCCTACCGGACGTGCGTGATCGACCCCACGGTCACGTCGGCCTCGCATCCCATGCCGTCCGCCGCCGCGCCGATCGTCCCCGTCGACTGCGACGCGGCCATCGAGTTCTCGGTCTGGTCCGTGCCCTGCTGGGACGGAGCCCCCACCCTCGGTGACTTCACCGACATCGACGCAGCCTGGCAACGGGAACCGGTCGGCTGGCTCGTCGGCAACGGCATCACGACCGGGATCAGCCCCACCCGGTTCGATCCCGACGGTTCGCTCAGCCGGGCCCAGGCCGCGACTCTCATCTGGCGCCTCGTCGGCTCCCCCACGCCACCGAGCGACGCCCCGTCGTTCGTCGATGTCCCCGCCGGCAGCTACTACGAGGACGCGGTGCGGTGGATGGCCCGACACGGCATCACCACCGGCACGGGCGGCAATCGTTTCTCCCCGGACGCGCCGGCCACCCGAGCCGAGTTCGTGACCTTCCTGTGGCGACTGGTCGACGAGCCGAGCGCGAACGGCGACATGCCCTTCGTCGATCTCACCGCCCCCTGGCAGGTGTCCTCGATCCGATGGGCCGCATCCGCGGACATCACGACCGGCACCGGCGCCACGACGTTCGCACCGAACAGCACGGTCACCCGAGGCCAGGCGGCGGCGCTGCTGGCCCGCTTCGCCGCTGCGGTCAGCTGATCGATCGAGAACCGTTTCGCGGGGTCGACTCGATAGAGGGGGAAAGGAGGCCCGATGAGGTCAACACTTCCCCCACCACCCCCACGTCCGACCGCTGAGGCGAGTCGCCGGTCGACGCTCCCCCCGCCGCCGCGGCGCACCGGCGCCGACCGGCGCCCGTTGCGTTGGCGGCTGGTGCGCGGGGCGCACATCATCGCCCTCCTCGTCGCCATCGGGGCCGGGCTCTACTTCGGGCTCGAGGGCGCCGGCGCGATCGTGGCGCTCTTCGTCCTCATCGTGCCGCTCGAGAAGCTGTTCCGCCGCCACGACCAGAAGATCCGCCGACCGGGCCTGCGAACCGATCTCACCTATGCCCTGGTGTCGCCCGTCCTCAACGTCGCGCAGGTCGTGGTCGGCGTCGGGATCGCGCTGGCGATCTTCCCCCTCTGGCTTCCGATGCTCCTCCTGCGCCCGCTGGTGATGGGCCAGCCCGGCTGGGTGATGGCGGTCGAGAGCATCATCCTGCTCGACATCCTCATCTACTGGACGCACAAGCTCAGCCACGAGATCGGCTTCTTCTGGCGCTTCCACTCGATCCACCACTCTCCGAAGCGGGTCTATTGGCTCAACGCCATTCGTGCTCATCCCGGAGAGCACGTCTTTCGTGGCTTCATCAGCGCCATGCCACTTGCCGTACTGGGTACG
>JAUIML010000046.1 GCA_030432715.1 Acidimicrobiia bacterium | reverse complement strand
ATCGACCTTGCGATCGCCGACGCGGTCGACGTTGTGCAGGATCTGGCGCTGCAGGTTCGACTCGTCGACCACGTCCATGTCGATGATGCCGATGGTTCCCACACCGGCGGCGGCCAGGTAGAGCGCAGCGGGAGACCCGAGGCCACCGGCGCCGAGGAGGAGCACCTTGGCGTCGAGCAGGGCGAGCTGGCCCTCCTCACCGATCTCCGGGACGAGCAGGTGCCGCTGGTAGCGGTTGCGCTGGTCGGGCGACAACGTCCGAGGTCGCTTCCAGTCGCGTCCCTCGTCCTTCCACTTGTTGAACCCGCCGTCCATCGACACCGTGTGCTGATAGCCGAGCTGCTCGAGTGTCTGCACCGCGAACGCGGAGCGGACCCCACCGGCGCACATGACGACGAGCTTGGCGTCACGATCGGGGACCCGGTTCTCGATGTTGGACTCGAGTTGCCCGCGAGGGATGTGGATCGAGCCGGGGATCGCCCCTTGCTCGTATTCGTCGGGCTCGCGCACGTCGAGAAGGGTGTAGCCCTCGGCGAGGAGCGCTTCACCGGCGTCGGTGTCGACCTCGTGGATCGAGGCCTTCGCCTGCTGGAGGAGTTCACGGAAACTGGCCATACCCGAAAGCCTACCTAGTTAGTCGGGAATTACCAGCCCCGATTCCGCGGACGGCCGCATGCCCACGATCGGGGGCAACGCATCGGCGATCCGATCGTGGAGCACGATGTCGCCGAGATGGTCCATCTCCGTCGGCTCGCCGTTGAGGATGATCACGCGGGCGCCGGCGCGTTTCGCGGTGCGCACCGTCTCGTTGATCGGGTACACGGCCAGTGACGTACCGACCGTGAGGAACACATCGGCCTCGTGGGCCGCGACCTCGGAACGGCGAAGATCCTCGGAATCGAGCGACTGCCCGAACGACACCGTGGCCGACTTCAGCAGGCCACCACAGCGAGGACAGGCCGGGTCCTCCTCCCCGGCTCGGACCCGCTCGATCGCCTCCTCCATGTTGTCGCGGTACTCGCACGACAGACAGGCGACCTTGCGCGTGGTGCCGTGGACCTCGACGACCAGCTCGGCGCTGTTGCCGGCCCGCTGGTGGAGCTCGTCGACGTTCTGCGTGATCAGCGTGTGGAGCTTGCCCCGCTGCTCGAGGTGGACGAGCGCGTGATGGCCGATGTTGGGTTCGACGTTGGCCCACAGGGCGCCGGCGGCGCGGGCGGCCCAGTTCGCCTTGCGCACCGCGGGATCCTGCACGTAGTAGCGGATGTTCGAGGCCCGTTCGGCCAACGGATCCTTGGTCCACAGTCCCTGCGGTCCCCGGAAGTCGGGAATGCCGGAATCGGTGGAGATCCCGGCGCCGGTGAGCACGGCGACGCTCTCGGCGTCGTCGATCAGGGCGCGGGCGGCCTCGACGAGCGAGGCGGGGGTTCCGGCGGTCGTCATGGAGCGGATCGTAGGCGACACTGCCGCCGATGACGCTCGGGTGACGCCCCCACGGTTGAGTCACAGCATCGTCATGGGCGCACTGGCTACAGTCGCGTCAGGGAAGGGGTGGACATGAGACGAACACGTGGAGGTGTCGGCTCGATCGCCGCTTGCCTCGCCGCACTGCTGGCCCTGGTGTTTCTGGCACCGGGGGCCGGTGCTCAGGACGACCCGGCGGAGCCGGTCGACACCGACGGCGACGGTCAGCGAGACGACTGGGACGGCGACGGCGAGCCCGACAACGACGACGACAATCCCTGCGAATGGGACGACAAGGACGACGGCGAGAACACCGGCAACCCCGACGGCATCCCCGACGCCGCCGGCACGCCCCCCGGCGTCGAGGGTTGCGAGGGCGAAGGCGGGTCGCTCCCCGACCAGCTCACCGCCCAACGGGTGCGGATCATCCTCAGTGAGGTCTTCGCCGCCATCCCCGACGTGACCGAGCCGGGCGAGACGCCCGACTCGTTCCCGAACATCCGCCGCCTGTTCGACGAAGACGGCAACGACATCGGCCCGGACTGGACCCACCTCGACGATCTCGTCGGCGAGCCGGGTGTGCGCGATCTGCTCCAGGAGCCCGACGACCGCATCGACCAGGCACTGCTCGAGGCCGAGGACCTCAACAACGAGCAGATCATCGACCCGCTCGACCCGAACCGCATCGTGCTCGTCGCCACCAGCGAGGCGATGGACCACACGATCAACCAGATCGAGCGGGCCCGCGGCGACCTCGGTCTCGTCGGCGGATCCGGCTCCGAGCTCACCGGCCCGTGCATGGGCATGGCCTGGTCCTACGACAGCGACGGCCAACCCCTCGACGTCGCCTGGGACTGGGACCAGGACGGCCCCCCGATCGGATTCAAGGAGGGCCCGTTCGACGAGGGCGAGCTGCCGCTCGAGCCGATCTTCACCTCCGACAACCCGTTCATCGTCGACGTCGACGGCGCCGTGATCTACACGGGTCTGGCCGGCGGTGTCCCCGACGGCACCGGCCCGCTCGACCACGACTGGTTCATCGAGCTCAAGTTCCTCGGGTTCGCCGGTGCCAACATCGACGCCGGCGGCGATCCCAACCGGTCGGGCGAGAACCGCAACCTGGGCGCGGTCCTGCTCGCGGAGGACCTGCCCGCCCCGGCCAAGATCAGCGGCCTGGTGGCGATCAACGGCCAGATGTCCGCCCCCAACAGCGGGACGGGCGCCGACGACGGAACGAGCGGCGCCGTGCCCAACGGCCTGCCGTTCCTCTGCGTCGGCTCCGGCTTCGTCGACTTCCAGGGCGGACTCCCCCTCACTGCCCCGGGCGTGGCACTCGTGTTCCTCTCGACGGTGGGCATGCTCTTCAACGCCCGGCCGGCCAAGACCTGGGGAGGTGTCTGATGACCACCACCACGACCGCACCCACCACCACGAAGAAGCACCCGATCCGGGGCTTCCTCTACGGGATCCCGTTCGGACTCGGCCTGGCCATGATCGCGATCGGCCAGAAGTGGGCTGCCCTCGGCACCTGGCCGCCGTTCATCATCTTCGTCATCGGTGTCCTCGCCAGCATGGCGTGGGGCATGTTCGGCCCGGCCAAGGCCCCCAAGGGCGACCCGCCGAACACACCGGCCGACGCTCCCGACACCGTGGTCGTCGTCGAGAACATGGTCGTCGCCCCGGTCGACGACGGGTCCGCACCGGAGCCCTCCGCGGAGCCCACGCCGGATGAGGACTCGAGCGACGACTTGACGGAAGGTGATGAAAAGGGCTGAAATGCATTGAACTTCCCCGGTTGATCCATGACCGCGGGAGTTCCGCCATGCCCACCCCCTCCACCCCGCTGGCCGACCACGACGTCGACCAGCTCTACATCCGCAGCTGGGACGACCCGATCGTCGACCGCATCGGCCACGATCCCCGCTCGGGCTACGTCGAGCAGTTCTGGCTCGGCATCCTCGGTCCGAGCACCATCTGGTTGCTGCGCCACTGCCGCCACGAACTCGACCGCTCCCCCAACGGGTTCGTCCTCGATCTCGGCGACACCGCCGGGGCGCTCGGCCTCGGGCACAAGGGCGGCCGCAACAGTCCCCTCGTGCGCAGCATCGCCCGAGCCGCCCGCTTCGACGCCGCCCGGCCGGCCGGGCTCGGCGAACTCGAGGTCCGTCGACGGCTTCCCCCGCTGAACCGTGGCCAGCTCGCCCGCCTGCCGCCCCTGCTGCAGCGGCGCCACCAGGCCTTCGTCGACGGAGCCGAATCCGGCGACGCGGCCACGCTCGAACGTCGGGCCCGCCGCCTCGCCCTCGGACTGGTGCAGTGCGGCGACGGTGTCGACGCCGCCGAGCTGCAGCTCGGTCAGTGGCGGTTCCATCCGTCGGTGGCCGCCGCCGCGGTTCGTTGGGCCTGGGACCAGCATCACGGAATCGGGCCCGAAACCGGCCGGAGCCCCGTTCTGGAGCCCGATTCAGCCCTCAGCTGAGTCGGACGACCCGCAAGATTGGGTCAAAAGAAGCATAAGGAACCGCGTTTTCGATGCCGAAGGAATGGAGACGGTTCACCGCCGAAGTGGTGGTGACATCTACACAGGGGAGTCCACCCAAAATGACCACCGCTTACCAGTTCCTTTCCGCTTGGATCACTGCGCACATCGATGATGAGCGTGGCGCCAGCCTCGTCGAGTACGCCCTGCTCGTCGCGCTGATCGCCGTCGTGTGCATCGCTGCCGTGACCGCCCTCGGCGAGTCGGCTTCGAGCAAGTTCTCCGAGGTCGACTCGGCGATCGGCTGATCCCAGCCAAAACTCGTTCGGATGGCGGCCCTTCGGGGCCGCCATTCGGCGTTTTGGGGCGGCGCCCGATCAGGGCTTCGTGAAACCGGCGGCGAGATCGGCCAGCAGGCGGACACCGAACCCGGTGCCACCCTTGGTGATCTCCGCCTCGTCGGCGTCGCTCCAGGCGGGACCGGCGATGTCGAGATGGGCCCACGGGATGCCTTCGGCCACGAACTCCTGCAGGATCAGACCGGCGGTGAGCGCACCGCCGTACTGGCCCCCGATGTTCTTCATGTCGGCCACCGGCGACTCGACCATCTTCTTGTAGTCCTTGGGGAGCGGCAGGTGCCACACCCGCTCGCCGGACGACGTCGATGCGGCCTCGATCTGCTCGATCCAACCCTCGTCGTTGCCCATGAGCCCGGCGATCTGCGGGCCGAGGGCGACCATGCAGGCACCCGTCAACGTGGCCAGGTCGACGATCGCGTCGGGCTTCGACTCGCTGGCCAGCGACAGCGCGTCGGCGAGGATCAGCCGCCCCTCGGCATCGGTGTTGAGCACTTCGATCGTCTTGCCGTTGCGGATCGTCAGCACGTCGCCCGGACGCGTGGCATCGCCGCCGAGCATGTTGTCGGTCATGGGCACGAACGCCCTGACCCGGCAATGGGGCGCGATGTGGGGCATGACGCTCATGGCGCCGACGACGGCAGCACCGCCGCCCATGTCGCACTTCATCGTCATCATCCCCTGGCCGGTCTTGATCGAGAGACCACCGGCGTCGAAGACGAGGCCCTTCCCCACGAGGGCGAGCGTGCCCTTCGCCTTGCCCTTCGGGTTGTAGGTCAACTCCACCAGTCGGGGCGGGAGTTCTGAGCCACGGTTGACGCCGAGCAGGCCGCCGAGCTTGCCCTTCTTGATGGCCGCTTCGTCCCAGACCTTCACCGTCAGTCCGGCCTTGCGGCCCACCGCCGCGGCCCGCCGGGCGAACTCGGGCGCGGTGAGCGTGCCGCCCGGTTCGTTCACCAGGTCGCGGGCCAGCGCCTGGCCGTCGGCGATGGCCGCACCGAGATCGAGGGCTGCCTGGTTGCGCACGCCGCTCCCCCCGGCCACGTCGACCCGGGCGAGCTTGGCCGGCTTCGCGTCGGACTTGTAGGTGAGGAACGTGTAGGCGCCGAGACGCACCCCTTCGGCCAGGGCACGACGAGCGTCGGTGCCGTCGACGTCGCCCTCGGGGAGCTCGATGCCGATCCGGGTATGGCGGCCGAACCCACGGCCGATGGCCGCGCCGGCCCCGCGCACGGCCTCGGTGTCGAGATCGGACGCGTCGCCCGCACCGACGAGCGCCATCACCCTGCCGTCTTCGGGCCACGAGTGGGTCTGCCCCGCCTTGCCCTCGAAGCCCGCGTTCTCGAGCTGTGTTGCGGCGACGCCGGCGACACCCGCGCCGACCTGATCGGTCGTCACGATGCGAACGGCGGCCTTCGCGGCCTTCGGCACCGTGCGAGCGGCGTGAAAGGTGATGGTCATGTCGGTTCTCCCGGGGGCGTCGATCTCCGCGGCAGACTACGCGCCCGACGCCACCCGGTGGGGACCCGGACCGGGGGGGGCGCCTACCCGCCTCCCGGCAATTCCTGCTCGAGGGTGAGCGTGTCGGCGAAGAGGTCGCCGTGGTCCTCGACCCGCTCGAGCACCTCGCCGGCTTCGAACCCGAGGGGCTCGCCATCGGCCCCGTCGGCCACTTCGTCCCAACTCAGCGGGGTGGAGACGGTGGGCCGGTCCTTGGCCCGCAGCGAGTAGGGAGCGATCGTCGTCTTGTGTCGGGAGTTCTGGCTCCAGTCGATGAAGACCTTTCCCTTTCGCAGCTTCTTGGTCATGTTCGACACCACGAGCTTCGGCAGCTTCTGTTCGAGGAGTTGGGCGACGGCGAGGGCGAAGTCGGAGGCATGGTCGTGTTCGTGCGGCGTGTTGAGCGGGACGTACAACTGCATGCCCTTGCTCCCCGACGTCTTGGGAACGCACCGGAGCCCGACGGTGTCGAGGACGTCGTGGATCTCGAGCGCGACCTGCGCGCACTCGACGATCGTGGCCGGCTCACCCGGGTCGAGATCGAAGACGAGCATGGTCGGCGAGTCGACCGCCCCACAGCGCGCCATCGGCGAGTGGATCTCGAGGGCGGCGAGATTCGCCGTCCACGCCAACGCGGCGACCGAGTCGAGACGGCAGTACTCGATCCCGCCCCGCCGGTCGCCCGGACCGAGGCAGGTCCCGACCCACCCGGGTCGGTGTGACGGACAGCGCTTCTCGAAGAAGGAGTTCTCGGTGACGCCGTCGGGCCAGCGTCGCAGCGTGATCCCCCGGTCACCGATGTGGGGCAGCATCACCGGCGCGATGCGCACGTAGTAGTCGATGACCTGGGCCTTCGTGAACCCGACCATCGGGTACATGACCTTCTCGAGGTTCGAGACCGCCAGCCGGTGACCGTCGATCTCGACGTGGACTCGCTCCGCCTCCGCCACGCTCGACCGGACCGATCAGGCCGACTTGCGCACGCGGGCGGCCTTCTTGGCCGCCTTCTTCGTGGACTTGGCCGCCGACTTCTTGGCCCGCGACTTCTTCGCGGCCTTCGCCTTGCCCTTCGCCGCCCGCTTGGTGGTGCCACCCCCGGCCGCGGGATGGCGGCCCCGGGCCTTCTTGGCCTCCTTGACCGACGCCTCGAGCGCCGCCATCAGATCGATCACCTTGTCGGAGGACGGGGCGGCCGCGGGCACGAGATCGTCGCCCGTCTCCCCCGCGGCCTTGCGGTCGATGAGTTCGAGCACCGCCTGGCGGTAGGTGTCCTCGTGGCGCGCCGGATCGAAGGTGGCATCGAGCGTGGCGATCAGTTGCTCGGCCATCGCCTGTTCCTTCTCGTCGATCTCGATGTCGGCCAGGAGGTCGAATCCGCCGATCTCGGTGTGGTCGACGATCTCGTCGGCGTAGACCATCGTCGACAACACCAACCGTCCGTCGACGGGGCGCACCGCGGCCAGGTACTGCTTCGAGCGCATCACGAAGTGGCAGATGCCGACCTTGCCGGCCTCCTCCATCGCCGTTGCGAGCAGCTTGTAGGGCTTCGCCGTCTGCTCGTCGGGCACCAGGTGGTAGGCGTTGTCGTAGAACATCGGGTCGATGTCGGCCAGGTCGACGAACTCGTCGATGTCGATCGTCCGCACCGCCTCCGGGTCGAGCGCGGCGATCTCGTCGTCGGTGATCAGGACGTAGTCACCGCTCGGCAACTCGTAGCCCTTCACGATCTGCTCGTAGGGCACTTCGTCTCCGGTCTCGGCCGACACCCGCTTCTGCTTCACCCGCGACCCGGTTGCCGAGTCGATCTGGTTGAAGCGCACGGTCTTGCGCGACACGGCGCTGTACAGCTTGACGGGGATGTTGACCAGCCCGAAGCTGATCGATCCACTCCATATCGCTCTCGGCATGGGTCCAGTGTGCGCACGCCGGGGACGAACGTGGCAAGCACCTTGTCGCGAGCCCGGTCAGGTGTCGAGCAGGATCCGAGCCACGAGGTCCTGCCCGAACGCGGTGAGGATGGCGAGGTACATGAGGCCCGTGGCCGCCATGACCGCCGAGTACTCCCGTTCCTTCAACGCGGCACGGGTGACGAACACCAGGCCGATCGTGGTCACGACACAGGCGACCCAGAACCACCCGAGCAGGCCGTTGTAGGCGTCGTCGATGGTGCCGTTGAGCACCGAGACCATGCCGGTCGGGAGGAGCATCGAGATCGTCGCCGGCACCCAGAGGATCCCGGTCCAGCGCACGAGCTCGTGGATGGGGGCCCGGGCCAGACCCGGTTGCACCAGATACCAGTGACCCAACAGCATGGCGTCGGTGACCACGCCCAGGAAGAGGGCGCTCGTCAAACCGCGGAAGACCGAGAGCAGGACCGGGTCGCCGGCCGCGATCGACCCGAACAACACGGCGACCAGCCCGAGTCCGGCGGTCAAGAGGTCGAGTTCGGGCGGGAACTCCGCCGCGTCCTTGTCGAAGCGCTGCTCGTCGCGGTCGATCCCCGTCATCTCCGCCACCCGGCTCGTGCGGCGCTCGACCACTTCGCGTTGACCCGCCACGCCGGCCCGGCGTCGGCGCACCGACACCAGCAGCGTTGCCGCACCGACCGCCACGAACGCCATGGTGGCGATCTCGCGGGTCCACGTCGGCGAGGTGGCGAACCCGGCGACGAGCGAACCGACGGCCAGGAGCAGGAAGACCAGTCGTTGGAGCCACCCGTAGCCCAGCCCGACCTCGCGTCGACGGGTGGTCACCCAGAGGAACAGCCAACCACCGGCTGCCCACTGGACGAGCACGGTGGCACCATCGACACGGATCACGCGGTGACCACGGCGAGATGATGATCGACCAGGTTCAACGGATCCGGCCCGTCGTCGGCCGCGACCACGATGTCCTCGAGTCGCATTCCCCACCGGCCCGGCATGTAGATCCCCGGCTCGATCGAGAACGCGTTGCCGGCGACGAGCGGTGTGGTGTTGCCCTCGACGATGTAGGGGTCCTCGTGGGCCTCGACGCCGATGCCGTGGCCGGTCCGATGGATGAAATAGCCGCCGAACCCGGCAGCGGCGATCTTCTCGCGACCAGCCCGGTCGACGTCTTGCGCGGGAGTGCCCACCGTCGCGCTGCGCACAGACGCCGCCTGGGCCTCGTGGAGGACCGCATACGCCTCGAGGAAGTCGCGTTCGGGGTTGTCCCCCACCCAGACGCAGCGGGTGATGTCGGAGCAGTAACCGATGCCGTCGTCGCCCACCATCGTGCCCCCGAAGTCGCAGAGCACCCCTTCGCCCTCGCGGATGACCCGACTACCCGCCTCGTGATGGGGGGAGGCCGCATTCTCGCCCGCGGCGACGATCGCGAAGTTGACCCGATCGTGGCCCTCGTCGACGATCTGACGACCGAGCTCGGCCGACACTTGGGCCTCGGTCCGACCGATCAGGGGGATCTCACCGGCCTGGAGCCGCGCGGCGATGCGGTCGACGGCGGCGCCCGCAGCCCGCAGACGGGCGATCTCGTCGGGGGTCTTCACCGAGCGGATCGGGCTGGTGATGGTGGACGCCCGCCGCCACGTGACCGCAGGACACGCGGCGACCAGATCGACGAGGAAGCCGGCCCACATGTGGTCCCCCACCGCAACGGTGCGGGCCGGGCCGACCAGACGGGCGATCAGCTCGATCGGGTCCTGCGTCTCCGTCCACGGCTTCAACGAGAAGACATCGCCGCGGTCGATCACACGGGGTGCCTCGAGGGCGGGCACCACCAGCGTCGCCTCCGACTCGCGGGGTACGACCAGCATGGTGATCCGTTCGAGCGGCATCGCCTCGTAGCCACAGAAGTACGGGAGATCGGCACCGACCGACAGGAGCAGCACGTCGACGCCGTCGGCGTCCATCCGGGCACGGGCACGGTCGAGGCGTTCGGCGAACATCACCTGGAGGCTAGGGGCCCGCAACCGCCGACGCGGCGTCGTGGGCGTGGTACGACGAGCGCGTGAGGGGCGATGCCTCGACATGCCCGATGCCCATCGCCTCGCCGACCTGTTTCCACTGTGCCAACCACGCCGGCTCCCACCATCGAGCCACCGGCAGATGGTGCGAGGTCGGCCGGAGATACTGGCCGATCGTGACGATGTCGGTGCCGACGGCGGCGAGGTCCGCGAGGGTCTGCACGACTTCGTCGCCGGTCTCGCCCATGCCGACGATGATCGACGATTTCGTGGTGAGCCCGGCCGCCTTGGCCCGACCCAGCACCGACAGGCTGCGGGCGTAGCCGGCCGACGGTCGCACGGCCCGCTGCAGGCGGGCGACCGTCTCGATGTTGTGGTTGAGCACGTCGGGTGCCGCCGCGAACAGGGTCGCGAGGGCGGCGCCGTCGCCCTTGAGGTCGGACACGAGTGTCTCCACCGCGCAGTCCGGATTGCGTCGGCGAACGGCCGCAACCGTCGCCGCCACCGCCGCGGCCCCTCCGTCGGGGAGATCGTCCCGGGCGACCATGGTGATGACCGCGTGGCGCAGACCCATCCGGGACACCGCCTCGGCCACCCGCTCCGGCTCACCCTCGTCGGGCGGGGTCGGCTTGCGGGTGTCGACCAGGCAGAACCCGCACGCGCGGGTGCATCGTTCGCCGAGCACCATGAACGTCGCGGTGCCGTCGTTCCAGCATTCCGAGATGTTGGGACATCCCGCCTCCTCGCACACCGTGACGAGGTCGAGTTCACGCATGGTCGACTTGATCCTGCGGTACTCGGGGCCGGTGTCGAGCGGCACCCGCATCCACTCGGGCTTGCGGGCCCGGAGGCGGACCGGATCGTGATCCGTCGCGCCGGCTTCGGTCAGACGTCCGAGGAGGCGGACCGAAGTGCCGTCGGCTCGGCTCGCGAACCGGTCGTCGCCATGGCCGACGCCGGACCGGCCCACCGGAGTGCCCGCTCCTTCGCCCCGGGTGAACGGAGCCAGGTCGTGATCGGCGACGCGCCAGGCCACGTCGGCGCGATCGACCGGCCGCCCGGGAGCGAACCGCTCGGCCATCAGCTCGGCCACACGGTCGACGACCGTGCCCATGTCGACGTCGATGCCTTCAGCGGCCAACGACGTGACGCCCTTGTCGGTGATGCCGCACGGCACGATCCGGCCGAACCAGTCGAGGTCGGGATCGACGTTGAGCGCGAAGCCGTGCATCGTGCGGCCCCGGGTGATGCGCACACCGATGGCCGCGATCTTGCGCGGCACGGCGTCGTCGAGGCCCACCCAGACCCCGGTACACCGAGGGAGCCGCCCGGCGGTGACCCCCAGGGAGCCCAACACACCGATGAGCACCTGCTCGAGACCCTGGACGTAGGCGGCGGTTTCCGCCATGCCGCCGCCCCGCCGACCGGGCAGCGAGAGGATCGGGTACCCCACCAACTGGCCGGGGCCGTGATACGTGATGTCGCCCCCACGGTCGGTCTCGACGACCTCGCCGCCCATCGTCGCGATGGCATCGCGATCGAGCAGGAGGTGGTCGGCCGGCGTGCGGCGGCTCATCGTGATCGTGTGGGGATGCTCCAGGAGGAGCAGATGATCTCGCCCGTCGCCGACGAGCGACCGTTGGAGCGCGAACGCGTCGTTGTAGGCGACCCGGCCGAGCCAGCGGACCCGCAGCGCCCGCTCGTCGATCGGCGTGGGATCGCCGGCGACGGTCAGCGGACCTCCGCCTCCCAGTCGCGCGTCTCGATGATCTCCTTCACCCGGTGCATGAACGCCGCGGCGTAGGCACCGTCGAAGGCCCGGTGATCCCAGGCCATGGCCAGCACGCCGACGGAATGGATGGCGATCGACTCATTGCCGTACTCATCGGTCACGACCACGGGCTTCCGCGAAACCCCGTCGGTGGAGAGAATCGCCACCTGGGGCTGGTTGATGATCGGGAACTGCATCATCGTGCCGTACTGCCCGGCATTGGTCAGGGTGAACGTCCCACCCGACAACTCGTCGGGACTGAGCTGCTTGGTTCGGGCCCGAGAGGCCACGTCGACGATGTCACGAGCGATCTGACGCAGACGCTTGCCGTCGGCGCGCTTCACCACCGGGGCGAGCAGCCCGTCGAAGTCGATGTCGACCGCCACGGCCAGGTTGACCTCGTCGTGGACCACCAGATGGTCGCCCCCGAAGCTGGCGTTGAGGTGGGGGTATTCGCGCAGCGCGTCGACGACGGCCCGAGCGATGAAGGGCAGGTACGTGAGGCTGAACCCCTCGTCGGCCTTCCAGCCGGACTTCACGGCCCGGCGCACGTGCTCGACCCGCTCGTAGTCGACCTCCATCGCCGTGAGCACGTGCGGAGACGTCTGCTTCGACATCACCATGTGTTCGGCGGTTCGGGTGCGGATGTTGTTCAGCGGCACGATCTGATCGCGCCCCGACACGGCGGGAACCGGTGCCGGCGCCGCAGGTGCCGGCGCCGCCGGTGCCGGTGCCGGCGCGCTCGCCGCGCTCGGTTGGGCCGCCGGAGGGGGTGCGGCCGCGGCCGGAGCCGCTGCGGGTGCCTGCCCTGCGGTGCCGTCCATGATGACGCGCTCGACGTCGGCGCGGGTGATACGCCCGCCGATGCCCGACCCCTGGATCGCGGCCGGGTCGAGATCGTGGTCGTTGATCAGCCGTCGCACCACCGGCGACAGCACCATCGAGGCATCGGTCCGGGGGGCGTCGTCGTCGGCCGGTGCCTCCGCGGCGGGAGCCGGCTCGGGGGCGGCGGGAGCCGGCGCGGGCTCCGGCGCTGCCGCGGGGGGCGGCGGAGGCGGGGGCGGTGGGGGCGGCGCGGTCTCGGCGACGGATGGCGGGGGCGGCGCCGCGTCGGCCGCGGCGAGCGCCTCGGCCGCCGGCGCGGCCTCGGGTGCCGAGGCGCCGGCTTCGCCGATCCGGGCGAGTACCTGACCGACCTCGACCACGTCGCCTTCCAGGGCAAGGATCTCGCTCAGGACGCCCGCGACCGGGCTGGGCACCTCGCTGTCGACCTTGTCGGTCGAGATCTCGAAGAGGACCTCGTCCATGGCGACGTCTTCGCCCACCTGCTTGAACCAGCGGGTGATCGTGCCTTCCGTGACCGTTTCGCCCAGTTGGGGCATCGTGACATCGGCCATCAGTTCCTCATTCCGTTCTCGTCGAACGACTCGACGATCGTAGGGGTTGCGCGCATCAGCCGTGCAGTGAACGGCCGGTCAGGGACAGCACCGTCTCGCCGAAGAGTTCGGACATGGTCGGATGCGGTTGGATGAAGGCCGCGACCTCGTCGACGGTGGCCTCCCAATTGACGGCCAGATAGCCCTGGCCGAGCTGTTCGGTCACCCAGGGGCCGACCATGTGGACACCGAGGATGCGTCCGCCGGTGCCATCGGGTCGTTTCTCGGCGATCACTTTCACGATGCCGTCGGTGTCGCCGACGATCTTCGCCCTGCCGTTGCCGATGAAGCGGTGCGACGAGGTCACCACGTCGAAGCCGGCTTCCTTCGCCGCGTCCTCGGTGTAGCCGGCGAAGGCCACCTCCGGGTGGCAGTAGATGCACCACGGCGTGCCGTGGTGGTCGAGCGGTGCTGGCGACTCGCCGAGCACGTCGCGGATGGCGAGCATTCCCTCGGCGAACGCGACGTGGGCCAGCTGTGGCGTGTTGACGAGGTCGCCCACCGCCCACACGCCCGGCTCGCCGGTGCGGCATCGCTCGTCGACCACGACGAAGCCTCGCTCGTCGAGCGCGACACCGGTTCCCTCGAGGCCGAGCAGGTCGGCGAAGGGGCGACGGCCCACGGAGACGACGACCTTCTCGACGTCGAGCGTCTCGCCCTCTCCGAAGCTCACGGTGGTGTGCGAACCCGACGGATCAGGGGTGTGCCCCTGGACCATCACGCCGGTGCGGACGGTGATCCCCCGCTTCTTGAACGACCGCTCGACGACCTTGGTCGCATCGGTGTCGCAGCCGGCGAGGATCTGGGGCATGGCCTCGAGGATCGTGACCTCGACCCCGAGGTCGCCCATCATCGAGGCGAATTCGCATCCGATGGCACCGCCGCCGATCACCGCGGCCGACGCCGGCAGGGACTCGATCGACAGGACCTCGTCGGACGTCATGACGAACGACCCGTCGACCTCGAAGCCGGGGATGGTACGCGGCAGCGAGCCGGTGGCCAGGATCACGGCCCGTCCGGAGAGGGACAGCTCACCGCTCTCGCCGCCGGTGACCCGCACCTCCCGCGCCGGACCGAGGGATCCGGCCCCGTCGTAGACCGTGACCTTGCGCCCCTTGAGCAGGCCCGTCACCCCTGCGGTCAGCTGATCGATGATGGCTTGCTTGCGCGTCATCGTGACGGCCCAGTCGACGGTGGGTTCGGAACTGTTCACCCCGAACTCCGAGGCGTCCCGCACGGTGCGGAAGACGTGGGCCGTCTCCAGGAGCTCCTTCGCCGGGATGCAACCCACGTGGAGGCAGGTGCCGCCGATGGGTCCCTTCTCGACGAGGCCCACATCGAGGCCGATCCCCGCGCCGTAGAGCGCGGCGGCGTAGCCACCGGGCCCACCACCGATCACGATCACATCATGTTGTCCGTCGATCGGAATGACCTCCTGTGCGCGGGCGCCGCCGACATCACCGACTCATCGAGTCGAGCCGTCGAAGACACCGCCAACCATAGCGATGTCGGCGGCCGATTCTCAGGCCATGATCATGACGAGCTGCACCGCACCGGCGATGAGGATCACCAGGCCGGTGACCAGGGCGGTGATGATCAGTTTCCGTGTGCTCACGCTCGAGATCCTCAGGTCGCTGCGGCCACGACGGCCGGATGTCAGTATGTCGCCGGAACCGGTTGTCATCGACCTACCGCCTCCCCGTCGCGCCGGAGAGGCATCGGCTCCCCGATACCACGTATAGTGGTCTCGGGGCACACGCAACGTGACCTAGGGCGAGGGAAGGGAGGCCGGGCGCGCACATGGAGCAACAGTCGCTGGCCGAGACCACCGAGCGCGCCGCCGACACGAGCGCGCGGCCCCTGAGTCGCCCGGCCCGTGCCGCAGTGACCGCACTGTGCCGCACGCTCGAGGTCTTCGACCCGCCCGCCGCCCGCCGGGCCGCGCTGCGGGCCCATCTCGTCGACCGCCTCGCCGTCGCGGCCGGTGCGCCCGTCTCCGATCGGGTCGATGCCGTCACCGGCGCCTTGCTCGCCGAGATCTCCATCGTGTTGACCCATGTGCGCCCCGTCGGCACGGTCGACATCGTGCCCGATCCGGCGTCGGCCGTCCTCTCCGCCAGCGTCCTCAGTCGACTGACCGGCCTGGCCGGCACGGCTCGGACCGTGCGCCACCAGTACGAGCGCTGGGACGGCAGCGGCGGGCCACACGGCATGCGCGGGCCCGACATCCCGCTCGCCGCCCGCCTCCTCGCCCTGGCCGCCACCCTGGTGGGGCACCCCTCGCCCGATGCGGCGCCGAATTGGACCGCTCGGCAACGTCGCGTCGACGAACTCCTCGGGACGGCCCTCGATCCCGACCTGGGCGCGGCCGCGACGCTCGAACTCAGCTCGGGAGACCCGCTCCAGTCCGACGTCGAGCTCGACGATGTGCTCGACGGGCTCGAACGCTTCGTCCCGCCCGAACGCGACTCCCCCGTCGAGGCCCTCGTGTCGATCGGCGCGGCCGTCCGCGCCGCCGACTCGATGCCCGACGTCCTTCTCGTGATCGCCGAACAGGCCCGCCGAGCACTCCAGGCCTCGACCGTCACGATCGGCCGTCTCGACCATGACTCCGAGGAGTACGAGACGCTCCTCAACGTGGGCGACGTCGGCCCCGGCAAGGAACGCTTCCCGGCCGAGGAGCGCCACGGCCCGGCCGACCATCCCGGCCTCGAGTCGATCTTCGCCGGGCAGGGCTATGTCCGTGCCACCGACGACGGTCGGGCCGACGACCCGGCCATCGTCTCGCTGTACCAGCGGGGCCTGCGCTCCGAAGCGGCCTGGCCGATCAACATCGGCGAACGGGTGTGGGGTGTGGTTATCGCGACGACCAGGGCCGACTCGAGCGTCCTCGATCACGACGACCTCGCCACGCTCCGCCTCGTCGCCACCCACATCGCGGCGGCGGTCACCCAGGCGCAACGCATCGCCGAGTTCGAGGAGCTCGCCCTCCGCGATCCGCTCACCGGACTCGGCAATCGCCGGGTGCTCGAGGAACGGCTGCGCGACGTGTTCAGTCGCCCGCCGGTCGACCGTCAGGACGTGGCCGTGATCATGTGCGATGTCGACGGCCTCAAGGTGGTCAACGACAACGAGGGCCACGCCGCGGGCGACTCCCTCCTGGTCGACGCCGCTCGCTCACTGGCCGACGCGGCGGCGACCGTCGAGAACTCCGTGGTCTGTCGCATCGGCGGCGACGAGTTCTGCATCATCCTCGACGGCGGCGGCATGCTGTCGGCCCATCCCGTCACCGACCTCGCGCTCGCCCAGTTCGCCCGCACGGGCCACAATCGCTCGCTGTCGTGCGGTGTCGCGCTGGCCACGCCGGACATGCTCACCCCCGGCGACCTCCTGCGCGCCGCCGACGAGATGCAGTACGAGGAGAAGAGGCGGCGCAAGGGGCTGCCGCCACTCGAGGAGCTGCCGATCGAAGGCGATCGGCGCCGCACGCGACGCGAAGCCGACTGAGTTCAGTCCGCGACCGCGACGATCGAGCGCACCGCGTCGATCGCGGCGTCGGTGTCGCCGTAGCTGAGCTTCACCACGGGCACCGACTCGACCAGCCGGGCCAGACGGGCGAACACCGGCTGACCGCCCGCCGCGAAGTCGAAGGTGTCGCCGAGCAACAGATGCAGCGCCTCGAGGGGTTCGACCGGCGAGATCCGGGTCGCTGCACCGGCCCGCCACTGCGGACATATCGCGGCCACCACCGGGGCCGGTCCGGACGCGCGGCCGATCCGGGACGGGTCGATGTGCCATTCCCGGCAGGCCATGGCGCGAGCCACGCCCCTGAGCGTGTCGGGCGGCGCGAGATCGGGGAACAGGGGGAACGACCCCGGGTCGAGGGCGATCGACTTCGCGAAGGGACGAATGTACAGGTCGTCGTCGATCGCAGCGGCCTCGTCGGTGAGGTAGGAGAAGCCGTCGGCCACGAGGGCGGTGGTCAGCGTCGACTTGCCGTGGTTGGACCCGCCCGGCAGCACCACGCCACGGCCGTCGATCGACACGGCGCCCGCGTGGAGCACCAGGTCGTCGGCGGCCGATGCCACCGCGAGCGTGTTGACCTCACCGATGGCTCGCAGAGCGACGGCCAGCCGCGATCCGAGCACGACCGGTTCGGCGGTGCCGGCTCGCACCGTCCAGTGGGTGTCGTCGATCTCCTCGATCTCGATCGCGACCGACGGCGGTGACGCACACCGGAGTGGAGCGAGGACGGTCGCGATCGCGTTGCGCAACTCGTCGTCGTCGCAGCGGACGCCGACCCGCGCATCCAAGGCCGCGAACGATCCCGACGGCGGCAGATCCACCATCGGCCGGGGATCGCGTTCGAGCCGCGACCCCGCCGCCGGTGTCGGGCCCTCGGTCCGGAGCAGCCCGTCGGCCCGGAGCCGTTCCACCGTCTGTTCGATGTCGGGACGGATGTCGACCGGGGAGACCCCGTAGGCGTCGCCCAACCGCACCGAGAGCTCACCGATCGTCGCCGACTCGTCGAGATGGGACCAGATGGCCGCGGCCGAACCGTTGAGGACGTGGAGGCGGCGGGTGACGAGATCGAAGAGGACGAGGTCGTCGCCCAGCCGGGCCTCGAGCACGCCCTGGTGCGGACGCGGGGCGACCGCCACTGCATGTCTCATGGCGTCACCGCCGACTGGGTGACCAGACGTCGCTGCCGCACCCGTTCCTTCGCGGTGGGCAGCGCCACGACGAGGAGCACGAGCGGGATCGTCATCGCCCGTTGGCGGGCGAGGATGCCGAAGTTCCCGAGCGCGGAGAAGAGGTAGACGAAAACGACGGTGAACGAGACCGCGTAGGCGACGTAGGCCTCGCTGCGGATGGTGCGGATCGCGGCGGCGAGTCGCGGGATCGCCCCGATGACCAGACCGGCCAACACCAGCGCCTCCAGGGAGGTAGCCAGCATCGCGGCGCTCGACGCTTCGTGGGGGAACGGCCTGAACAGCACGGTCACGAATCCCCAGGGATACTCGCTGATGCCGTCGATCCGAGCGGCCTCGAAGTGGGACCCACCCTGCGAGGACCGGGTGTTGACGAGATCGAGCGCGGCGGCGAGGCCGGTCGGATTCAACCCGTCGATGTCGGACAGCGCCTCGACCTCGTCGGACGCAACCGACCCGCCGACGATCAGCGCGGCGACCAAGGCCACCCGGGCGACCGAGCTCATCGCGCCGCGGCCGGGGCGCCCCACGACGACCGCCACGATGAGCGCGGTCATCGCGATGAGGGCGACATGGGGCCGAACGAGACCCACCGCGAGGATTCCCGCGGCTGTGACGAGCAGCCCGCGAGTGTCGCCACGGAGGATGCGGGCTCCTCCGTAGGCGACGGTGCCCAGACCGAACAGGACCACCGACTCCTTTCCGATGCTCGACGGCCAGTACACCAACGACGGCCAGAACAACACGAGCAGGGCGTAGCGCTTGATGTCGACGGCGGGGAGCGCGGTTCGACAGGCAGCGACGAACAGGATCGAGCCGACGAACCCGAGCAACGAGAACACGACGAACGTCGCGAACTCGTCCTCGAAGGTGAACACCTCCACCAGCCCGGTGAGATAGCGCACCGAACCGGTACCGGGGATCGACCGGCCCGTCTCGACCGTGAAGTCGAACCGCCGGAAGCTGTCCGCCAGGGAGGCGCCGACCCGGTAGTAGTCGACGCTGTCTTCGCGGACCTCGAAGCGGGGAAGCGTTGCGAGGAGCTTCACCGCGAGCGACAGGCGCAGCACGCCGGCGATCTCGAGGTCGGGGAACCGCCGACCGATCCGGGCGAACACGGGCCCCGAGCAGGCCACCGCAGCGGCCGCCACCGCCGTCCCCAACACCGAGGACCGCCCGACCACCGGACCGGCGGCATAGGCAACCAGCGCGACGCCGCACAGCGCCCACCCCGCGGGCGCGGTCCACGCCAGACGACGTTCGCCGTCCGGGACGTGCCGTGCGCTCGGACGTGGGATCGGCGACGATCCTGACGCCGTCGACGGGTTCGATCCGGTCATGGATCTCACCGAACCGGCTCGACCTCGGGCTCGGTCAGGTCGACGATCTGACGACGCCGCCGGCCGGTCGGCTCGAGATAGGGGTCGTCGTCGTCGTAGTAGTAGTCAGACGCGTTGGGCACGTCGCGGGCACCGACGAGGGCGACCCCGAGTGGGGCCCGACCCCGCCGCTCCAACAACTCGGAGGCCCGCGCCGCCGACTCCGCCTTGGTGACGGTCGAGTTCACGATGAGGACCACGTGGTCGGCCACGCCGAGCAGATCAGCGGCGTCGTTCGTCGTGAGGATGGGTGCGGTGTCGAGCAGGATCACGTCGAAGCGTTCCATGGCCCGCTGCACGAGGCGCCGCTGGGCGGCGATCACGTCGCTGGGCGTCGAGTCGCCGTCGTTCTCGGTGACCTGGGTGACCAGCTGCACGCCCGGCACCTCGGTGACGTTGAGTCGCTGCGGGTTGGAC
>JAUIML010000045.1 GCA_030432715.1 Acidimicrobiia bacterium | reverse complement strand
ATCGGCAGCGGCCGGTTTTCCCAGGCGTAGAGCTCCGAGCCTTCCGGCACGAAGCGGGCCCGGTCGACCCGCCGCATGGCGTCCAGCACACGCTCCGAGAGTGCTTCGCGGCCGGTGTAGCCGCGGACCTCCCACACCCCTGATCGCCGCTCACGGATCGTCGCCACGAGGGTCGACGATAGCCGCGATCATCCCTACAGGAGTAGGGATGACAGTAGGGATGAGTGGGTTTATCCACAGGAGTTATCCGCTGCTGACCCCTGCTGTCCGTTGCTACCGAACGACACCGAAATCGGGCAAAACCCCAGCTCAGAGCTACTCGATGCGCATGCCCGAGATCGCCCGGGAGATCACGAGCTGCTGGATCTGCTCGGTGCCTTCGAAGATGTCGTGGATCTTGGCGTCGCGGTGCCAGCGCTCGACGGGGTACTCGCGGGTGTAGCCGTAGCCACCGAGGATCTGGATCGCTCGCTCGGTCACCCACACGCTCACGCGGCCGGCCTTCATCTTGGCCATCGAACCCTCGGCGTTCTTGAACTTGCCGTTCTTGCCGAGCCAGGCGGCGCGGTGGATGAGGAGGCGGGTGGCGTCGATCTCGGTCGCCATGTCGGCCAGCATGAACGCGATCGACTGGTTCATGATGATCTTGCGGCCGAACGCTTCGCGCTCCTTGGCGTAGTCGAGGGCGTACTCGTAGGCGGCACGGGCCACGCCGAGCGCCTGGGCGCCGACGGCGGGGCGGGTGGCCTCGAAGGTCTGCATGGCGGCCTGGGCGTTGCCCTTCTCACCGCGACGGACACGGGCGAGACGCTCGTCGAGCTTCTCCTTGCCACCGAGCAGGCACGAGCCGGGAACGACCACGTCGTCGAGCACGACCTCAGCGGTGTGCGACGCACGGATGCCGTGCTTCTTGTACTTCTGTCCCTGTGAGAGGCCGGGCGTGTTGGGGGGCACGATGAAGCTGGCGTGGCCCTTCGAGCCGAGCTCGGGGTCGACGACGGCAACCACCACGTGGATGTCGGCGATGCCACCGTTGGTGATCCACGCCTTGGTGCCGTTGAGCGTCCACTCGTCCTTGGCCTCGTTGTAGATGGCGCGGAGGCGGTAGCCGTTGACGTCGGAGCCGGCGTCGGGCTCGGATGCGGCGAAGGCGCCGAGGGCGATCTTGTCGGGCGTGCCGTAGCACTGCGGCACCCACTCCATGACCTGCTCGGGGGTGCCCGAGGCGGCGATGCCGGCGGCGGCCAGGCCGGAACCCATGATGGCCATGCCGATTCCGGCGTCGGCCCAGAAGAGTTCCTCGATGGCGACGGGCATGGTGAGGCCGGTGGGGTCGCCCATCATGCCTTCGGCCATGAACTCCCAGCCGTAGAGGCCGATCTCCGCGGCCTGCTGCACGATCGGATAGGGGAACTCCTCCCGCTCGTCCCACTCCTCGGCGGCGGGACGGATGACGTCGACGCCGAACTCGTGGATCCACTTCTGGAGCTGGAGTTGGTCTTCGTTGAGATCGAGCGAGAACTCGGCCATGGGAACGGCCTCCTGGAGAGCGAACGGGATGGGGGCAGGGATTCGACGGCGTTGGTTACTCGCCGGTAACTCCTGAGAGTACGGATCGGGAGGAGATCTGGCAACCCCCCTGACAGTTCCCGTTCAGCCCGAGCCTTTCCGACCGCTCGAACCTCATCTTCGGTTCCCCGGGTTCGATAGGTACAGACGTGAGAAACCGCCGACGAGACGAAACCCGATGGAGCGACCGCACGGCCCTGGTCGCCGCGTCCGTCGCGCTCCCGGTGGCGGTTGCCGCGGCGGTCACCGTCCTCGTCGTCGGCGACGTCGACACGCTCGTCGGCCTCCTCTACGTGGTCGTGCCCGCATCCGTTGCAGCGATCGCCACCACGATCGCCACCACGTGGCTCCTGATCAGGCGCCATCGCGACCGCGAACGGGCCAACAACCGTCGTCTCTCGGCCCTGCGCCGCGAGCTGCGCGACGAGAAGGTCGAGCGAGCCGTGCTCCGCGAACTCGACACCGCGCTCGACTTCGCCCCGAGCGAAGCCGACGCCATCGACGTCATCCGCGACGCGTTCGGCAAGCACTTCTCCATGCAGCCGATGGAGCTCCATCTCGTCGACGCGATCGATCCGGTGCTCGAGCTCGTGATCGCGACCGGCGACCACCCCACGAAAGAAGGCGAACGCACGTCGCCCTGGGACTCGCTCGCCGCTCGCACCAACACCACCCTGGTGTACGACACGACCGACGTTCTCGAGGTCTGCCCCCACCTGCTGTCTCGCCTCCATCGCCCGATGTCGGCGGTCGCCATTCCCGTCAACGTCACCGGCCGGCTGCTCGGCGTGCTGTACGGACTCGGCCCGGAAGGCCAGGCCCCGACCGGCGGTGACGTCAAGTTCCTCGAGGACGTGGCGAGACTCGTCGGCGCCCGCATCGCGATCCTGCGGGCATCGACGAACACGGCCGGCGCCGGAGAAGAAGTCGACCGCCTGACCGGCCTGCCCGATCGCACCGCCATGCAGTCCCGCGTGCTCCACATGCTGCGCGACCGGCAGCCCTTCACCGTTGCCGTCGCCGACGTCGACCAGTTCGGCCGCCTCAACGAAACGGCTGGAACCGACGTCGGCGACCGGGCCCTCCAGCTGATCGCCCGGGTGAGCCGCCGGGCCATTCGCCCCGGCGACGTCATCGGCCGCATCGGTGGCGACGAGTTCCTCTACGTGCTGCCCCGCACCACGCCGGAGGACGCAACCCGCGCCCTCGAACGCCTCCGGGAGGAGCTCACGCTCGCCCAGACGGGTTCGCAGGACCCCCCGTTCTCGCTGTCGATCGGAGTCATCGGGTCGGCCTCGGGCGGGAGCATCGAGGAGATCCTCCACCGCGCCGCCGGCGCCCTCGAGCACGCCAAGTCCCAAGGCGGCAATCGCGTGGTCGTCGCCCACACGGCGAAACCGGCCCCGCCCGTCAGCTGACCGCAGGCCGCCGAGCGCCACGGCCGCCGGAGCCGATACCGTCGGACGCGTGTCGTGGCGAACCCTGCTTGCCGGCCTCAGCGTCGCCGCCCTCCTGCTCACGGGATGCGGCGACGACAGCGAGCCCTCCCGCGTCACCATGGTCGACATCGAGCTCTACGACTTCGACGGCGAGCCCGCCGTCGTGAGCCACGGCGGCCGACCGCTGGTGATCAACTTCTTCGCCGAGTCGTGCCCGCCGTGCGTGGCCGAGATGCCGGCGTTCGACTCCGTGTATCGCACCGTGGCCGACGAGGTCGACTTCGTCGGCGTGTCCGAGGACGCGAATGCCGCCGCGGCCCTTCGCATCGTCGAGGTCACCGGCGTGAGCTACCCGACGGTCTGGGACGCCGACGGCACGGCTTTCGCCCAGTTCGCCGGCCTCGGGCTCCCGACCACGGTGTTCGTCGCCGCCGACGGCACGATCGACAAGGTGCACACCGGCGAGCTCTCGGCCGACGAGCTCACCGAGCGGATCGACACACTGCTCGAGCGATAGGGGTCACCCCGCCGCCGGCTCCCTACCACAACCCGACGAGGAGCCGAACCGCACCGACCGTGGCGGCCACCTGGAAGACGCGACCGAGCACGATCGGATCGAAGCGTCGGATGTGACGGGCACCGGCCCGGGTACCGATGACCACCCCGACGGCGGCGACCACGATCAACGGCAGATGATCGCTCCAGGCGAACCCGGCCACCCCGAAGACCGCGACCTTCGCGAGATGGTTGATGGTCTGCACGAGCGAGAACGTGGCGACGAACTCGACATGGTCACGGGTGACCGTGCGAAACGCCGGTGCGAGCAACGGTCCCGGCGCGCCGATCGTGGGGTTCACCAGGCCGGCGAAGGCGCCGACGAGGCTGAGCCGGCGCGCGCTTCCACCCCGGGGCGCGAGCCATGCCGTGGCGGCCGGCCACCACACGGCGAGCAGGGCGAACACACCGATCGCGGCCCGGCCGGCATCGCGGGGAACGCCATCGGCGACGACGACGCCGACGATCGTCGCCGGGAGCAGGAGCGGGAGGTACCAGCGCAGCAGGGACGCGTCGGCGTCGTCGCGCATCGTGACGCAGCGGGTGCCGTTGGAGACCAGCTGCACCACGCCGTGGGCCGGGATGGCGACCACCGGGTCGACGAACTGCAACATGACCACGAGCAGCACCACGCCACCTCCGGCGCCGGCGACCGCGGTCAACGCCGCGGTCGACACGGCGGCAATGGCAATGACGACCAACTCAATCCCTGACACAGCTTGTATGTTACTTGTATTTTACCTGTCTTGTCCATGAATTGTCCGGATGTGACCGAGGGGACCTGACACACTGCGGCCATGACCGAACGGCGCACCGCAATGGCCGAGGGCGTGCGCCGCATCTTCCCCTTCTCGCTCATCGCCGGGCCGTTCGGTCTCGTCTACGGCGCAACCGCCGCCGACCGGGGCATCGACGACGTGCCGGCGATCCTCGCGTCGGTGGCGATCCTGGCCGGTGCGTCACAGATCGCCCTCGTCGAGCTGATCGACGAGGGCGCGACGTGGATCATCGCGGTGGCCACGGCCCTGGTCATCAACCTCCGCTTCGCCCTCTACTCGGCGTCGCTGTCGCCCGACTTCCGTCGGTTCTCCCCCGGATGGCGGTTCGGCCTCGGCTACCTGTTGACCGATCAGACCGCGGTGCTGTCGATCGCCGAGTACGCGCAACGACCCGACCCGCACTACCAGCGATGGTTCACGCTCGGTGCCGGCCTGTGGTTCGTGATGCCCTGGTGGGCCGGCACGACGGCAGGCGTGCTGCTCGGCGGCGACATCCCCGCCGAATGGCAGATCGGGTTCGCCGTCCCGCTGATGTTCACCGCCCTGTTGGTGCCGACGATCACCAGTCGGCCGAAACTGGCCGCGGCGGTCGTCGGCGCCGCCGTCGCGCTGGCCACGGCGTCGTTGCCCGAGGGCGTGAACATCATGCTCGGAGCAGTTGCCGGCATCGCCGTCGGCACCGTGCTCGCCGAGCGGCGGATGGTGGGCCCGTGAGTCCGCTCGCCCAGATCCTCGTCGCCGGCGCCGGTACCTACCTGATCCGGATCAGCTTCATCGCCCTCGCCGGCCGCCTCGGCGAGATCCCTCCCCGTGTCGACACGATGCTGTCGATGATCCCGCCGGCCGTCCTCGCGTCGATCACTGCGAACAGCCTGTTCTTCGCGGGCGACTCGTGGCGCGGCCCCGACGAGTGGCACGTCGCCATCGTGGTCGTCGCGCTCATCTCCTGGCGGACGAACAACGTCGCCCTCTGCCTCTTCGTCGGCATGCCCGTGCTCTGGACCCTCGCCGCCCTGGCCTGACCCCCGTCACGGGTGAAATGGGACGGGGGGCGGGGGTCCCAGCGGTAGCCTCGGCGGTCTATGAGTACGTCCCACATCCCCGAAAAGCCCGACCTCGCCGGCCTCGAGGACAAGTGGGACGCGGTATGGGACGAGACCGGCATCTACCACTTCGACCCTTCGAAGTCGCGTGACGAGGTCTTCTCGATCGACACGCCGCCGCCCACGGTCTCCGGCTCACTCCACGTCGGCCACGTCTTCTCCTACACCCACACCGACACGATCGCCCGCTACCAGCGCATGGCGGGCAAAGAGGTCTTCTACCCGATGGGGTGGGACGACAACGGTCTGCCCACCGAACGCCGCGTCCAGAACTACTACGGCGTCCGCTGCGACCCCTCGCTCCCCTACGACCCCGACTTCACCGCACCCGACGACGCCGGCGACACGAAGGCGGTCGGCAAGCGGCCGACCATCTCGATCAGCCGGCCCAACTTCATCGAGCTGTGCACCCAGCTGGCCGAGGAGGACGAGAAGGTCTTCGAGGCGCTGTTCCGCCGCCTCGGACTCTCGGTCGACTGGACCCGCACCTACGAGACGATCAACGAGCACTCCCGCCGCATCAGCCAGCTCGGGTTCCTCGGCAACCTCGAACGCGGCGAGGCGTACCAGGTCGAGGCACCGAGCCTCTGGGACGTCACCTTCCAGACCGCGGTCGCTCAGGCCGAACTGGAGGACAAGGAAGTCCCCGGCGCCTACCACAAGCTCAAGTTCACGCTGACGGGAGCGTCGGCCGACGGCGGCGACCCCACGGCCATCTGGATCGACACCACGCGGCCCGAACTGGTCCCGTCGTGCGTCGCCCTCGTCGCCCATCCCGACGACGAGCGCTATCAGCCCTACTTCGACACGGCCACCGTCACCTCGCCGGTCTTCGGGGTCGAGGTTCCGATCCGGGCCCACGAGTTGGCCGACCCGGAGAAGGGCACCGGCATCGCCATGATCTGCACCTTCGGCGACACGACCGACGTCACCTGGTGGCGCGAACTCGACCTGCCGGTCCGCACCGTCATCGGCCGCGACGGCAAGTTCGCGGCGGAGACCCCCGAGTGGATCACCACCGACGCCGGCAAGGCCGCCTACCAACGCCTCGCCGGCCTCCGGGCCAAGAACGCGCAGGAGGAGATCGCGAAGATCTTCGCCGAGTCGGGCGACATGGAAGGCGAGCCTCGACCGATCACCCACCCGGTCAAGTTCTTCGAGAAGGGCGACAAGCCACTCGAGATCGTTTCCAGCCGTCAGTGGTACATCCGCAACGGTGGACGCGACGGGTCGCTCCAGGATGCGCTGGTCGCCCGCGGCGACGAGATCAACTGGGTTCCGGGCTACATGCAGACCCGCTACGCCAGCTGGATCGAGGGCCTCAACGGCGACTGGCTCATCAGCCGCCAACGCTTCTTCGGCGTCCCGATCCCGCTGTGGTACCCGCTCGACGCGTCGGGCGAGCCCGACTGGGACGAGCCGATCACTCCCCCAACCGACATGCTCCCGATCGACCCGTCGACCGACATTCCCCCGGGCTACACCGAGGACCAGCGGGGCGAGCCGATGGGCTTCATCGGCGAGCCCGACATCATGGACACCTGGGCCACATCATCGCTCACCCCGCAGATCGCCTGCGGCTGGCAGTCCGACCCGGCGCTGTTCGCGGCCACGTATCCGATGGACGTCCGCCCCCAGGCCCACGACATCATCCGAACCTGGTTGTTCAGCACCGTCGTCCGCGCCCACTTCGAAGACGACGTCGCGCCCTGGAAGAACGCCACCCTGTCGGGCTGGATCCTCGATCCCGACCGCAAGAAGATGTCGAAGTCGAAGGGCAACGTCGTCGTCCCCACCGAACTGCTCGAGCAGTACGGGTCCGACGCGGTCCGCTACTGGGCCTCGTCGGGCCGGCCGGGCACCGACACCGCGTTCGACGAGGGCCAGATGAAGATCGGTCGCCGCCTGTCGATCAAGCTCCTGAACGCGAGCAAGTTCGTCCTCGGCTTCGGGAGCGGCGACACCACGATCGACCACGCGGCGATCACCGAGCCGCTCGACCGGTCGATGCTCGACAAGCTCGCCGACCTGGTCGACGAGGCCACCAAGGCGTTCGACGCCTTCGACTACGCCCGCGCCCTCGAGCGCACCGAGGCGTTCTTCTGGTGGTTCACCGACAACCATGTCGAGCTGGTCAAGGCCCGCGCCTACGGCGAATACGGCGACGAGCGCGCCGCCTCGGCCCAACACGCGCTCCGCATGGCGCTCTCCACCCTCCAGCGCCTCTTCGCTCCGTTCCTGCCCTTCGTCGCCGAGGAGGTCTGGAACTGGTGGCACGACACGTCGATCCACACGGCCGAGTGGCCCGATGCCGGCGAGTCGCGCGCCGCGGCCGGTGGCATCGGCGGCGGCCCGAGCGACGTCGCCACCGAGGCGCTGAGCATCGTCCGGCGAGAGAAGTCCGAGGCGAAGCGCAAGCTCCGCACGCCGGTTCTCTCCGCCACGTTCGCCGCCACGCAGGCCCAGCTCGAGCTTCTCGATCAGGTCATCGACGACGTCAAGGCGGCGGGCATGATCGAATCCGTCACCACCGGCACGGTCACCGACCGCACCGACATCGAGGTGACCGTCGAGTTGGAGCCCGAAACCGAGTCGCCGTGATCGGACCGCGATAGTGGCCGCAGGCGACCGCGACCGTTGGAACGAGAAGTGGGCGGCCGCCGGCGTCGGCACCGGCCACGGATCGAAGCTCGTCGACCTCCTCGAACCCTGGCTGCCGGCGACGGGTCGGCTGCTCGACGTGGCCGGAGGCGGCTCGACCGACTCGCTCGGGTTCGCCCGCCGCGGACTCGACGTGACGGTGGCCGACGTGAGTGACGTCGGGCTCGCGACGGCACGCCAGAGGGCGACCGAGGCCGGGCTGTCGATCGAGACGGCCCGCGTCGACCTGGAGAGCGACCCGCTTCCCGCGGGGCCGTGGGACGTGATCACCGTCGCCAACTATCTCCAGCGGGACCTCTTCGCCGCCATCACCGCCGCTCTTGCCCCGGATGGACTGCTCGGCGTGGTGATCGCCACCGAGACGAATCTCGAACGCAACGACAAGCCCGGGCGGCCGTTCGTGCTCCGGGTGGGCGAGCTCCCCGACCTCGTGGTCGGGCTCGACCTCCTGCACCACAGCGAGCAGTGGCGGGCCAACGGCCGCCACGAAGCCCACCTCGTCGCCCGCGGTCGTTGACCCCGGCCCTTCGCGGGGCGCGTCTCCGGTACTGTCGCCCCGCATGTACCTCGACGACGACCTCGACCCCATCGCCCGCGCCGTCCAGCGGGTCCTCGAGGGATATCTCGCCTTCTTCTACGACGCCTGGGTGAACCAGAACATCAATGCGATCTCGGGTGACTATGTCGAGTTCGGCTCATGGGGCGCCAACACCATGAACATGTCGTACCAAGCCATGGTCCTGAGCGGTCGCGCCGACCGGCATCTCTGGGCCTACGACTCGTTCCAGCCGCTCCCCGAAGCGACGGACGAGCGCGACTATCACCCGGGCTGGAACCCCGGCGGACCGATGGGCGGCGGCGGGGTGGAGAAGTTCCACGAGGCATGCGCCCGCCATGGCATCCCGCGCGAGGCCTACACCGCCACCGAGGGCTACTTCGACACCACCCTTCCGCCCTTGGGCACCGACGGCGACCCGACCGACATCGCCGTCTGCCTGATCGACTGCAACATGTACTCGAGCGCCGTGACCGTGTTCGACTTCCTTGAATCGCGCCTCAAGCACGGGATGATCCTGGCCTTCGACGACTACTTCTGCTGGTCGCCCGAACGGATCTCCGGCGAACAGTCGGTGATGCTCGAGTTCGCCCGCGATCATCCCCAGTGGCACTTCGAGCGCTACCGCGACTTCCACCGAGCCGGCACTTCCTTCGTGGTGCAACACGCCGACCAGATTCCGCGCTGACGTCGCGGCCGACGCTTCAGTCGCCGTCTGTGACCCCGGTTCCACTCGGCGCGTGAATCCTGCCACTGGCCCCGAGGACCACGGCGCGGGACAATCGAGCCAGGGCAACCGCCGCAAGGGGACATCAGGTGAACTGCACGTCGTGCGGTGAGGAGAACCGCGAGAACGCCAAGTTCTGCGCGGAGTGTGGCACCCCCATCAGGCGCGTCTGCGTCAGCTGCGACCACCCGCTCACCCCCACTGCGAAGTTCTGCGACGAGTGCGGCACCCCGGTCGTCCCGTCGACTCCGGCGGACGCCCGGGCCGACGACGGCGCCGTGCGCCGGACCGTCACCATCATGTTCGCCGATCTCGTCGGCTCGACTGCGTTCGGCGAAGCCGTCGATGCCGAGACCGCTCGGCGGGAGATGGGGGCGTACCACGAGCTCGCCCGCACCGTCACGGAAGGCCACGGGGGTGCGGTCGTCAAGTACATCGGCGACGGTGTGATGATCGGCTTCGGGGTGCGCGAGGTGGCCGAGGACGACGCCGACCGCGCCGTACGGGCCGGTCTCGAACTCCAGCGCCGGTTCGAGGAGATCACCGAGGGCATCCGCACCCGCCACGGGGCCGAAGTGAGCCTGCGGGTCGGGATCAACACCGGCGAGGTGGTGATCTCGGAAGACGACGCCGACATGGTCGGCGACCCGATCAACACCGCGGCGCGAATCGAGGCCCAGTGCACCCCCGGGCGGGTGCTGGTGGGCGAGCAGACGTGGCGCCTGACGCGATCGAGCGTCGACTACGAAGTGCTCGGCGAAGTCGAGGTCAAGGGCAAGAGCGAACCGATCGCCACCTTCCAGGTGCTCGCCGCGGTGGAGGACGAAGAGGTCGCCACGCCCTTCGTCGGCCGCGAGGGCGAGCTGGCCACCCTCACGGCCGCGCTCGAGAACACGATCGCCGACGGCGCACCGCAACTCGTGACCGTCATCGGCTCCCCCGGCGTGGGCAAGACCCGTCTCGCCGCCGAGCTGGCGGGCCGGGCTTCGGAGGTGACCTCGTTCGATCTGCGCGTCGACCGCGCCGGCGCCGCCACCTTCGAGCCGGTCGCCGATCTGCTGCGGGCCGTCAGCGAACTGCCGGCCGGCCTCTCCGACGAAGCGACGACGGAGCACCTCCGGGCCTTCGTGGGCGAGGCCGACGACGCCGACCGGCTGGTGCCGTTGCTGGCGGGTTTCGTGGGCGCGGCGCCGCTTCGGTCGACCGAGGAGTCGTTCTGGGCGGCCCGCCGACTGGTCGAGCTCGTGGTCGCCACCCGACCCGCCGTGATCGTGGTCGATGACATCCAGTGGGCCGAGCCACTCTTCCTCGACCTGCTCGAGCACCTCGTCGAGTGGACGGAGGGCGCCGCCTTCGTCGTCGCGCTCGCCCGGCCCGAGATTCGCGACATTCGTCCTGCGTTCGCCGCAGTCGGTCGACGAGTGAGCGAGGTGATCGCGCTCGAAGGCCTCGACCCGGCGACGATGGCCGAACTGGCCACGGGCATCCTCGGTGGCGGCGAACTCCCGACGGAACTGACCGCCCGCCTGCCCGACTCCACCGAGGGCAACCCGTTGTTCGTGCGCGAGCTCGTCCGGATGCTCGTCGACGACGAAGTGATCGTGGAGTCTCCGTCGGGCTGGGTGCTCGCGATCGATGCAGAGGCGGTCGACGTGCCACCGACGATCATCTCGCTGCTGGCCAGCCGCGTGGAACGCATGGACGACGATGAACGGCGGGTCGTCGAGGCGGCATCGGTGGTCGGGTCGGAATTCGCTCGCGGCGCCGTCGGCACGCTGCTCCCGAATCTCGGCGCCGCGCAGCTCGATCGGATCCTCGAGCGGCTCCGCCGCCAGGAGATCGTCGATCCCACGGGCAGCTACTGGGGTGACGAACCGGTCTGGCGGTTCCACCACGTGCTCATCCGCGACGCCGCCTACCGCCGGCTGCTGAAGGAACGCCGGATCGACATGCACCGCCGGGTCGGTCAGTGGACCGAAGCGACCGCCACCGCGCTCGGCGGCGAGCACGAGATCTCCATCGCGTTCCACTACGAACAGGCCCACGGCTATCTCCGCGAGCTCGGTACGGACGACGACGCAGCGACGCTGGGCGGGCGGGCAGCCGAGCTCCTCGCGCTGGCTGCCGAGCGGGCACTCGCCCGCGACGACCTCGCCTCGGCCGGTTCGCTGGCCACGCGCGCCCTCGGTGTGCTCGACGACAACGATCCTCGTCGGGCCGAGCTGTTGCTCTCCGCCTGCGAGGCCTGGTTCGGTGCCGGCCGCGTCCACGACGGCGCTCCCCACCTCGACGAGCTCCGCCGCCGCACCGGCGACGACCGGATCGCAGCCTGGACCGCGGCGTTCGAGGGCCAACACGTCGTCCTGACCGAACCGGACCGACTCAACGAGGTCGAACCGATCGTGGCCGACGCCGCGGAGCAACTCGCCGCAGCCGGTGACGACGCCGGTGTGGCGAAGGCGCGCCTGGTCCGAGCCCTGATCCTCGCCCGCACCGGCCGGGTCGGCGAGTGCGAGAACGAGCTCGACGCTGCACTCGCGGCGGCCCGCGCCGCCGACGACCGCCGGCGCATCACCGCCGTGCTCGGGGCGGCGCCGCTCGCCGCTCTCTGGGGGCCCAGTCCCGTTGCCCGGGCCGGCGGTCGCTGCCTCGACATCGTCCGCCTGCTGCGAATCACCTCCGCCTCGCCGATGGTCGAAGCCGTCTCGATCCGGTGCCAAGCGGTGCTCGAAGCGATGCGCGGGCGCTTCGTCGAGGCCCGCACCCTGATCGGTCGGTCGCAGGCGATCGTCGAAGAGCTCGGCCTTCGCCACGGCATTCTCGAGTGCCGGATGTTCGCCGGCTACATCGAACTCCTGGCCGGCAACCCCGGCGCGGCCGAACCCCACCTCCGCGTGGCCCACGCCGGCCTCGGTACCCTCGGCGTCGGGGCCGACGCCGGTCAGGCTGCGGCGCTGCTGTCACGCTCGCTCCTGGCGCAGGGCCGAACCGACGAAGCGGCCGAGTTCGCCGACGAGTCGGCGCGGCTCGCCGGCCAGAACCTCCAGACCGGCATCGCTTCGCGCGCCGCCCAAGCGGAGATCGCGGCCCACCAGGGCCGGGTCGCCGACGCGCTGCGGCTGGCCGACGAGGCCGTCGCGATCGGGGCCGAGACCGACCTCACGATGGACCACGCCAACGCCCTACTGAGCCTCGCCGGGATCCAGCACCTCCACGGCGACGGACGCGCCGCGGACGACTCGACCCGTCTTGCCGCGCAGCTCTTCGCCGACAAGGGCGCGGTGGTGGCCGAGGCCCCGACCCGCGAGGGGTTCGGTTTCCGTTCCTCGACGACCGACACGCTCGCCACCCGCTACGCCCGAGCGTCATCGGAGGCGCTCTACGACCGGCGCGATGTCGCCGCATGGGAAGCGCTGTGCCACCCCGACAGCGTGTTCATCGATCGTCGGTCGCTGCACGACGACACCACCGACTTCGCCGGCCTCCGCGAACTCCAACTCGACCGGATGCCGAAACCGAGTTCGTGGGACACGGCCCTGGTCGCGACACGGGGCGAGCGCCTCGCGGTGTTCGCCAATACCATGCGCCTCGACGACGATCCCTCCGAGATCTCGAGCCTCAACGTGCTCGAAGTCGACGACAACGGCCTGCTGATCGCCTCGGTGCTGTTCGACCCTCACGACCATGTCGGCGCGATCAACGAACTCACCGAACGATTCGTGGTCGGCGAAGGCGCGCCGTTCGCCCACGTCATCCAGGCGGTGCGGAACCACACCGTCGCCTCCTTCGATGACATCGACGCATTCAACGAGTCGATGACCGACGACTATCGATTTGTGGACCACCGAGCACTGCTCCAGGCCGTCACGGATCGGGATGCGCCGTGGGCCGCAACGGACCTCGATCTCAGGCGGCTCTTCCTCCAACGGATCGATCGACTCAGCGATCACGGACTCGTGGGCGCCTGCACGAGTCACAGCAACCAGGATGCAATCGAGGCGGAGTGGTCGTGGATCCTTGTCCAGCACGTTCGTGACGGACGGCTGTGGCGCACCGAGATCTACGACGAAGCCGACCTCGAACTGGCCCTCGACCGGTTCGACTCGATGTCCACCGCCGGCACGTTGACGAACCAAGCCAGTCACATCAGCCGACAGTTCTGGTCTCGGTTGTTCGACGACCTCGATGTCGAGGCGGCGATGGAGCTCATGGCGGGCGCGGTCAATGACGAACGGGCGCTCCAACTCCCCGACTCGACTCCTGTGGTCATGCGGCAGCTGCTGGAAGAGTCGCTCGTCGGTGTGAGTCGAGTCGAGTACGACTTCGCCCCGATCGCGCTCCGAGGCGACCGTCACATCGCGGCGCGGGTGTGGGGGAGGTACCACCCGACCGAGGTCGAGCGCGAAATCTTCACCACCGCTCGACTCGAGGGCGGGCGACTCGCCGACGTCCACATTTTCGACGACGTCGACGACGCCTACACCGCGCTCGAAGCGTCGTTCCGGGAGCACGAGGGCGCAGAGTTCGCCGAGGTGCTCGATGCGGTGTCCGCCCAGTGCCGCGTTCTCGCCGAGCTCGATGTCGATGCGACGTGGGATGTGGCCCACCGGGACTGCATGGTCGTCGACCATCGGCCGCTGCAACAGCACGAGACGCGACTGGCCGACATGCTCGACGCCCACGTCGAGACGGGCATGCACGGCCGGATGATCGTCGAGCGGTTCGTCCGCCTGAACGAGCACGGTGCCGTACAGGTCGACCACTCCGACTTCCGCGACAAGGACGGCATCCCCGTCGAGTTCCGCACCTGCCAGCTGCGCATCATCCGCGACGGCAAGTGCGCCCACTTCGAGGTCTTCCCCGAGCACGACGTCGCGGCGGCGTGCGCTCGATTCGACGAGCTGACCGCTCCCCGAGCGCTCACCAACCGGGCCTTCGAGGTGAACGAGGAGTTCTTCCGTCGCATTTTCGACGATGGCGACATCGACGGGGCGATGACCCTCGTCCGCCCCGACTGGGCGAACTCCGACGAACGCGGACTCCACCTCGGCGACCTCGACCCAGCGTCCGCCAACAGGTGGTTCTCGCTCGTCGAACGACCAGACCGCTGGTCCACGACCGCGGTTGCGATCCGTGGTGACCGCGTAGCGCTGTCCGAGATCGCCGTCAGCGCCACCCACGAGCGTCGCTTGCTCCTGGTCAGCGAGATCGACGCGTCGGGCCTGGCCATCCGCGATGCCCAGTTCGAGCTCGACCAGCTCCGGCCAGCCCTCGACCTCCTGAATGAGTGGTATCTGGAAGGGGAAGGCGCCCCGTACCGCCAGATCGTCGAGCTGTCGCGGGCCCTCGGCGCGGCCATGGAACAGGACGCCGAGGGCCAGCGTGCGGCCCTGCTCGACCTCATGCACCCCGACGTGGTGATGCACGATCACCGATCGTTCGGCGTACCGGCGATGACCAGTGATCATGTGCGCGCCGGAGAGGGAGGGATCCTCGACGTGAAGGACGTCGTCCTCGTCTCCGAACACCTCGCAATCAACGAGCACGGAATGCTGGGTGTCGCCGACATGCGGCACACCAACGAGGTCGGCGGGCAGACCGTCAACCGGAGTCTCTCACTCACTGTCCGGCGCGGGGATCGGGCATCACATCTGGAGTGGTTCGACGAAGACGACCGCGAGGCCGCGCTCGCCCGCTTCGACGAGCTTGTGGCCGGCAGGCATCAGCGTGCCGATGCCACCTACATCACCACAGCCGAGCGAGTCGCCGACGAGATGTTCAGCGCGTTCATGAACGGCGACATCGAGGCATTCACGTCCCACCTGGCCCCCGACTTCGCAGCCGACTCCGCCCGCCCACTCATCACCGGGCCCATGAGCCGCGACTTCTTCCTCGACGCACTCGCCTCCTACGGCCGCGTCTACCCGGCCGGCAAGGAGGGCACGGTCATCACGCGCGGCGACCGTCACGTCGTCACGACCCTTTCGCTGCGCACCAACGAAGGCTTCGAAACACAGGTTCTCCTCGCCCTCGAGTTCGACGAACACGACCAGCTTCGCCGCCTCACCTCGTTCGATGGCGCCGAGCGCGACGACGCGGTCGCTCGGCTCGATTCATGGTTCGTCGACCAGCTGGATCCAGCAGAGGGCACTGCCGCCGAGCTGGCCGCGGCCCTGCAGGACCGGAGCGGAGCGGAACGGGTCCTGAGCCCCGATTTCGTCGGCGTCGACCACCGTGCCGTCGTGGGATCGTCGACCGACCGGGCGGGGTACCTCGACGTCATGTACTCCGGTGTCGCCGGCGCCGACTTCGCGGATCGAGAGCTCGAGTACCACCACCTCCCGCGACTCACCCCGCAGGGCGTCGTCGCCGCGTTCACGCTGCGGTCGGCCGATGAGGGGATCATCAGCGACTACTGCTGCGCGATCGTCGTCGACGACGGCCAGGTCACGCGGGCGGAATGGTTCGAAGCCGACCGTCTCCGCGAGGCGATCCGCCGCTTCGACGAACTGACCGCGCCGCCCGATGACCGTGCACACGAAGTCGGGTCGTATCGCAATCGCTGTCAACACGTCGTCGACCGGTGCAACGAACTCCTCCGGGCCGGCGACTTCGAGGGCGTCGAGAGCCTCTACCACCCGGACTCGTCGTCGTTCTTCGCCTTCGACCAACTGACCTTGGACCGAAGCGGCCTCATGGAGAGCCTGCGGGTCAGTCATGGCGGCGCGGAGTTCGGCGCCGTCGAACTCGAGACAGAGTGTTTGCGGTCCCGCGGCGAGCACCTCTCGCTCGCACGACAGACCTACGTCATCCGCGATGCGTCGATGACCGCGACACGCCACGTCGTGCGCGAGATCGATTCCGACGGCCGCATCGTCCGCGGCTGGACCACCGACGAAGACGGACTCGACGACGCCATGGCAATCCTCGAGGAGTGGTGGGTCGAATCGCTCGACGACGCCACCGGTCGAGCGCTCGAGCTGTTGACGGAATGGCCGAAGGCCGCCGCCGACGGCGACGGCGCTCGGCTCCGTTCGATCCTGGCGGACGACATGGTTGCGCTCGACCACCGGCCCGTCTCATGGGGCAGCGGCGATCGCGAGTGGTTCATCGACGTGCAGATGGAGTACTACGCCGACCCGGTGGAGATCTCGCTGCTCCATGCGCCGATCACCACGCCGACCGGCGGGGTGATCGCAGCCAGTGTGTCCTCGCCCGACCGATCACGGGAATGGCACGACGCCATCGTGTACGCCGTCGACGACGGCCAGGTCTCCCGGCTCGAGTTCTATCCAGGCGATCGTCTCCTCGACGCCGTCGCGCGGTTCGGAGGGTTGCCGGAATCACCGACGCCGACCACCTCGGCATCCGGCAACCGCGCCAGCGCGGTCGACGCCGCCGTCACTGCTGCAGTCCGAGACCGCGACATGGTGGCGCTGGCGGACCTGATCGCCGATGATGCCATCTTCGTGGACCATCGCAAGATCACGACCCGGCCGGTCGACACGATCGAGGGCATCGTCGAGTCGGTCCATGCGTACACCGACCAGTCGATGACCCATTCGCACGACGTGGTGGCGACCTACGGCGATCGGGTGGTGTTCGTGGAGGTCACCATCACGTCCGACACGGGATTCAGCGTGTCGCTGTTCAGGGTGATCGAGATCGACGACGAGGGCCGCGTCTGCCGGTTCGAGACCTTCGACGCGGAGGGGTTCGACGCCGCCCAGCGGTGCGCCGCCGAGCGCTGGCTCGATGCGGAAGCACCCGAAGCGCGTCCCGGGATCGAACCGCTGATGGACCTGTCCGACGCCTTCGGACGAAACGACTTCGAGGCCATCGCCGCGCTCCTCGCTCCCGGCTTCCGCCACACCGTGTCCAAGCCGCTGACGGCCGAGGGGGAATTCGATGCGGCCGGATTTCTGGAGAACATGCGGGTCTGGGTCGAGATGAGCGGCTCGATCAGGAACGTCACGCGGGCCATGGTCGAGTGGAACCGTCACGGCGCGGTGCTGGTCAGCGAGATCCATGCAACCGACCCCACGGGAATGGTCACCGAGTGGGCGTCGGCCCATGTGCTCATCGTCGCCGACGACAAGATCACGCACTGGGAGGAGTTGGAGCCCCACGCCCTCGACACCGCAGTCGCCCGCTTCCGGGAGCTGACTACGGCCCGCAACCGAGCATCGGACCGGATCCACGAGGGCTACGCGGCGCTGTTCGAGGATCACGACCTCGACATCATGCTCGCGATGACCCACGAGGACCTCGTGGTGGAGGATCGACGTCCTCTGGTCGGACTCAGAATCGGCCGCGAACAGTTCGCCGACAACTTCCGCCCGGTCCTCGAGCACGACGGCCCCATGGACTGGGAGGTCATCACCCTCGCCGTACGCGACGACCATCTCGCCGTGGTCAGGGTCACGAGCGCACGACGTGGCATCGACTTCCCCACCGACTTCCTGATCGTGGTCGAGTTCGATGACGACGGACTGTGCACCGAGGCCGTCACCTTCGACCCCGCCGATGCCGGCCTTGCCCTGGCCGAGCTCGAACGCCGAGCCGCCGACTCGACCTAACGCTTGTCGAAGAGGTGGTCGGCTCGCGGGTCGTCGCCGTAGAGCCTCGTCGCCGGGAGCTGCTTGTCGATGTGGCCGATCAGGCCCCGGTAGACGCCGAGGCCGCAGAGCCGGCGAAGCTTCGGCGTGAACGTGGCCATCACCTCCGCAGGGATGCCGAGCTGCTGGTTCTCCTGCTGACGGATCCAACCGGCGCAGTAGTTCATGGCGATTCCGACTCGGGTCTGGTCGGTGGTGTTCGCTCCCCCGCCGTGCCAGAGGCTGCCGTTCCACACGAGGATGCTGCCCTTCGCCATCTCGGCGGGAATCGAGTCGTAGTGCGAGCCGTAGTCGGGGTTGTGGTCGAACTGGTGGCTGCCGGGGACGATGCGCGTCGCGCCGTTGGCCTCGGTGAAGTCGGTGAGGGCCCACATCGAGTTGCACACGACGGGTCGATGCGGCCGGGCGATGGGCATCACCTGATCGTCGGCGTGGATCGGCTGGGGCGACTCGCCCGGCGCGATCGAGATCGACGACACGGTGGAGACGAGGATCTCGCCGCCGAGGACCGCCTCCGCGATCGGCAGCACCGTCGGGTGCACCGCCAGGTCGAGCCAGGGGTCGCCGTGGGCCAGCAGGTTGTAGACCCGGGTGGTCGCTTCACCCTCGAACGAGTTGTCGGCCGGCTCGATCCCGAGCTGTGCCTCCAGCGCCCGGAGCGCCTCGACCAGCGCATCGGCCTGCTCGGCCGGGAACGCGTCTTCGACGATCGTGTAGCCGTCGGCCTCGATCCGGGCGAGATGGTCGTCGACATCGGCGGCCGTCATCTCGCCAAAGTAGCGGCCGGGCAGGCCAGAATGCCGGGGTGATCGATCTCCGCTCCGACACCGTCACCCAGCCGACCCCCGCCATGCGCAAGGCGATGGCCGCTGCCGAGGTCGGCGACGACGTCTTCGGCGACGACCCGACGGTCAACCGACTCGAAGCGGTGGTCGCCGAACGACTCGGCAAGGAGGCCGCGGTGTTCGTCACCAGCGGCACCCAGTCGAACCTGTGCGCATTGTTGGCCCACTGCGCACGCGGCGACGAGTACATCGTCGGCGACATGGCCCACACCTACCGCTGGGAAGGCGGCGGCGGGGCCGTGCTCGGGGGCATCCAGCCCCAACCGGTGCCGATGCTGGCCGACGGGCTGCCCGATCCGCTGGCCATCGACGCCGCCGTCAAGCCCGACGACGACCACTTCGCCCGCACTCGCCTGCTGTGCCTCGAGAACACCAAGGACGGCATCGTCCAGTCGATCGACCGCATGAACGAAGCCGTGTCGGTCGGCCGCCGGCACGGACTGGCCGTGCACCTCGACGGAGCCCGGATGTGGAACGCCGTCGTGGATCTCGGCACGACCGGTGCTGAGTTCGCGGCGCCGTTCGACTCCGTCTCGCTCTGTCTCTCGAAGGGCCTGGGTGCACCGGCCGGCTCGGTCCTCAGCGGATCGAGCGATTTCGTCCGGGAGGC
>JAUIML010000292.1 GCA_030432715.1 Acidimicrobiia bacterium | reverse complement strand
CGGTCCGCCACGCGATGGGGCCCGCTGCCGCTGTGGTCCACGGCGACCCGAGTACGTCACTCGCCGTCGTCGGGGTGACCGGCACCAACGGCAAGACGACCACGGTGCGGCTCGTCACGTCGATCCTGACGGCGATGGGTGTGCGGGTGCGAGAGATCGGCACGCTCACCGGGGCGAGGACCACACCCGAGGCGCCGGAGCTCCAACGGCTCTTCGCCGATGCCCGGTACGGAGGAGCCGACGTGGTCGCGATGGAGGTGTCGTCGCACGCGCTCGATCAGCGCCGCGTCGACGGTACGCACTTCCGTGTCGTCGGCTTCACGAACCTGGGCGTCGACCATCTCGACCATCACGGCACCATCGACGAGTACTTCGCGGCCAAGCGCCGTCTCTTCACCGACGGGTTCGCCGAGCGGGCCGTCATCGACACCCGGGGAGTCTGGGGCCGCACCCTCGCCGACGGACTCGACCTCGATGTCGTCACCATCGACGATGCCCATCTCGTGGGTGCCCGCACCGGGCCGCGATCATCCTCCTTCGAGTGGCGGGGAATGCCGGTGGAGCTCCCGCTGGCCGGGATCTTCAACATCGCCAATGCGATCATGGCCGCCGAGATCGTGCTCGGTCTCGGCTACCCGGCCGCCGACATCGCCGCCGCGCTCGCCGACGCCCCGACCGTGCCCGGGCGGTTCGAGACCATCGACGAGGGCCAGGACTTCACGGTCGTCGTGGACTACGCCCACACGCCCGACGGTCTGGAAGTGGTGCTCCACGCCGCACGCGAGATCACCGAGCGGTCGCTCGTCGTCGTGTTCGGTGCCGGCGGTGATCGTGACCGGTCGAAGCGGCCGCAGATGGGCGAGGTCGCGCGCCGCCTCGCGGACCGTGTCGTCGTGACGAGCGACAACCCCCGGGGCGAGGCCCCGGAGGCCATCATCGCGGGCATCGTGTCCGGTATGGACCGGCCGCCGGAGCTCGTCGAGATCGATCGCCGGACGGCGATCCGCCACGCGCTGGCCGGCGCACGCAAGGGTGATGTCGTGCTGATCGCAGGCAAAGGCCACGAGTCCACCCAGACCGTCGGCGACGACGTCGTCGAGTTCGACGACCGAGACGTCGCCCGAGACGAGCTCCGCCGACTCGGAGGGCGCCGTCAGTGACCCGTCTCCTCATCGCCGCGGCGATCTCCATGATCGTGTCGCTCTTCGGTACCAAGGCACTGATCAACTGGCTCACCGAACACCGGATCGGGCAACCCATCCGAGACGACGGTCCCGAAGGCCACCAGGTCAAGGCGGGAACGCCCACCATGGGCGGCCTCGCGCTCATGCTCGGTGTGGTCGCCGGCTATGTGGTGTCCGATCTGTTCGGGGCGGTCTTCACCCGGCGCGGCATCTTCGTCGTGTTGGCGATCATCGGTGGTGGTGCCGTCGGACTCATGGACGACTGGATCAAGGTGGTGGCGGCCCGCAACCTCGGTCTCAGCAAGCGGGCCAAGATGCTGGGGTTGCTCGCCGTCGCGATCGGCTTCGCCTTCCTGATGTCGCAGTACACGGGTGTCCACGAGACGGTTTCCTTCACCCGATTCGACAATCCGGGGTGGGATGTCGGCCGCTGGGGGTGGATGGCCTGGGCCGTCCTGCTGATCGCGGGCACCACCAATGCCGTCAACCTGACCGATGGTCTCGACGGACTCGCCGCCGGCGCGGCGGCGTTTTGTTTCGCGGCGTTCACGATGATCGGCTTCTGGCAGTTCCGTCACTTCGACGTCTACAACAACCCGGCTGCGCTCGACCTCGCGGTCGTGTCCGCAGCGATGGTCGGCGGAATCATCGGGTTCCTCTGGTGGAACGCCGCGCCGGCGCAGGTCTTCATGGGCGACACGGGGTCGCTGGCGATCGGCAGTGGTCTCGCTGCGCTCGCCCTGGCGACCGAGACACAGCTGCTCCTGCCGATCGTCGGCGGACTCTTCGTCGTCGAGACGGTGTCGGTCATCCTCCAGGTGCTGGTGTTCCGTCGGTTCAACGGGCGACGCCTGTTCCGTATGGCGCCCGTGCACCACCACTTCGAGCTGAGCGGGTGGCCCGAGACGACGGTCATCATCAGGCTCTGGATCATGTCGGGGCTGTGCACCGCAGTGGGGCTGGGGCTCTTCTATGCCGATTCGATCGCCCAGGGTGTCGCCTGATGGGTGGGCCGGCAGATGGGTGAGGTGGCCGAGCGCCTCTCGGGCGGCCGGTGTCGGGTCCTTCTCGTGGGCATGGGGGTGACCAACCGGGCCGTCGCCGGCGCGCTGATCCGCCGAGGGCACCAAGTCGTCGCGGTCGACGACCGGGTCGACGACGTGCTCCGTTCGGCCGCGAACGATCTCGGCCTCGAACTCGTCGAGTCGCCGGATTCCGAGGAGCTCCGGAGTCTCGCTCGCGATTGTGACCTCCTCGTACCGGCGCCCGGGCTGCCGGAGACGCACGCCGCGTTCTCCCTGGGTCTGACGACGGTGAGCGAGCTCGATCTCGCGGCGACGTGGGACGACCGCCCGATCGCGGCGATCACCGGGACCAACGGCAAGACAACCGTCGTCGAGCTGTGCGTCGCCGCCCTCGTCCGAGGCGGTGTCCGTGCGGTCTCGGCCGGCAACACCGACGTGCCCCTCGTGGCTGCCATCGACAACCCCGAGGTCGACGTGTTCGTCGTCGAGGCGTCGTCGTTTCGACTCTCCCAGGTCGGTGAGTTCGCCCCGACCGTCGGCACCTGGCTCAACTTCGCGCCCGACCATCTCGACGTCCATCGCGACCTCGCCGCCTACGAGGCGGCCAAGGCACGGATCTTCGAGACCATCGCTCCCGGTGGCACGGCGGTCGCCAACGCGCTCGATCCGGTCGTGATGCGCCACCTGCCGACCGACCGGGCGGTCGTGACGTTCGGCGGCCCCGATGCCGACTGGCGTCTCGACGGCGACACGCTCATCGGTCCCGACGGACCGTTCACCACCACCGATCGGATGTGGCGCGCCCTGCCGCACGACGTCGACGATCTGCTGGCGGTGGCCGCGACGGTGGCGCCGCTCGGCGCGTCGGTCGAGGCCGTGGCCTCGGTGGCCTCGACCTTCGCCGGATTGCCGCATCGGGTCATGCCGGTGGGCGAGATCGACGGTTCCACCTGGTACGACGACTCCAAGTCGACCACCCCCCACGCAACGGTTGCCGCGGTACGCGGCTTCGACCGCGTGGTGCTGATCGCCGGTGGCCGCAACAAGGGCATCGACCTGACGGAGCTCGCCGCGCAAGCGGTCGGCCTGAGCGGGGCGTCCATCGCCGGGCTCGTCCGCGCTGCTCGGGCCAGGGCCCGGCGGGCGAGCCGCGCGCTCCATGTCAACGACCTCACCGCCGCCCTGGCCGAGATCCGCCCGCCGATGCCCACGACGCTGCGATGGCAGGTTGCCGTCCACGAAGCAGGCCACGCGCTCGTGGCGGCTTCGACCGGCATCGCCCGGCCCCGACTTCTCGCCCTGCAAGGGGATGGC
>JAUIML010000044.1 GCA_030432715.1 Acidimicrobiia bacterium | reverse complement strand
AGGCCCGCGACGAGTTCGTCCATTGATGTGTCGTACTCGCCGCGCTCGACGAGCAACGCACCGGCGACCTGGCGGACCGGTTCCAGCATGCGGTGGAGCAACTCGAGCCCGTCGCGCTCCTGCACGACGAGGGACCGTCGAACCAAGGTCGACAGCGCCGAGGCATCGACGTCTCCGAGCAGCGCCACGTCATCGACTCGAAACGACCCCTCCAGGAGCGAAACTCGCTCGAACAGGTGCTGCGCGGCCGCGGGGAGGGCGCGATGGCTCATCTCGACGACGTCGCGCATGGTCCGACCGCGACCGAGACCATCGACCTCGTCGCCCCCCTCGCGCACCATGAGGGCATCGAGGTCGGTGAGCAGCTCGCCCAGGCCCACCTCGACGAGCCGTGCTGCGGCCAGTTCGATCGCCAAGGGGAGACCGTCGAGGTGCGCACAGATCTGTTCGACCGCGTCCAGCACGTCGGGTTCGCTACCGAGCTCGACACCATGTGCTTCGGCGCGATCGCGGAACAGGTCGGCCCCGACGTCCATCGACGGCAGCAGCCACACCCGTTCGCCTCGAGCACCGAGCCGTTCACGCGACGTTGCGAGGATCGTCAGGTTCGGGCATCGGGAGAGCAGCGCGTCGACCTCCTCGCGTGCCTGGTCGAGCACGTGTTCGCAGTTGTCGAGGACCAGCAGCCGGTCGCGTTCTCCGATGTGACCAGCCACGTGGGCCCGGATCTCCTCGAGCGTGGCTGCGGCGGACAGGTCCTCGACATCGACGCCGGCGCCGAGGGCGACCTGCCGGGCCACCTCCAGAGGCTCCCGGGCCGAAACGAGATCGACGAACCCGGCGTGTTGGGGGCGGGCACCGGCGACCTCGATGGCCAGCCGGGTCTTGCCCGCGCCGCCCGTACCCACCACGGTGACCAGCTGGCGTTCATCGAGGAGCGCACCGAGTTGGTTCACCTCCTCCCGGCGTCCGACGAACGTCGAACGGGGCCGGGGCAGTGTCGATGACTCGGCCTCGTCCGCCACGATCGTGGCGCCGTCGAGACCGAGGAGTCCGATCGGTTCGCGGTGGCTGCGTAGGGTCACCTCACCGAGGTCCTCGCCCGAGTCACTGTGGCGCATCATCTCGGCCGCAGCCCTCGTCATCACCACCCCGGCGTCGGAGACGAGGTCGGCGACCCGCGCCAGCCGGTTCACCGTCGGCCCGAACCAGTCGTCGTCACGAGGGGTCGCCCACCCGGTGTCGATCGCGAGCCGGGCCCGCAGGTACGGGGTGAGCTCCGGTGGTGCACCGGCCAATCCGTCGCGCACCGATCGCGCGGCCCGGACCGCGTCGTCGGGGTCGTCGAACTGGGCCAGGAAGCCGTCGCCGGTGTGCTTGAAGAGCCGGCCCGACGCCGATGACACCGCTCGGGCGACGATCTCGTCGTGGGTCCGTAGGGCGGCCTCCATCGCCTCCGGCGCCGCCAGCCAGTGGGCCGTGCTGCCGACCAGGTCCCCCATCAGGAAGGTGGTGACCCGGCCGCGGTCCTTCGATGTCGAAGTGTCCGGCATTCGACAGACCCTAGAGGTTCTCCGATCCGCCGGCGGGTGGGCGGCGGCGACGGTTCGTCAGCAGCCGAGCCCGACCGGGTTGATGTTGGTCTCGCCGACCACCGGGGTGCCGTCGGGACGTTGACCCGACAGTGTGAGCGACGACGAGTCGCATGTCAGCCCCGCAGCGTCGAGGTCGACCAGGGCAACACCGATCCCCCAGATCGATCCCAGGTAGGACACGGGGGCGCCCGTTCCCGGTTCGGCCGTCACGACCAGCGAACTCGAGTCGATGCCGCCGTCGAAGATCACGACCGTGGGTACGGGGGAGTTCACGAACACGAGGTCCCACAGGGTGAAGACGTCGAAGAAGACGGGATCGGCCGGCGCCTCGGCGCAGTCGTAGGCCGAATCACCGATCGTGAGCGGTACCGCCACCTCCTGCAGGAGGTCGAAGTCGTACGAATACGCGTAGAGCACGTCGCCGTCGCCGAAGCCCGTCGGCGTGGGAAGGGTCGTCTCGCCGAGGAACTGGTAGCCACCACCAGAGGTGCCGGCGTAGCTGATCGGAATCGAGAACGTGACGACGGAATTCGTGCGGGCGATCGCGTCGGCCGCGCTGGCGTAGAGCCCGACCGACTGCGGGTTCAACCCGGGGTACGGCTCACCGACCGTCTTGTCGAAGGTCGGATAGAAGGCATCGAAACTGTCGAACTGGTGCACCACTTCGAACCCGATGGTGATCTCGTCGGCACACACCGAGATGTCGTCGCCGTAGCTGCTGATGTCGGACAGGCCGCGAATCCATCGGGCATCGGCCGAGGTCGTGAGCGCACCGAGGAGCGCCACCGTCAGGATGGTGCCGAGTGCGAGCCGTGCTCGAATCGATCGGATTGCCTTCATGAAACGTCCTTCCACCGGGTTTGCGCCACGATATTCACCGCGGTGCGTGCCGAGCAAGAGCACGCGGAGCGAGCTTTCGTCGGTCACGGAGCGGCCGTCGCGGCCCGCGACGACGCCGCAACACCGGTAAGGGCAACGTGCAGGCGCGCGATCAGGGCGGAGACATCCACCTCGTCGACATCGGGCGGCGGCAACCGTTGCCCGTCGGGCAGTCGACCGAGGTACCGGCTGAGATGGGCGCGAACGGGCCCCGGCTCCCCGGCTTCTACGATCGAGCGGGCGTGCTCGCGAGCGACGTCCGCCCATCTCGACGCTCCCGTTGCCCGAGCCAACGCATCAGCCAGCGCGAACCGTTGGACCAGCGGGGTGGTCGGATCGAGCTCGTCGTAGAGGGAAACGGCATCATCGGTCGGGTCGCCACGCTCGAGTCGCCAGCACGCGAGGTCGACGGCCAGCTCGGGGTCGTCGGGCACGGCGCCGAGCGCGGCGACCGCGACGATCGCATCCTCGAACGCTCCGAACCGGGCGAGGGCCCGGGCCCTGACCGTCTCGACGTAGTCGACCATCGCGTCGATCCCGAGTGTACGCACGGTGCGAGCGGCACCGTCGACCAGTGTCACCGCCTCGGCGAGCGACGATGCCGCGGGCACGACGGCGGCGAGGATCTCGCCCACCGTGGGGAGGTCACCGAGGAACAGGGCCCGAGCGGCGGCCGCCAAGCCCAGCCGACGAGCCCCGTCGAAATCGCCCTGGTCGGTCCGGATGAACACCTCGTTGCCCCGGATCAGTCGCACGATCGACCGCTCGTGACCCACCTTCTCGAAGCACTCGGCACCGATCGCGAGCCAGCGCAGCGCTGATTGGACGTCCCCCGTTTCGTAGCTGAGACCGCCGAGATCGGCGGCCGCCGCCCCCGCATGGATGAGGTCGCCGTCTTCGAGGAACTGCTCGTACACCTCCTCGTAGCGCGCCGATGCGGCCTCGAGATCGCCGCGCATCCAGACCAGTCCGGCGAGGAACGGGACCGGCCGCGCCGCCCGGTGGGCGCTTCCGAGACGCTCCACCCAACCCTCGTGGCGGGCCGCCACCGCCTCGGCTCGATCGATGTCGCCGAGCATCGTCGCGAGGTCGGCGGCGGTCTCCAGCCCTTCACGGGCCAGCGACCAGTCCTCGCGCTGCTCGGCGAGATCCACGACCTCGTCGATCCGGTCGAATCCGGTGGGGATCCCTCGAGCGATCTCCACCCTCCCGAGGGCGAGCCGGGCCCGATCCTGCTCGGGCCCGTCGAGCTCCTCGATCGCGTCGGCCAGGAGGACCGACGCGACGTCGAGGCGGCCGGCGATGAACTCGAGCCGACCGAGCTCGACCCGCACGAGCCCCGATTCCGGCGGCGCCAACAGCGGCAGCAGGCGCCGATACCAGTCGAGGGCGACGTCGTTGGCGTACTGATCGGCGGCCTGCCGCGCCGCTGCGGCGAAGTACCGACGTTGGCGGTCGAGGTCGGTGGTTTCGGCAGCATGACGGGCGAGTTCGCCCACGTCATCGGTGCCCCGCGACTCGAGCAGGCTCAGCGCCGCAGTGTGGAGCTCGTCACGAAGGTCGAAACTGAGTCGTCCGTGGGCGATCTCCCGCATCAGGGCATGGGCGAACCGGTGCTGTTCGAAACCGACCAGCAGTGCCCGGTCGAGAAGGATCTCGACCGCACCCGGGATCATCTCGCCTCCGGCCCGGGTGCCGAACGCGGCGGTGAGATCGGCCGCCGAGAAGGGCTCGGCCATCACCGCGCCGTAGGCGACCGCAGGCTCGGCCTCGTCCGGCACGTCGTCCAGCCGAGCGAGCATCAGGTCGTTGATCGTCGCCGGCACGTCGTCGCCGAGGTTCGCGAGGTCGGCAGGGGCACCCTTGACCGCAGCCCACGACACCAACTGGTGACAGTACAGCGGGCTTCCGGCGGACCGCTCGACGAGATCCCGGGCCAGCGTCGCCACCGGCGCGGCGCCGAACGTCTCGCTCCACAGTCCGCCGGCGAGTTCGGCGATCGCATCCGTACCGAGGGCGTCGATCTCCTCGATCATGACACCCGGGGCCCGGATGACGGCATCGAGGTGGGGGTCGGGGCGACTGGTAGCCACGAACGCGATCCCGGCCTCGTCGAGCCGACCCGTCATCCGAGCGACCTGGTCGATGGACGCCCCGTCGGCCCAGTGGAGGTCCTCGACCAGGAGGCACGTCGTGTCGGTCGCGGTCAGCAGGTCGACGATGACGGAGGCGAGGATCTCCGCCCGGTCTTCGTCGGCCACCCCGTCGAGCAGTGCGCTCCGCCCCGACGCCCGACCCGTCAGCACGTCGACGAAGGGGGCCCGCGCCGCACCCACGATCTGCTCGGCCCGCTCGGCAGCGGCGACGCCGCACGTGTCGAGGACCCGCCGCCACAGACCGAACGGCCGGAGCCGATCGGACTCACCGACCATCACCTGGCGACGGCCGTGGTCAACCGTGTCGGCGAGGGCGTGCCGCACCAGCCGGCTCTTGCCGATACCGGCGCCGCCCACGACCAGGGTGACCCCCGGACGCCGGAGCGCCGCCCGCAGCGCGTCGAGCTCTCGCCGGCGGCCGACGAACGGGCCCGCCGACGCCACCTCGGACGCACGATCGGCAACGGCGATGACCGGCGAGACCCGCTCGGGCTCCGACTTCCCCTTCAGCGAGAGCGCCCGCCGGTCCGCGGTGTCGATGCCGGGCCCCGCGGCCGCAAGGGTGGCCTGGTCGACGAGGACCTCACCGGGGGCCGCGGCCTGCATGAGCCGTGCCGCGGTGTTCACGCGGTCGCCGAGCACCGAGTAGTCCCACCTCGCTTCGCTGCCGACCCGGCCGGCGAACACGCGACCCGATGCCGCGCCGCATGCGACCTCGGGGATCTCGGCACGGATGGCACAGGCGGCGAGGACGGCTCTGCGCTGCCGGTCGGCGAGGGCGGTCGGCGCTCCGAAGAACACAACGGCCGTCGCGCCCTTGTCGCCCTCGGTCGCGCTCAAGACGACGCCACCGAGTTCCCTGGCGATCTCCACGACCCGGGCGAGCGCGCCCGGGTCGATGGTCGATCCCGGAAGGCGGACGAACAGCGCGGTGCCCGAGCGGTGCTGATCGAGCAGCGCCACGTCGCCGGCCCGGGCCAGGCGGGCCACCCGGGGAGGTTGATGGTCGAGGTCGCCTCGACCGGCGAAGGGTCGTGTCGCGACCACAGCCCCCGGGCTGAATGCGGTGGCATCGATGGCGGAGAAGGCGTTCTCACCGCCGCCGTCACCCCTGGTGTCTCCGGCCGCCGCACGCAACGACGAGTGGAGGATGACGTCGCCCGGCGCGGCGTGGTGCTCGGCTTCGGCCGCGAGATCGATCGGCGGCCCGGAGTACCACGCCAGCTTCGGGGTGGTGCCGAGGGTGTGCCACCGGACGGGTCCCGCAGCCACACCGAGCTTGACGCCCAGATCGACCTGTCCGAAGGGTGTGTCGAAGGGCGTCAGCGCGGTGAGCGATCGCGAGACGGCGCAGAGTGCGCCGAGCGCGTCACCCTCGTCGGTCACCCCTCGATCGAAGAGGATGCCGATCGCGTCGCCGGCGAACCAGCCCACCTCGCCCCCGGCGCGATGCACCTCGGCGATCGCCGGCGTGAAGAGCAGGTTGATCAGGCGGCCCAGCGCCTCGGTGCCGCGGGCGCCGGCGGTGCCGAACCGTTCGGTGGCCGCCGTGAACCCGGCGATGTCGAGGAAGCCCACGATGCCGTCGAACTCGACGGTGGCGAGCGACGGGATGGCCACCGATCCCTCCTCCTCTGGTCGTGTCCGACCCGACCCTAGGCGTCTCGCACCCTTCACCGCTGCTCGTTCCCGGCTTCACAATCCACCACTGCGCGAGGTCGTGCTTGACCTCACCTCCGACCGGCGCGACGGTGACAAGCGTCACATTCAGTGATCCGGTCGTCGTCATTCGCTCGACGCACTCGCCTCGACACGGTGCCCGGATCAGTGACCCGACGAAAGGACGGCGCACCCACCGCACGGACGATCCGGCCAACGGAACCGTGCCACGACCACGCCACACGAACCCACGCCCCGACGTGACCGGAACCGCTCCCAGGAACTTCTCGCGCCCCGCGCACCTCGAAGAAGGTGCCAGGAGAAGCGCTCCAGAGAGAAGGTCCACGGGCACCGAGGCGTGGCGAGGACCTTCCGTCGACGGACGAGGCGTCCCCGCCCCGGGGCGCCTCGTCTGCGCGTACAGCGCCGCAGGATTTCTCAGCCGGTCCAGTCGCCTGCGGCTCGCAGGTGGCGGAGGATCACCGGCCACAGTTCCTCGACGAGCGCGTCGGGGACCTCGTGGCCGAGTCCTTCGACCTCCACCAGCACCGCACCATCGATGCCCGTCGCCAGAGCCCGGCCGTGGGCGGGCGGGAAGACCGGGTCGGCCGTGCCGTGCACGACCATCGTGGGTGCCACGATCTCCCCGAGCCGCTCGAGCCGGCCCGGACTCGCATGAACGGCGACGCCGTGACCCGTCTCGGGCACCCATCCGGTCGCGATCTCGGCGGCGGCGAGCTCCGCTGCTCGGTCGCGATCGAGCGGGTAGGCCGGGCCGGCGAGGAGTTCGTCGAGCTCCACCAACCAGGCAACCCTTTCGGCATCGTCTCGGGGTGGGCCGGCGAAGAGCCGGGAGGTCATGGAGTCGACGAAGGACTCGTCGGGACCCCCGAGGCGCTCGTCGCCCGGGGCCGGGCTCGTACCGAAGACCGTCAACGACCGGATCCGCTCGGCGTGTTCGACCCCGAGCAGCTGTCCGATCATCCCGCCCATCGAACGACCGATGACGTGGGCGGCTCGAATCTCCAGAGCATCGAGCAGCCCGACCACGTCGACCACGAGATCGTCGAGAAGGTAGGGCTGGTCGACGGGCACGCGGGACGAGCGCCCGCAGTCGCGATGGTCGAACCGGACCACGCGGTACCCGGCGTCGACGAGTCGCGAGACGATCGCCGGGGTCCACCGGAAGCCGGGGGCATCGGCTCCGGCGATCAGGAGCACCGGGTCGGCATCGACAGGCCCCTGCACGTCGACCCACAGATCCACGGACCCCACCGGCAGCAGTCGTCCGCGGCGGGCATCGTCGAGGACGGTCATCGAGACTCGACCGACTCGCGCCGCGCTCGGATCGGACCCTGTGCCACGCCGGTCATGGAGCTGGACGGTACCCTCAGCGGCCGTGATACAAAAGATCGGCGCCCAGTTCGCCCGCGGATTCCTGATGGGGGCCGCCGACGTCGTGCCCGGCGTGTCGGGCGGCACGATCGCCCTCGTCGTCGGCATCTACCACACGCTCATCGACACGATCCGCGAGGGGGCCCGGGCCCTCGGCACCCTGCTGCGAGGTGACCCCAGGGGATTCTGGTCGCGGGTGAAGGCGCTCGACTTCCTCTTCCTCCTCCCCCTCGGTGCCGGCATCCTCGCGGCCGTTGTCTCACTGGCCTCGGTGATCGAGACCCAGCTCCACGACAACCCCGAGAACATGGCCGGGCTCTTCTTCGGGCTCGTCGCCGCCTCGGTCGTCGTCGCGCTCGGGCTCATCATCGACCGCACGGCCCAGACCTGGGTCGTGATCGCGGTCGCCGCCGTGGTCGTCTTCTTCCTGCTCGGCTTCCAGAGCGGGCCGATCGCGGACCCGTCGCCGTTCGTGTTCCTGGGCGCCGGGGCGCTCGCCATCTGCGCCATGATCCTGCCGGGCATCTCCGGCTCGTTCATCCTCTTGATGATCGGCATGTACGCCGCCGTGATCCAGACCATCGACGAACGCAACTTCGGCGACGCGGCACTGATCGGGCTCGGCTGCATCATCGGGCTGGCCCTGTTCTCCACCGTGCTCGGGTGGGTGATGGAGCGGGCATTCGACACCGTGATGGCGGTCCTGATCGGCCTCATGGTCGGATCGCTGCGCGTCCTGTGGCCCTGGCCCAACGGCGTGGGCGTGATCTCCGAGGACCAGTCGGAAGTGATCGACGGCACGGGGCTGGACTGGCCGGGCACCGACGAGTGGTTCCAGCCGGTCGGGCTCGCAGTGCTCGCGGTCGTGGTGGTGCTCGGCGTGGCCGAGCTCGGCAGGCGCTACTCGCCCTCGTAGGCGAGCGCGGTCCAGCCCGGCCTCGACCCGGCGAACCACCCCCGGCGCTCGATGAAGGGCAACCCGTCCTCTTCGGGCCACGCGACCGTGAGTTCGCCGAGCACGGGAGGGTGACCGGCGACGACCGTCGGGCGGGGACGCGCGGTCGAACGGGTCCGACGGCCCACCGCATCGACCTCGTAGGCGCGGTCGGCGACGAGCACTTCGCCGTGGACCCGCACCTCGAGCGAGAACCCGGCTGCGTCGCCCTCGGGAGCGCCCACCGTGTCGAGATCGAGATCCAGACCGAGCGGCACCCGGTCACCGAAGGAGTCGGGGGTGACGACCGAGTCGGGCGGGAGGGCGAGCCCGAAGGCCTCGAGGCCCACCGTCCAGTGGTCGAGGGGCTCCTCGCAGCAGAGCTCGACCCACACCCCCGACGCGCGGAACTCGAACGCTCCCGTCGCCAACGGCAGGTCGTGGTCGAGCACCGTGACGGGGTCGGCTCCCCGCTCGAGGATCGACGCGAGGAAGCGGGTCGCGCCGGCCCGCCGACGCAGGTCGAGACGAAGCAGTCCCGCCAGAGTGCCGTCGTCGGCCACGAACTCCAGGTCGACGATGTCGATGTCGGCGTCGGCCGGCCGGTCGCGATCATCCCGCTCGGTGACGTGCATCACCCCAGCCTGGCAGACGCGGGGCGACCGCAGGCTCAGTCGCTGCGCGACTCCACGACCAAGGGGCCAACTGGCCACCACGCGCCGACCGGCTCGTAGAGTGCTCCGATGATCCTTCGTCGCCTCAGCCGTGCCTTGGTCATCGGCATCCTCGCGTTGGCCCTCGTCGGATGCGCCGCCGACGATCCGATCGAGGTCACCGTCGTCACCCAGGAGGTCGATGCCGACGCCACAGCCGAGGCCGCCGCCGACCCCGATGCCGAGCTCGATTGTCTCGGGAATCCCGCGGCCGATCCGGCGACGTTCCCGCCGGAACCCGAGGTCGACATCGTGAGACCCGACGACAAGATCATCGATCTCCGGGGCCAGGCCCGGGTCGACGTGTCGATCCGCGGCAACCAGTTCGAGACACGCTGGTTCCGAGTCGACCCGTGCACCGAGATCGTCTTCACCAACAACGGGGTGAACCCCCACAACGTGATCCCGATCGCCGACGGCGCATTCCCCGAGATCGACCGTGATGCCCTCGACGAGGGCCCGCAGGCCCTGGTCGTCGCTGCGCCGGGGAACTATCCGTTCTACTGCTCGATCCACGGCACGAAGACCTTCCGAGGCCAGACCGGCTATCTGGTGGTCGGCGACGACTGAGCGCCGAACACAGCGGTGAACAGCGTAAAGCCCTAGCATCGTCGCCCATGATGCGACGTTCACTTGTCCAGCTCCTGGCCCTCCTCACCGTGCTCGGCCTGGTCGCCGCGGCCTGCGGTGACGACGACGACACCGCCACCGACGCGACCACCTCGACGTCGGCGGCCCCGGCCGACGATCCGGACCCGGACGACGGCGCCGACGACCCGGCCGAATCCGAAGACGCCGACGAACCCGAGGACGCCGACGAGCCGGATCTCGGCTACACGGTGCGCAACGTGCCCGGCGACTACGCGATCATCCAGGATGCGGTCGATGCCGCCGAGCCGGGCGATCTCGTGCTCCTCGATGAAGGCGTCTACAACGAGGCCGTCATCGTGCAGACCGACAACATCGTCATCCGGGGTGTCGACCGCAACACCGTGATCCTCGACGGCGGATTCGAGGAGGAGAACGGCGTGATCGTCTTCTCCGACGGGGTGGCGGTCGAGAACCTGACCGTGCGCAACTACAGCGGCAACGGCCTCTTCTGGACCGGCGACTACGGCAGCGACATCTTCGTCGACGGCTATCGCGCCTCCTACGTGACCACCCACAACATCGGCGTCTACGGCATCTACGCCTTCAACGCCATCAACGGCCAGATCGACAACGCCTACGCCAGCGGCAGCGACGACTCGAGCTACTACATCGGCCAGTGCAACCCCTGCAACGCGTTGCTCTACAACGTCGAAGGCGCCCACAGCCAGCTCGGCTACTCGGGCACCAACTCGACCGGCACCACCGTCGCCGCGTCGTACTTCCACGACAACCTCATCGGTGTCGTGCCCAACAGCCAGGACGGCGAGGAGCTGGCCCCCAACGCCGGCACCCACATCGTGGGCAACCTGATCCAGAACAACAACAACCCCGATGTCCCCTCCCGCAACACGGGCTTCCAGCTGGGCCTCGGCTCCGGTGTCGTCCTCGCCGGCGTGACCAACAACATCGTCGAACGCAACACCATCGTCGACAACTCCCGCGCCGGCGTGATCGCCGTCGACTGGATCGACAGCGTGTTCGGCAGCGGCAACGGTGCCGACTATCCCGCAATGGACAACATCGTGCGCGACAACGTCATCACCGGCTCGGAGATGGGTACCGACATCCTCGTCGCCCTCCAGAACGTCGACAACGGCGGCCAGGGCAACTGCTTCAGCAACAACACCGTCGGCGAGACCAACCCGGCCAATGCCCAGGACGTGCTGCCGTGCGACGGCGAGGACACCTCGGAGCTCACGCCGATCGAGACCCTGCTGGCGCTGTTCAACCTCGATCCGTTCGAGCCCCTCGACTACCAGGACGCCCCGGTCCCGGCCTACGAGTTCGAGAACATGCCCGGCGACCCCTCCACCGACGCGCCGATGCCCGCCATCGACGTGCCGATGGAGATCGACCTCGACGCCCTCGAGGCGCCGGCGCCCCGCTGAGTCAGAGCGACTCGAGGAAGCGAATCAGGGCCGCCCGGTCGGCGGCCGGCAGCGCACGGTAGGCCGCCGCACTCGCGGCGGCCTCCCCGTCGTGCCACAGGATCGCTTCCTCGTGGTCGCGGGCCCGTCCGTCGTGCAGCAGGGTCGTGTGGCCGCTCACCGTCTCGAGCAGCCCGATGCCCCACAACGGCGGCGTACGCCATTCGGTGGCCACCGGTGTGCCGTCGAGCATCTGATCGCCGAGCGCGAGACCCATGTCGTGCACGAGCAGATCCGTGTAGGGCTGGATCACCTGCTTGCTCAGGCCCTGGATCGGTCCGGTGCCGGTGGTGAAGGGCCCCGCGTGGCATGAGGTGCAACCGATGGCCGCGAAGAGCTCGTTGCCCCGCTCGACCTCCGGGTCGCCGAGGTCACGGGCAGCCGGCACCGCCAGGGTCTGGGTGTAGATGGCGAGGTCGAGAAGCTGACGGTCGGTGACCTCGCCCCCGGCCGGCTCCTGGACGCCGAAGTTGGGATCGCCGTAGTCGGCGACGTTGTACTCCGTCGACAGCGGCTGGCCGACGCGAACGCACGGGGCCCACGAGTCGCAGTCGGCCGACGGGAAGTAACGCGACGTGAGTCCCATGTCGTTGAACAGGGCGGTGGCCGATTGCTGCTCGACCGTCGGTTGCTCGGCGTTCCAACCGAACCGACCGACGGCGGGTTCGCCACGAAGGAGGTCGGTGGCCGCGCCGAGGCGTCCGGAGATGCCGTCGCCGTCGAGATCGGCGGGGTCGGCGAGCGCGATGATGTCGGCGTCGGGCACGAGCTCGAGCAGACCGAGCCCGGGGAGCTGGGGTGCGATGCGCACCCCGATCACGGTTTCGTCGGGCAGCGATCCGTCGCCGTAGAGCTCGACCGAGTAGACCGGTCGGCGCAGCGAATACGGCGTGCCGTCGTCGAACGAACCGGCGACCTCTTCGTAGCGGACGGACACGAGCGCCTCCCCGTCCCCGTTCTCCGAGAAGGCCGACAGTGCGCGCCCGTACTCGTTGATCGTCGCCGGATCGTCGGTGATCAGCTTGACGGTGAGGCCCGTGGGCAGGACGCCGTCACCCGCGGGTCCGGCGGCACGGCCGTCGTCGTGGTGACACGACGCACATGCCGTCGCATCGAAGTTGGGGCCGAGCCCCCCGAAGCCCAGTGATCCGTCGGGAGTCCAGTTGGCCTCGAAGACCTCCTTGCCTTCGGCGAACGCCTGCCGCTCGTAGTGGTTGATGTTGCGAGCCGTGAGGCTGAAGGCCCGTTCGGTGGCGTCGAAGGCCGTGCCGAAGCCGCCGGTACGCGGCGTACGCACCGCGGCCGGACCGGGCGTGGCGGTCTCGACGTCGCCGGCGGTCTCCGACGCGTCGTCTCCGCAGGCGAGGAGGAGAAGGGCGATGCCCACGACGAGCACGAGCAGCTTCGACCGACGCATTCGTCAACTCCTTTCGTCGGCGGCGTCACGGGGCAGGGTCACCACGAGGGTACCGAGCAGCCGGTCGTGTAGACCGCGGCCATCGGCCGCGAGCACGATGCTCACCAACAGGATCGCCGGCACGACCAGCCCGAGGCCGCCCAGGAATATCACCGGGACGTAGAGCACCACGGCACGGCCGGCCGCCATCAGCCACGCCGGCCCGGCACCGCTGGTTCGTCGGACCCGCAGGCCGAGCACGGCCTTGCCCGGGGTGGCTCCCCACGCCACGGCTGCACCCACCTCGTAGACGGCGACGAGGAGAAGCAGGAGCACGATCGGTCGGGCGGAGTCGAACACGAGACGGGCCTGACGCCGACCCAAGGGATCGCCGCCGAGGAGGCGCTGGTCGATCTCGACCACGACGAAGACGACGAGCCAGGTGAAGATCACGACATCGGCGAGGCGGGCGGCGACCCGCCAACCGAGGCCTGCAGGTTGCTCGCTGGTCTCCAAGAGCCCGAGGCTAGGAGCGGAGGCCCTAGCCTGCCCACGTGGCTGAATTCGCGTCCCCGGAATGGATAGAGACCCTCTCGGCGGCGGCTTCGGCAGTCCGCCGCGACTCCGAACTGCGGCTCACCATCGAGCAACGGATCACCGGACCAGAACCCACCGCGTGGCATTTCTCGTTCGCCGACGGGCGGATCGAGGTATCGGCCGGTCCCGCCGACGAAGCGACCATCTCGATCTCCACTTCCCGCGCCACCGCCGTGGCCATCCACAGCGGACGACTCTCGGCGCAGCGTGCCTTTCTCGACGGCGACCTCCGCATCGGCGGCGACCTCAACGGTCTCATCGTCCACCGAGCGGCGCTGGCCGAAGCAGCCGCGCTGATGGCCGCCGCTACTGGCAGGTCGGGCAGTAGGCCACCGTGTAGCGCCGGTACTCCACCGACCGCACGTCGTCGTCACAGTCTTGGCAGGGGAGGCCGATCCGGTGGTGCACGGCGCTCGGCCGGTCGGCCGAGCGGCCGATGTCGTCGAGGGTCCGTTCGAACGCCAGATGCCGTTCGATCACCGTCGCCATGCTCGCCGCCAGCCGATCGATCTCGTCGTCGGTCAGCTTCCTCGTCATCGCGAAGGGCGAGAGCTTGGCGTGGAACAGGATCTCGTTGGACAACAGCCGACCGGGGCCGGCGATGCGGCGCTGGTCGCGGAGGAAGCCGTGGACGCGGGTGTTCTCGGACCCGAGCGCGTCGGCGAGTTGCGCACGCGTGACGGTGTCGGCGTCGGGACCCAGGTGGGCCACCGGCTCCTGCCCCTCGGGCGGACCCGACACGAGCCACACGCCGGCCTTGCGCTCCGTGCCGGCCTCGGTGAGCAGCAGGGCGCCACCGTCGGCGAACTCCCACCTCGCCATCCCACCGCGGGGCTTCTTGGCCTTCTTCGCATCGGGCCGGAGCCGGCCCCCCTGCATCAGGTGAACGACGAAGGTGAACTCGTCTCCGAAGTGCAGGGAGAGGTACTTCCCCCGGTTGCCGGTCGCGGTCAGCGCCCGACCGAAGGCTTCCTTGGGTTGGGGGGCATACGTCTTCAGCGCGGTGAGGTGGAGCGCGCGGAACGCAGCGAGCTCGGCACCCCGCCAGTTCTCGGCCAGGCGTTCGGCATGCGCTTTGATCTCCGGGAGTTCCGGCATGGGCGTCAGAGTAGGCCCCCGCACTTCCGTTCTGCCTCTGGCAGAACGGAAGTGCGGGGTGGCGATCGGCGGCCACACTCGGTCCATGACCACTCCCCTCGCGAACCCACCCGCGATCGATCGGCTCATGGAACAGCGGATCCTGGTGCTCGGCTCGGCCGTCGACGACGAGAGCGCGAACCGACTCGTCGCCCAACTCCTCGTGCTGTCGGCCGATGACCCGGAGAGCGACATCTGCCTCTTCATCAACTCGCCGGGGGGCTCGGTCCTGGCCGGCCTGGCCATCTACGACGCCATGCAGCTCGTCCCCAACGACGTCGCCACCGTCGCCGTGGGCTTCGCCGCCAGCATGGGGCAGATCCTGCTCTGCGCCGGCACCGCGGGGAAGCGCTACGCGTTGCCCAACGCCCAGGTGGTGATGCACGAGGGTTCGGCCGGACTGGGTGGCGCCGCCGCCGACGTCGAGATCCAGGCCGCCAACCTCGCCGCGACGCTCGACCGCATGCGGGGGCTCATCGCCCGCCACACCGGCAACTCGATCGAGCAGATCGTCGACGACGTCGGACGCGACCGTTGGTTCGATGCCGAACAGGCTCGGGACTACGGCTTCGTCGACCACGTCGTCGGGTCGCTCGGCGACATCGTGCCGGCCCGCCCGACCCGTCGCATCGGCCTCACCGGGGCCGCCCGATGAGCAGCTACACGATTCCGACGGTCGTCGAGTCGACGAGCCGCGGGGAACGCGTCTCCGACATCTACAGCCGATTGCTCTCCGAGCGCATCGTGTTCGTCGGCACCCCGATCGACGACGGCGTCGCCAACGTGATCGTGGCCCAGATCCTGCATCTCGCCGCTGAGTCCGCCACCGCCGACATCAACCTCTACATCAACTCCCCCGGCGGCTCGTTCAGCGCCATGATGGCGATCTACGACACGATGCAGTTCGTACCCGCCGACGTCGCGACGCTCTGTGTCGGCCAGGCCTCTTCCACGTCGGCGATCCTTCTCTCCGCGGGGTCGCCCGGCAAGCGAGCGGTGCTGCCGCACGCACGAGTCCTGCTCCAGCAGCCGCACACCGAGGGCAGCCAGGGCTCGCTCAGCGACCTGGCCCTCGAAGCCGCCGAGCTCGCCCGGGTTCGGACCGAGGCCGAAGGTCTGCTGGCCGACCACACCGGCCGGGAGGCGGCGGTCGTGCGCGCCGACACGGAGCGCGCACTCGTGCTCGCCGGTGCGGCGGCCGTGGAGTACGGGATCGCCGACCGGGTGCTCCGGCCGGCCGGCTCAGGCGGCCAGCAGGGTCGGACCGCGCTGCGCCCGGGGAGCGAGACGGCGGACGGCGCGGTCGAGTAGCTCGTCGAGCTCGAGCCCCAGCGACCGGTGGATCGCGTGCAGCAGGTCCGACGAGACCTCTTTGCGACCTCGTTCGACTTCGGAGAGGTAGGGCAGCGAGACCGCGGCGTCGTCGGCGACCTCGGCGAGGGTTCGCCCCTGCCGGAGCCGCTCCTCGCGCAGTACGTCGCCGATGACGTCGCGCAGGCGCGCCTCGTCGGGATGCACAGCCGGGAACGCCAGGATGTCGGCCCCGTCGGATGCAGGTTCGGGCTGCCCCATGCCGGCGAGCGTACCCGGCGAGGCGGTTGCGCTCAGATCAGGCCGAGCTCGCGGACGGTGTCGCGCTCCTCGGCGAGTTCGGCCACGGTGGCGTCGATGCGGCTCTGCGAGAACTCGTCGATGTCGAGTCCCTGGACGATCGAGTACTCGCCGCCGGCGCAGGTGACCGGGAAGGACGACATGAGACCCTCGGGCACGCCGTAGCTGCCGTCGGACGGGATCGCCATCGACACCCAGTCGTCGTCGGCCGAACCCAGGACCCAGTCGTGGACGTGGTCCACGGCGGCCGATGCCGCCGAAGCCGCGGACGAGAGCCCACGGGCCTCGATGATCGCGGCACCGCGCTGCTGCACCGTGGGAATGAATGTGTTCTCGAGCCAGTCCTGGTCGCCGACCGCCTCGGCGGCGTTGGCGCCGTTGACCTTGCAGTGGAAGAGGTCGGGGTACTGGGTGGCCGAGTGGTTGCCCCAGATCGTCATGTTGGTGATGTCGTTGACCGTCACGTCGAGCTTCTGGGCGAGCTGCGCCTTGGCCCGGTTGTGGTCGAGGCGGGTCATGGCGGTGAACCGGGCGTCGGGGATGTCGGGCGCATTGTTCATCGCGATGAGCGAGTTCGTGTTGGCCGGGTTGCCGACCACCAGGACCTTGATGTCGTCGGCGGCGTTGTCGTTGAGCGCCTTGCCCTGGACGGTGAAGATGGCGCCGTTGGCCTCGAGCAGGTCCTTGCGCTCCATGCCCTTCGAGCGGGGCCGCGACCCCACGAGCATGGCGATGTTGGCGCCGGCGAACGCGGCGTTGGGATCGTCGCTCTGGGTGATGCCGGCGAGCAGCGGGAAGGCGCCGTCGTCGAGCTCCATCGCCACGCCCTCGAGGGCGCCCATCGCCGGCGGGATCTCCAGCAGCTGGAGGATGACCGGCTGATCGGGACCGAGCATCGAGCCACTGGCGATGCGGAAGAGCAGGCTGTAGCCGATCTGACCGGCGGCGCCGGTGACGGCAACGCGAACGGGCTCGTTCATGATGTTTCTCCCAAGGCGGTAGGACGCAAACCGTCGAGAACGGTAGCCGAGTTCGGAGCCGATCGGACCATTCAGGATCGACGACATCGTCTCGCCGGCGCGCCGGGGCCGCCCGAGCGGACGACCTCAACCCGGAAGCGCGATCGACCGATTGGTACGGGTGGTGACCACGACCGTTCTCGCGCCTCCGCCGGCATCATCCGATGCCGATCGGCGCCTCTCCCTCTACCCCAAGGCCCTGCTGCTGGCGCTCGCCGCGGCGTTCGTGTTCGTGATCGTCAGTGGCGACGGATCCGACACGGCCTCGGGCCGGGTGGGCGGCGATTTCCCCGCGTTCTACTCGGCGGGCACGATCGTGGCCGAGGGCGACATCGAGGACCTGTGGGATCCCGCCACGCAGCAGGCGGCCCAGGAGGGGCTCCTCGGCGACGAGGACGGCTTCATCATGTTCCCCTACGCGCCGCACGTGGCCGGGGCGTACGCATCACTCGCCCAGTTGCCGTACCGCGCCGCCTACGTGGTGCACACGGCGGCGATGGTGGGATTCCTCGTCGCGGCGCTCCACCTGCTGCGGCCGCTCGTGTCGCTGGTCGATCGTCGCTTCTGGCTGACGCTCGCGGCCACCCTGACCACCTACCCGGTGTTCGTGGGGATCGGCGGAGGACAGAACACCGCGCTCACCCTCTTCCTCGTCGCGGCGATCTGGCGGAGTCTGGCCGATGATCGTGAGGAGCTGGCCGGCGTGGCGGCCGCCGTGCTGCTGTTCCGACCCCAGTACGCGCTTCCGATCATCGGGCTGCTGTTCCTCGGTCGACACTGGCGGGCGGTGGCCACGGCGTGCGCCGGCGGAGTGGTCGTCTGGATCGTCAACGCCGCCCTCTTCGGTCCCGCCTGGCTGACCACCTGGCTGCGCGAGGTCCAGCCCCTGCTCGAGGCGGACGCCGAGGTGAACGCACTCAACGAGATCGCGCCGATCGGCTTCCTCCACTCCTTGCTCGGCGTGGAGTCGAAGGTCGCGCTGGTCGTCGGTGGACTGGTCTCGCTCGCGGCGGTGCTCATCCTCGTGTGGACCTGGTGGATGAGCGATCTGGCCCTGCGCGAACGGATGGCCGTGACCGCGGCCGGCCTGCTGCTCGTCGGCCCGCACACGATCTACTACGACAGCTCACTCCTGCTCTTCACCGTGCTCGTGCTGTTCGACTCGGGCCGGATCGACCGCCGCGTGGTCGGTCTCGCATGGGCCGCGGGCCTGCTGCACCTGTCCAAGGGGATCGTCGGCGGTTCCCTGCTCGCGCCCCTCGTGATCGGTGCGTTGGGTGCCACCCTGTGGTTGCTCGTGGTCCGTCAGGACGAGGCGTCGCGGGTGTTGCCGATCCACGACTCGTGGAGTCCGCGGTAGATCCCGTCGGCGGCGACGAGCTCGTCGTGGTGGCCCATCTGCACGATGCGACCCGCATCGAAAACGAGGACGAAGTCGGCCCGCTCGGCCGTCGACAACCGATGCGCGACCGAGATCGTGGTGCGCCCGACCGCCAGACGGGCGAGGGCCGAGGCGAGCGCCTCCTCGGTTTCGGGATCCACGGCCGACGTGGCCTCGTCGAGCAGGAGGAGCCCCGGATCCGCCACCTGGGCCCGAGCCAGGGCCACGAGTTGCCGCTCGCCGACGGAGAGCCGACCACCGCGTTCGCCGACGGGGGTGTCGATCCCCAACGGCAGGCTCGAGAGCCATCGCTCCAGACCGAGTGATGCGATGGACGCCTCGGCCTCCTCCTTGGTGGCCCCTACCCGGCCGAAGCGGATGTTCTCCTCGATGGTCGTGTCGAACAGGAAGCCGTCCTGGGGCACCATCCGGATCGCGGACCGCCGTGAGGCCGGATCGACCGCCCGCAGATCGATCCCACCGATCGTCACCACGCCCTCGACGGGGTCGGCCAGGCGGGCGAGGAGGCGGGTGAACGTGGTCTTGCCGCTGCCCGTCTCGCCCACGACCGCGACGTTCGCCTCGGCCGGGATCTCCACGTCGACGTCGTGGAGCACCTGATCGCCAGTGCGATAGCTGAACCCCACGCCCGAGGCGACGACGGCCAGTGGTCCGGCCGGGAGCTGCTCCCCCATCTCGGGCTCCTCGACGGCGATGGGCACGTCGAGCACCCGCAGGATCTTCCACCAGCCGGCCAGGGCGGTCTGGGTCTGATCGAGCACCTCCCCGAGCTCGGCGATCGGGTTGAGCAGGAGGTTGACCAGGAAGAGGAAGGCGATGAGTTCACCGACTCCCACGTCGACCACATCGGCGTACCAGACCCCGACCCCCACGGCGGCGGCGAGCGACAGCGATGAGAAGAGGTCGACGACGGGAAGCAGTCCGGCGAACCAGATCGTCGAGCGCATCTGGGAGCGGTACTGGTTGTCGATGGCGACGTCGAGGCGGTCGCGGACCGGGGCGTCGTAG
>JAUIML010000291.1 GCA_030432715.1 Acidimicrobiia bacterium | reverse complement strand
CCGCGGTCGACCACGTCGTCTCGATCGGCGGCGGATCCGCCCGCGACACCCTGAGTGCGCTCGATCGGGTCGTCGCGGCCGGCGGCGTGGTCGAGATCGACCAATCCACCGACCTGCTGCTGTCGGCGCTCGCCGACCGCGATGCGACCGTCGCCCTGGCCTCGGTGGGCGATGCGCTCGGACGGGGAAGGGATCCCCGCACCATCGGTGAGGGGGTGCTCGCCGGCCTCCGTGATGCCTTCCTGACGGCGATGGGTTCCCCGCCGCCCCGGCTCACACCGACCGAAGCGGTGCGGGCCGACGATCTCGCCGGCCGCATGACACCGGCGGCGATGACCCGTGCGCTCGAACTGTTGGGCACCGCCCTGGTCGAGATGCGCCAGGCGCCCGACCCCCGGGTCGATCTCGAGGTCGCCCTGGTGCGCTTGTGCCGGGCCGACGCCGATCGATCGATCGACTCCCTCGTCGAACGGATCGACCAGCTCGAAGCCCGTCTGGCCGGCGGTGCTCCGCCCCCGGCCGCTTCGGCGCCGGCCGCGACCGCCCCGGCTGCTGCCCCTGCGCCGACTCCGCAGGCTCCGGTCGCGCCGCCGATGCCGCCCCCCGCACCCGCGGCGGCCGACGACGACTCGGGCGCGCTTCCCCCACCGCCGAGCCTGGCCCCGACGGCGGCCCCCGAACCGACCCCATCGAAGGCCGACGGCCCGGCTGCGGCCGCTCGCGCCGCCCTCGCGGAGAAGCTCGGACGTCCGGCTCCCCCGATCGAGCCGGTCACCGTCGACGTCGAACCGACACCCCCGGTGCCCCCGCCGGTCGCCGCCGTGCCCGACACCGCGCCGCCCGGCACTGCACCGCGCGACCCTGTGCCGGTCGAGACCGAGTCGCTCGAGACCGGGTCGCTCATGATGCTGCGTCCCGAGTCGCCGCGCGAAGTGGTCGGCCTCGCCGAGCAACACCTCGGCATCGACAGGGACACCGTCGTGGCCAGGGCCAACGAACTGTTGGGCCCGGCCGAGGGGAGCCGCTCGACGGAGGAGCTCACGTTCCTGTGGCAGTCGCTCGTCGACGAGTTCGCCGTCGGGGCCGCCCCGCTTGCGCCGCCGATCGCCGTGGTCCCGGACCCCGACCCGGCCGGGGAGATGGCGCCCCATTCGGACCCGGTCCCGGACGCGGCTCCAGAGTCGGAGCCCGAGGCCGATCCGGACGAGATCGATCTCCACGATCTGGTCGATGCCCCTGCCCACACCGAACAGTTCATCGAGAAGGTCACCGAGGCGTTTCCCGGGGCCGAACTCCACGTACCCGAGGAGCGGAACGAATGACCGACACCCCCGACGACCAGAACCCCCTCGCCGGCGGTATGCCCGATCTGGGAGGACTGCTCGAGTCGGCCCAGCAGATGATGGCGAACGCGCAGGCGGCGGCGGCCCAGATCGTCGAGGGCGCCTCCGGCGGTGGGCTCGTGAAGGTGCAGGTCGACGGCCACTTCGACTTCCACTCGATCACGATCGATCCGTCGGCCGTCGACCCTGACGACGTGGCCCTGCTGGAGGATCTGGTGTTGGCCGCCCTTCGCGACGCCTCGGCCCAGTTGCAGTCGGGTCAGCAGGGTGCGCTCGGCGGGATGGATCTCGGTGGTCTCGACCTGGGTGGGCTCGGCGGCCTGCTCGGTGGCGGAGATCAGTGAGCTACTCCTCGACGGTTCAGGAGCTGATCGACTCGCTGGGACGCCTTCCCGGCATCGGGCCGAAGTCGGCCCAACGGGTCGCGTTCCATCTCCTCAAGGCTCCGCCCGAGGAGGCCCTTCGGCTCTCGCGAGCCATCGTGGATGCCAAGGAGCGGGTGTCGTTCTGTGCGCGTTGTTTCAACCTGTCCGAAGGGGGCGACGAGTGCGCGATCTGTCGCGACCCGCGCCGTGAGGAACGCATCGTCTGTGTGGTCGAGGACAGCCAGGACATCGTGGCCATCGAACGGACCCAGGAGTTCCGGGGTCGGTACCACGTACTCCAGGGCGCGTTCAGCCCGATCGACGGGGTCGGCGTCGAGCAGCTCCGTGTCAAGGAGCTGATGACCCGCGTCGGCGAGGAGGACATCGAGGAGGTGATCGTGGCCACGAACCCGAACCTCGAGGGTGAAGCGACCGCCTCCCTGCTGGTGAAGTACCTGAAGCCGATGGGCGTGCGGGTCACCCGCATCGCCAGCGGGCTCCCGGTCGGCGGCGATCTGGAGTACGCCGACGAGTTGACGCTCGGTCGGGCCCTCGAGGGGCGTCAGGTGCTCGACGCCGGCACTCCCGCCGACGGCTGAACCCGCCGCGGGGCCGGGCCCGACTCGATTGCGGCCCGAACTCGGCCACATCCAAAAAGGCTCGAGGCCAAAACGGCTCGAGGCGCCGTCTCGTGCCTGCCGGGCGCGGGCGGTATGGATAGACCGGCAGATCCGAGACGACGCCTCGAAACCCACGGAATCGGGGGGAGGATGGGTTGGGTATCCGTTCCCTCTTCCGTGTTGCGGTTACATTACGATATTGACGGGGAGATGACAAGCCCCTGAGGAAGATTTCTTTTCGTCATCCACGACATGCGTCCGAGACGTGCGCGGGCGCGACAAACCGGGCGAGCCCCAGCCCTGGTGTTCAGGCCGACTTGCGCTGTGCGGCGATCTCGTCGGCGGCGTCGTCGGCCCAGTTGACCTCGGCGTTCGGATCCTCGACCGTGAGCGCGAGCTCGGCGCTCTGGCTCACCCCGACCCGCGAGACCGACGCCTGGATGTCGGTCATGGCGGCATGGAGGCGGTCGTGCACGTCGCGCTCGGCCGCGAGCAACCGGTCGAGGCGCTGCTGGGCCTCGTTGATGACCTGGGCCGAGCGTTCACGGGCGTTCTTCTCGGCGGTCGCGAGGATCTCCTCGACCTGCTTGTCGGCGGCCTCGACGATCTCGGCGGCCGCCTTCTCGCCGTCGGCGATGGTCTTCGCGGCGACCTCGGCGGCGTCGCGCGCGATCCGGGCCGCGTCGTTGTCGGCGGCGCTGCGCACCGCGTCGGCGTCGGCCGTCGCCGACGCCACGAGTTCCTCGCCGGACTTCACGGCCTGTTCGAGCACGGCGCTGACCGACTCGGACACGCTCTTCACACCCTCGCGTTCGAGCGCGCGCATTCGCACGGCGGCCTTGCGAAGGAGTTCTCGGACGGCTTCGGGGTCGAAGCCGTCGGCTGCGCTGTCGAACTCTGCTCGCTCGAGATCTTCCGGGGTCACGTCCACAATGTGAGTATTCCACCACGTTGAGCGGCGGTGGTGGCAGACGAACGCAGGGAGTGTCCGACGCTCTACGATTTCGTCATGCAGCTCACCGAAATCGACCACATCGCCATCGCCGTCAACGACCTCGAGGCCGCGATCGCGTACTACGGCGAGGCCTTCGGCGCGGAGGTCCACCATCGTGAGATCGTCGAGTCGGATGGTGTCGAGGAAGCGCTCATCAAGGTCGCCGACAGCTACATCCAGCTCACGGCGGCCACCAACGACGACTCGCCGATCGCGAAGTATCTCGCC
>JAUIML010000043.1 GCA_030432715.1 Acidimicrobiia bacterium | reverse complement strand
GCCTGGAGCGCGGCGATCTCCTTCTCCCGTTCGGCCACTGCCGCACTCGCGGCGTCCAGGTCGGCCCGAGCCTCCGCGGTGGCGCGCTCGACCACCTCTCGCAGTTGCGCATGCGCCGTCTCGACGAGGGCGTCGAGCCGTCGAGCCACCTCGTCGGGCGGGGCCCCCGCTGCAAGATCCTGTTCAACCATCACCGGCTCCGGGCACATCACGTGGCCAAACCACCACTCAGCGTGAGAGTACCTCGCCGACCCGACCACTGTCCACGGTCGGCCGCGGTCACCCCGGCTGGCGATGGGCGGGAGCGGGACGCCGCGCACTCATGACCAGATACCCGAGATCGAGCAATACGAGCGACGCGACCACGAGGATGAGCACTTCACGAGGACCGGTCACCGCGAGGGTCGGCGGGTTCGGCGGGGGTCCCTCCGGCGTCGTGGTGGGGACGATGGTCGTCGAGCTGGGCCCATCGATCGTCGTCGTCGGGACGAGCGTGGTGGTGGTGGGACCGTCGATGGTGGTCGTGGGCCCCTCGATCGTCGTCGTGGGCCCCTCGATCGTCGTCGTCGACACGAGCGTGGTGGTGCTCGTGCTGACGGGTGTCGTCGTCGTGGAACTGGTGGTCGAGGTGGTGCTGCTCGGCGGGGTGCAGTCGACGACCACGAATGCGGCCGCGCCACCGCTGAAGACACCATCGCTGCCCATGATGAGGGTGATCGTCACGTCGGTGCCGAGTGTCAGCGGTGAGCTGGCGGTCGTGACCTTGCCGCTGCTGCCCTCGACATCGAACAGCGTGACGCGGTCGGAGCCACTCGACACCACCACATCGTTGCCCGGGTGCACGGACTGGTTGTTCTCCGCCCGAGTGCTGACGCCACACGACGTGCCGACCAACTCGTCGGGCACGACAGCGGAGCCGAGCACGGTCGCCACGCCCGGGGCCGAGTACACGACGGTGCCCAGCGGGATCTCCACGCGACCTGCGTCCTGCGCTCCGGCGCCGGGGACCGCGAAGGCCAGCGCCACGGCGACCAGCGCAACCAGGTACCCCGTCAGCCGCGGCAGACTCGCGGACCGCGCGCCGCCCGCACCGTCGTGTTCGTTCATCATGTCCAACGCGCCCAATCCCCGCACTGCTCGTCCTTGCGGAGCTCATCCCTGCGGAAGCCTGATCGTGACGCTAGTGGCCACCACGCTGGGCGCGCAATCGGGACCCCGGTACCGGAAACGCGGCGGCCACTACCTCACCAAGAGTGAACTATTCCACTCTGTTGGTGGTAGCCGCGACAGGTCCGCTGGTATACCGGTCGGTGTGGTGAACGCCCTCGCTCGCACCCGAGCCGCGCCCGACGCGCGCACGCCGACACCGAGCAGATCACGTTCACGTGCGCTCGTCGCGCTGATGCTCGCTGCGGTGCTGCTGGCCTCCGGGATGGTCGACCCCGCCGATGCGCAGGAGCCGCCGAACCGACCGGGCGCCCAACTCGCCGTGGCCGACGCGTCGATCGAGGGATCAGGGCCGTGGACATCGTGGTTCGGGGCCCGTCCCGACCGGGAGCTCGTGCTCACCGTCGTCAACATCGGCACCGTGCCGGTCACGGACCCGGAGCTCGTCCTCCGCTTCGGCAACGGTCCGAACCCGACCGACTCGGTCGACGCGCCCGCGCTGGGCACCCTCGCCCCCGGCGAACGGGTCACCGTGCGAGTGGCGCTCGAACTCCCACGCTTCGCCGTCGGCACGTACGCAGTCGAGGGGTCTCTCCCCGACATGGCGATCCCCGTCTCGTTTCGCGCCGAGACGAGCCACGTGCCGTGGCTGCTGTTCGTGCTTCCCCTGCTCATCCTGATCCAGGCGGCACTCCTGCGCGTACGCGACCGCGTCCGTGATCGGATCCACGGCACGGCGCACACCTCGGACCCCACACTGCCGCACTCGGTGGCGACCACCGACCCGGAGCCGGAAACCGCGCCGGATCCGGCACCGGAGCCGGCGCACGAACCCGACCTCGAGACCGTCATCCGAGAGGAGCTCGACCGGGTGTTCGACGATGCGGCGCGACACTTCGACGACTCACTCGACGAGCCTGCGTTCCGCCGTCATCTCACCGAACTGGCGACCACGGTGACCGATCGGACCGCGGCCCGGATCGAGCTGACGCCAGACGAACGCGAGTCCCTCCGCCGCTCCACGGTCGACGCGGTCCTCGAGGCGTTCGATCTCGCGCCGACCCCCCGCTGACCACACGCCGGCCGCTCGCCGATCTTCGGCAGCGGGTCAGAGTCCGTACAAGCGGGCCGCGGTGTCGTGCAGGACCTTCTGTAGCGTCGCGTCGTCGAGGGCCGACAACGCTCCGGTCGCGTAGTCGCGTGGATACTGGGCGGGCGTGGCGGGGCCGGGGTGCTGACACGTCGGATGCGGGTAGTCGGTCTCGTAGAGGATGTTGTCGGGATACCGCTCGATCGCGAAGCGGGCCGCGTCCTGCTCGAACCAGAAGCAGCCGTACACCTGACGCCGGAAGTACTCCGACGGGAGCAGGTCGTACTCCGGGTGCTCCCGGCGCACCCCACCGTTCTGCCACTGCCAGTCGAACGACTCCATCGCGCCCGGGATCCAGCCCGCGCCGGATTCGACGGAGACGAGGTTCAGATCGGGGAAGCGGTGGCACACGCCGCCGAACAACAGGTCGGCGATGCAGCGCATGTTGTCGAGGAAGATGAGCGACGACACCTTGGCGAAGTTGGTCATCCAACCCATGTTGGCCGTGTCCTGGAACTGGGTGCCCATGGATCCACCGCCGACATGGAAGCTGACCGACACCCCTGCCTCCTGGGCGACCGCCCAGATCGGGTCCCAGTGATCCGACGCCAGCGGCGGAAGACCGTGATCCTGCGGTTGGTTGCAGAAGTTGATGGCCTTGTGCCCGGCCTCGATACCTCGCGTGATCTCCTCCACGGCGAACTCGAGATCCCAGAACGGCACCGCGGTCACGCCCACGAGTCGGTTCGGGTCGGCCGACGTCCAGTCGGTGATCCAGTCGTTGAAGGCCTGGACGCACGCCCGCACGACATCGGGCTCGCCCATCTTCATGAAGTACGCGTTCCCGAAGCCGCCCACGTTGGGGTAGAGCACCTGCGCACGGATGCCCTGCTCGTCCATGAACTTCAGCCGCTCCGCGCTGTCGTACATCGCCGGATGGATCTCGTCGAAGGTGTTGGGCACCTTCAACGGCATGAGCCCGTCGAACCCGGCCATCGAGTAGTAGCCCGGTTGACCGATCCGATCGCCGGCACACATCCAGACGTCCTGGCCGTCGATGCGTTCGATGTGGGGGACACGATCGTGCATTGCCGACGGCGTACGGGCCGTCCACACGTCGGGCGGCTCGGTCACGTGGGTGTCGACGTCGATGACTTCGAAACGATCGAAGAGGTCGGGTGCGGAATCGGTGGTGGTCACGGGTACAAGACTTGCACTGCCCGCACGGCGAGGGCCATTCCGAGCAACAGCAAACGCGTCAGGTGAATCTCCCCTCGGTGATGTCGGCCGAAAAAGGCTCGGGCCCGGCCGGCGTGTGCCGTCGACCGGGCCCCAGTTTCCCTGGAGGGGGACGGGAGCTGCTGCTCCCGGATCGATGCCGCTCGGCCCTGCATCCGTGCGACATCCAACCCGATTCGGACCTTAGTCGAAGCGCTCCGGATTTTCCCAATGCATGGCAAACGAACTGCAACAAAACAGCAAAGATCTGGGGACGACCGGTGGAAAGCGCTCTATCAGAAGCTGGTCCAGCCGTTCGTGTGGCCCCGTCGTTCTCCACAACCGGTGCCGGCGAATGCGTCAGCCACGTTGCGATACGTCGACAAAGCGCGAAGAAACTCGATCGTCGGCAGAATGGCCTCGAGGTGCCCTTCGTCTATTCGTCGGAGGGCATCGGCGGGGCGCTCCCACCACGCGTCGGTGAGTTCCTGCTGGTCGGCGACGACCTCGCCGCCGCGATAGCGGGCGAGGAAGAAGTGGGTGTCATAGCGCCGCGGCGCCCCCTCGGGCGTGATCCAGCGTCCGACGTGCGGGAAATGGTCGGGGTCGACCGGACCGGGCCCGGCGATGTCGAGGCCGACCTCCTCCTCGGTCTCCCGGATTGCCGCGTGCAGAAAGGGCGCCGCCTCGTCGTGCGTCAGATCCGGCACGACTGCTGCAGGCACCAGCCGACGGGCCGAAGCGTGGTGGTCCTCCGGGTCGACGCCACCGCCGGGGAAGACGATGAGGCCGCCCACGAAGATCGAACCCGGCCGCCGCCGCCCGATGACGACGTGCAGGTCGGGCCGATCATCGACCACCAGGACCGAGGCCGCCGGCAGCGCCGGGATGTTCACGTGTCGAAGAACTCGCCGGCGTTCACGAGCAGACGCTGCCCGGTGATCATGCTCGACCGATCGCTGGCGAAGAAGACCGCTGCTTCGGCGACGTCGGCGTCGGTGGGCATCGTGCGCAGCGCCATCCCCTGCGCGATCTCGTCGCGCACTTCTTCTGCGGTACAGCCCCGTTCGGCAGCCTGCCACTGGCAGTACATCTGCACGTTCGGGCCCCACATCCACGTGGGAATCACGGTGTTGACCCGAATGCCCTGCGGACCGAGTTCGGCGGCCATGTCACGGGCCATGCCCAACAGGGCCGACTTCGCCGACGCGTAGGCCGACTGGGGAATCTGGTCGACCGGCTTGAGCGACGCCTGCGAGCCGATGAGCACCACCGAGCCGCCGCCGCGGGACGCGAACACCGGAGTCACGGCGCGCACCGCGTGGACCGCGCCGAGCACGTTGACCTCGAGGTTCTTGAGCAGCATGTCGTCGTCGAGTTCGGCGAACGGCGCGTGGACCGTGTCGAGCGCGGCGACCAGGATCACCGCGTCGAGGGTGCCGAACCGGTCGACGGCGACCGCGACCGCGGCCTCGAGCGAGCTCTGGTCCATGATGTCGGCCGAGGCCGCGGCAACCCGTTCTCCCGTCGGGTCGAGAGCCTCGGCTGCGGCCATGAGGCGCTCCTCGTTGCGGGCCACGATCACGACATTGGCTCCGTCACGGAATGCTGCCGTTGCGCAGGAGTAGCCGAGCCCGGGGCCCACGCCGATGACCATCACTGTCTTGCCGTCGAGAATCATGGAGCGATCCTGCCACGCGCTCAGGGGCGTGCCCATTCCACGGCGACGGGTTCGTCGGCGCAGGAAGTGTCGAGGGTGCGCGCCGGATCAGCGACGAAGCGCTGCACGATCTGGGCGATGCACTCGCTGCCGTACCAGATGCCGTGACCCCGCCCGCCCTGCTCGACCACGGTGGCCGACCCGAGCCGCCGGGCCACACGCTCGGCGAAGCCGGGCGGAGTGATCGGGTCGTAGGTTCCCGAGAGGAGCAGGGTGGGGATCGTGCTCTCGACCGGGTCGTCGGCCTCGGGCCCGGCAGGCTCGCGCTCCCACTCCTCGCAGAGCTCGTCCAGACCCGCCGCGGCGACCGCACCACCGAACGGCGGGACGTCGGCCCCGGGGCCGGCGGTGAACGGCAGTCGATCCCGACACTGCACCGCGAAGTACGTGCCTTCCCGGTTCGAGGTCTGCGCCGACACGAAGAGTCGCGACCCGGTGACCGCGAACCAACGGGCCGATGCCCGGTCGCGATCGTCGAGGCCACCGATGACGGCGGGCAGGTGGCGCAGGAGGTTCTCGTGGTACATGAGCAGGAAGCTCATTTCGGCGACACGACGCCCGTCGAGCACCACCTCGATCCCGGCGCTGTACCCGATCTCGTTGCCGGTGACCGCCACGGTCATGGGCGCCCGGTCGAGCTCGGCCATCACGCGTTCGAGGGTTTGTCGAAACGAGCCGTCGGCGAGATAGCCCCGACAGCGCGAGTCCACGGCACAGGCTCGGTCGATCACGTCGACCGCCCGCTCCGCTGAGTCGACCAGGCTCAGATCGGTGTCGAGGTCGGGGGGATACACGCCGTCGAGCACCGCACCGACGAGGCCGGCCGGCTCGTCGCGCAGGACCTCGAGTGCGATGGTCGAGCCGTAGCTCACCCCGTAGACGGTCCACCGGTCGTAGCCCAGCCCCCGCATGACATCGGCGACATCGGCGGCATGGGCTTCGGTGTCGGTGTTGCGCAGCACGAGATCGTCATCGAGCCGGCGGGCACAGTCGTCGTAGGCGGCATCGGCGACGATGCCGCCTTCCGCGGAGTCGCTGCCCAGGACCCGGCCCAGCGCATCGACGATCTCGTGACAGTCGAAGTTCGGCCCCGCGAAACCGGTGCCCCGCTGATCGACGAACACCTGGGTGAACGCCTGCTGGGGGAACCAGGCCCCCAGGTCCGAGCTCGCACCCCCGGGACCACCCTGGAGGACCGCGAGCGGCGTCTCGAATCCCGAGTCGTAGCCGGCGAGGGTGGCCACCGTCACGCGGGTCGTACCCGTCGCCGGGTCGTCGCGGTCGATGGGGACCGTCACGACACCGCAGGCGAGCGCCACGCCGTCGGATCTCTCGAGGCTTGCGGGACAGTCGACCTGCTCCACCGGTACCGACGCAGTCGTCTCACCCACCGGCGGGTCGGCCGTGCTGGTCGTGGTGGTCGTGACGAGCGGCGGGTCCGCGCGCTCGTCCGTGCCACATCCTGTCGCCGTCAGGGCCGCCACCACGAGGATGGCAACGACCCGAGGACTCACCAGAGTTGATCGGTGTAGGTGTCGGTGCCGACGATCGTCGGGAGGAACGGGGCCGCGAAGACCACCTCGCCCTTGCCGCTGGCCTTCACCTCGTCGGCGTACGCGTGGAACCGGTCCCACACCGCCGTCGGCTCGTCGTCGAGGAAGAAGAGCTGCACCTGCCGATCGGTGGGGCCCGGAGGCATGCCCAGATCCATCGGGGCCTGATCGGTGTCGCCGGCTCCGGCTGGTTGGTAGTGCCACGTCACCATGCTGGCCACTCCGGGACCGTTCATGAGCGCGGGGAGCGATGTCGTCTCGAGATGGTCGACGAGGTCCGTCTCCTCGACTCCGTCGGCCGGGTCGACGGCGACGACGGCCAGGCCCTTGTAGGGGTGGTCGAGGGCCAGTTCGATCGGCACGGTGTGGTCGGGGCGGTAGAAGGCGCTCGGCTCCTTGAGCAGCACGGTGTGGGCGTGCACCCGATCGGCGAAGCCTCTCCCGTTCGAGTAGAGCCAGACGACCTGGTCGCCGGCCCACGCGAAGTGCTCGTCGTGTTTGCCCTCGAGCACCCAGTAGATGGCGAGATAGGAACCCTTCTCGACCGGGCTGGCGACGGGCGTGTCGCCGCGCGGGAAGCGCAGGTCCTTCAGTTCCTTGGTGGCCACCCAACGCTTGCCGGCGAACAGCCAGGGGCCGACCATGCAGCCCGCATAGAAGTGGTCACGCTCGTACCAGCGGTTGTACTCGACCTCGTGACCGACCGCGGGGTCGACCATGGTGAAGAGCATCGAACCGACCTTGATCGGATAGTCGTTCATGATTCGTGTGCCTCGTGTTCTCGGTCTCGGGTCAGCTGTCGAAGACGATGCGACCGATCCACTCGGCCATGAGGGCCGGCTTCTCGACGCCTTCGATCTCGACATTGATCGTGCGGGTGCTGTTGATGGCCGCACCCTTCAGTTCGACCTTGCTGATCACGCTGTGGGCCCGGACCCGCTTCCCCGAGTTGACCGGGTTCAGGAACCGAACCTTGTCGAAGCCGTAGTTGATCCCCATCATCACGCCCTCGAGCGGCGGGAGCTCCTGCTCGATCGAGTCGGTCAGGTGAACGAGCATCGACAGCGTCAGGAAGCCGTGGGCGATGGTGCCGCCGAAGAGCGGGGTCGCCCGTTCGGGGTCGACGTGGATGAACTGATGGTCGTGGGTGACGTCGGCGAACTGGTCGATCTGCTCCTGCGTGATCTCGAACCACTCGCCGTGTCCTTCGTCCTTGCCTTCGCTGGCCTTCATGACCTCGAACGCCTTCGCCGCGTTGCTCATCGCTCGTCTCCGGATCTGTCGCGGTTCGTGGGGAACGACGGGACTCTATGCGCCCAGTGCGGTGAGCAACAGTTGGGCGGCCGGGTCGGTCGCCCCGCCGGCACGGGTGGCGACCACGAGGTCGCGGCTCCCGATGACCCGCCCGTTGGTCAGGGCATCGGTGCCCATCTCGGCCTGGACGACGGGGAGCACGGTCCAACCCATTCCGATCCCGACCATTGCCCGCAACACGTCGGGCTGGTGCGACTCGGCAACGATCTCGAGCGGCGCACCCAGCTCGCGGAGCGCGTCGAGGATCAGCGCCCTGGTGTGCGAGCCTTCGGGGAAGACCACCCACGGACCCCAGGTCGAGGGCCGCCGCGGCCGGGATCCGTCGGGCGAGTAGACGGCGAAGTCCTCGGTGAGCAGCGGTGCGGTCACCACACCGCGCCGCTGCGTCGAGGGCGAGACACAGATCGCGACGTCGATGCGGCCCGACTCGAGATCGTCGAGCAACTGACCGGAAGGGCCGACGGTGAGCATCAGTTCGAGGTCGGGGTGGTCGGTCCGGAACTGCCGCAGGTGCGCGGAGAAGTGGCCGACCGCGGCGGCGTCGATCATCCCGATACGGAGCCGGCCCGACGTGCCGGCCCGAGTCCGCTCCGCCCAGCCGGCCAGGTCGCCGGTCAGCGCGACGACCTGACGAGCATGGGCCAACACCTCGGCTGCGGCCGGTCGCAGCACCCTTCGGCGGCCCTCCCGATCGAACAGGGGCAGGCCGACCCGGCGTTCGAGCTCGGCCAACCCCTGGGACAGGGCCGAGGCGCTCACGCCGACGGCATCGGCCGCTGCCGCCCAACTCCGATGGTCGGCCACCGCCACGAGATACTCGAGTTGGCGGATCGACAGGTCGGGCAGCGAAGCGGGCACACCGGCACACTACCCCTCGCACAACTCTTCAGACTTTCTTCACAACGAGCTCAACGTCGGCGGACATGCTTATCGTTCGCGCCATGACTGCACGTGACATCTCCCCCGCCACCGGCAAGCTCGGTGTGCTCACCCCCGGCATGGGCGCCGTGGCCTCCACCTTCATCGCCGGCGTGCTCGCCGCCCGCCAGAGCGGCCAGCCGCCGCTCGGCTCCGTCAGCCAGATGGCCCACATCCGGCTCGGCACCCGCGAGGACGCCCGCAACCCGCTGATCAAGGACTTCGCGCCCCTCGCCTCCCTCGACGACATCGTGTTCGGCGGCTGGGACCCGATCTCCGCCAACGCGCTCGAGGCCGCCCGCACGTGTGGTGTGCTCGATGAGAAGGACCTCGCCCCGATCTCCAGCGAGATGGAAGGCATCGTCGCCATGGACGCCGTCTTCGACCAGAAGTGGGTCAGCCGACTCGAGGGCACGCGCGTGAAGCGCGAGACCAACATGTGGGACCAGGCCATGGCGCTCATGGCCGACATCGAGAACTTCCGCACCGAGAACGACTGCGACCGGCTGGTGATGGTGTGGTGCGGTTCCACCGAGGCGTTCCAGGAGGCCTCCGAGGTCCACGCGACGATCGAGGCGTTCGAAGCCGGGCTCAAGGCGAACGACGAGAACATCTCGCCCAGCCAGATCTACGTCTACGCCGCCCTCCAGTCCGGTGTGCCCTTCGCCAACGGTGCCCCGAACCTCTCCACCGACCTCCCCTGCATGATGGAGCTGTCGGCCCGCAACGGCGTACCGATCGCCGGCAAGGACTTCAAGACGGGCCAGACCCTCATGAAGACCCTGATCGCCCCGGGCCTCAAGGCCCGCATGCTCGGCCTCCGCGGCTGGTACTCCACCAACATCCTGGGCAACCGCGACGGTGAGGTGCTCGACGCGCCGGAGAACTTCAAGACGAAGGAAGAGTCGAAGCTGGGCGTGCTCCACAAGATCCTGGAGCCCGAGGTCTACCCCGACCTCTACGGCAACATCGACCATGTCGTCCGCATCAACTACTACCCGCCCCGCGGCGACAACAAGGAGGGCTGGGACGCCATCGACATCTTCGGATGGATGGGCTACCCCATGCAGATCAAGATCGATTTCCTCTGCCGCGACTCGATCCTCGCCGCACCGATCGTGCTCGATCTCGCCCTGTTCATGGACCTCGCCAGCCGCGCTGGTGAGTCGGGCGTGCAGGAATGGCTCTCCTTCTACCTGAAGGCCCCCCAGTCGGCCGTCGACGGAGTGCCCGCTGAACAGGATCTCTTCATCCAGCAGACCAAGCTCAAGAACACGCTCCGAGAGTGGATGGGCGAGCCCGCCGTCACGCACAGCGAGGCTGGCTGAGTCCAGCCGACCCGGCGGCACGGAGGCTGGCTGAGTCCAGCCGACCCGGAGGTACGGAGGCTGGCTGAGTCCAGCCGGCCGCTCAGTTCCAGAGCGTGGCGAGGCGGTCCAGCACGATCGTCCAGCTCTCGTGGCCTGGGTCGATCACGTCGAAGTGATCGGCTCCGGCGACCACCACCAGCTCGACGAGCTCGGAGTCGGCCGACGCGACGTACGCCTCGACCCGAGCGGGCGGCACGATCAGGTCGTTGCCGCCCTGCACGAGAAGTTGCGGCACGACGACGGGCAGCAGGCGAGCCGGGTCGGCGTCGTCGTAGGCCTGCGGGACGTCCTTCGGTGAGCCGCCCATGAAGGCCACGACCGCTCCCCCGCCGAGATCAATGTTGCCGCCCAGGTCTGCGACCGGCGCCTGCCCGACGACCAGCACCGGCACCACCGCCGGGTCGGCGCCCGGAGCCCCGACGCCCAACTGCTCGCGCTGTCCGGCCCACAGCGCGAGATGCCCTCCGGCGCTGTGACCGACGACGGCGACGCGGCCGAGGTCGAGTGGGTGGTCATCGGCCAATGAGACGAGACGATCGATCGCCGCGGCGACATCGTCCAGCGTGCCCGGGTAGCCACCGCCGGAATCGCCCACGCGGCGGTACTCGATGTTCCAGGTGGCGTAGCCGGCCGCCACAGCCGACGCGGCCTGGGGTTCGGCGAGATCGAGGCCGAAGGCATTGCGCCAGAATCCCCCGTGGATGAAGACGACGACGGGGAACGGACCCGCTCCCGACGGAACGGTCAGGTCCGCGAACTGGAGTGCGTCCTCGCCGTAGGCGATTCGTTCGGTCATCGGCTCGGAGGTCGTTGGCGCCCCGTCGTCACTGCAGCCGACCGAGACGAGACCGAGTACGACCCATGCGACGAACCGTCGCACTCAGGCGTCGAAGGGTGGATCGGTCTCCAAGACGCCAGCCGCAACCAGTGCCTCGATCTCGTCGTCGGGAAGTCCGAGCCACCCCGAGGCGACCTCACGCGTGTGCTCGCCGAGGCCGGGCGCGGGGAAGATGTCGGGCCCGATGATCGACGTCGCGTGGAAGGCGCCCCCCTCGAAGATCATTCCGCCGATGGGTGGCTGGTGCAGCTTCACGAGATACCCGCGCGCCTCGAGATGCGGATCGACCGACATGGTGGCACCCGTGAGCATCGGCCCGGCCGGTACGCCGGCGGCGAGACAGGTGTTGGTGACCTCGTCGCTGGTCATCGTCGCCGTCCACTCGGCGATCCTCGCCTCGATCTCGTTCTCCGCCGCCCGCCGATCGGCGGTCGACATGGATGGATCGGCCCAATCGGGTGAACCCATCACCTCGACGAGAGCGGCCCATTCGGTGTCGTTGCGCACACAGATGGCCACCCACGTGTCGTCGCCCGACGTCGGGAAGAGGCCCCACGGCGTGCCGTGGTCGGAGTGGTTCCCCCGGGGGACGACCGAGCCGGGCGCCAGCGATTCCTGGGCAAGCAGATCGCCCATGACGCCGACGACCTGCTCGACCTGACAGACCTCGACGTGTACTCCCCCGTCGCCGTTGCGCCGATTGCCGAGCACGTTGGCGAGGGCCGCGACGGCGCCGACCCGCCCGGCGAAGTGGTCGGGGAAGATCGACTGACTGCCGGCGGGCGCCGGATCGTTCTCGTAGCTCCACAGGTGCGTCATCCCGCCGGTGACCTGCGTGTTGGGCCCGTAGCCGAGCCAGTCGGCCCAGCGCCCGCGCGACCCCATCAGCTGACTCGACATCATCACGATGTCGGGGTTCTGCGCCTTCATCGCGTCGAAGCCGAGCCCCATGGCGTTCATCGTCCCGGTCGAGTTGTTCTCGATCACGACATCGGTGTCACGCGCCATCCGGTGCAGGAGTTCGACCCCGCGCTCCGTCTTGGCGTTGATACCGAGCGAACGCTTGCTCCGACTCGACGACGCGAAGGACGGCGACATCTCGCCGCCGAGGACGACTCGGATGAAGTCGGGATACGTGCGGCTCTCGATCTTGACCACGTCGGCGCCGTACTCCCCGAAGAGATGACCGGTCTCCACGCCCACCCCGCCGTGACCGAAGTCCATCACCTTGAGACCGGCCAGTGGCTTGGACGGTTCGAGCGGCGCGGACGGCGCGGGACGAGGCTCACCCAGGTTCGCGAAGACCTGCTCGGTGTGTTCCCCCACCGCGGGCGGCGGCCCGGTCGGGCCGACCCGCTCCCCGTCGAACTCGAACCATCCCGACGGAAGCTTCATCGTCCGACCGTCGGGGAGCACAACCTCGTCGAACGTGCCCCGGCTCTCGAAGTGGGGGTTCGACAGCACCTCGTCGGGCTTGAGGATCGGGGTACAGACGATTCCCCGGCGCTGGGCCTCTTCGCAGACGTCGAGCATCGACATCTCGGCCCACAGCTCGCAGTACAGCGGGTTGAGCACGGCTTCGGCGATCATCATCCGGCCGACGAAGTTGTCGAGCTCGGGATCCTGGAGATAGTCGGGCTCCCCCAACCACGCTCGGATCGCGTGCCACTGGCGCGGACTCAACACCACGAGGCGCACATAGCCGTCGGCGCACGGAATGATCGTGTAGACCGGCCCCGGTCCGGCCCGCATCTCCTGTCCTGGCTGGCCGGCGTCGGCCGACCGACTCCAGTTCGACAAGGACCAGTCGGTGATCTGGGCGAGCGCCTCGTTCGCCGAGAGGTCGATGAGCTGGCCCGCCCCCGTGTCCTGGCGCTGCCAGAGCGCGCAGAGCACGGCCCAGACACCCATGAGACTCGCCGTGTCGTCGCCGATGAGTCCCGGCGGGAGGATCGGACCGCCCTCGTGGGTCCCCGCCTTGAAGGCCATGCCGCCGGTCGCCTCGATCACGGCATCGGGCACGTCGCGACCCGCATAGGGGCCGGTGCGACCGTAGGCCGTGATGCTGGTGGCGATCAGGTGAGGATGCCGCGCCGCCAGGTCGGCCGCGTCGAGGCCCGTGCCGTCCTGGGTGCCGGGTTCGTCGGAGACCACCACCACGTCGCTGTGCGCGAGCAACTCGTCGAGCTGGGCCCGCCCGGCCTCGGCATCGAGATCGAGCTCGACGCCGAGCTTGCCCGCGTTGCGGAAGGTCCAGAAGAGCGAGTGGTCGCCGTCACGCGGCGCCATCGATCGTGAGGGCGAACCTCCCTGCGGCTCGACCCTGATCACCTCGGCCCCCAGGTCGCTCAGGAAGCGACCGCACATCTCTCCTCGCTCGATGGTCAGATCTACGACTCGGATTCCGACGAGTGGTCGACGCGGCACGGGTCCCCCTTGGCGTGGTACGGACCGGATCGTAGATCGACGGAGCAGCGCAGGCCCACCCGCCGGATGAACCGCCCGGCCCGCGCCCGCGACACCGCGCTACATCGCCTCCACCGGCGGACGCTGATCCGGCCACCCGATCGCATCCTCCATCTGCGCGGCGAGCGCCAGCAGGAGATCCTCGCGGTTCGGTGGTGCGATCAGCATCACCGAGAGCGGCATGCCGTCGGAACTGAAACCGACCGGTACCGCCGCGGCCGGCTGTCCGGTGTAGTTCCAGATCGCCGTGTAGGGGTAGACGCGGCTCATGCCCAGCAGCGTGCGCAGCGCGCCCTTGTCGCGCCAGCGACCGACCTCGACGGGAAGTGTCGAGGTGACCGGGGTCATCAACACGTCGACCTGCTCGAAGACCTGATCGATGCGAGCGGCATGTGCAGCCTGCTTCGTCAGGGCCGAGCGCACCGCACGTTCGGGCACCAGCCCGCCCAGCCGCCCGAAGCCTCTGGTCCGCGACTCGAGCCGATCGGGATGTGGCACCGACTCGACGTGCTCTTGCACGCCCGACAGGTAGAGGGCGATCATCGGATTCCCGGCATTGCCGAAGGGCGGATCGCAAGCCTCGACGGAGTGGCCCAGGTCCGTCAGCACCGCGGATGCGGCGTCGAGTCCCGCGAGCGCGGCGGGCTCCTTCACCGGCGGCAGCAGGCCGCGCACGGACCGTTCGGTGCAACCGATCCGCAAGGGAGGCGGCGGGCGGTGCGCGGCATCGACGTAGGAGCCGGTCGGGGCAGGAGGCGTGTGGGCATCACCCGGAGCGGGGCCCTGGGCGACGTCGAGCCACAACGCGGTGTCGATCACCCGACGGGTGAGACAGCCCGTCTTCGACATACCGTGCCAGTGCTCGGCCTCTGGCATCAGGGAGATGCGTCCGCGTTGGGGCTTCAACCCGAACAGTCCGTTGAGCGCGGCGGGGATCCGGATCGACCCCGCCCCGTCGCTCGCCGAGGCCGCCCCGACGAGGCCGGCGGCCACCGCCGCGCCGCTCCCGCCGCTGGACCCGCCGGGGGTGCGGCTCGTGTTCCACGGATTGCGGGTGTCGCCCGTTGCCCTGCTCTCGGTGAACCCGCACACGGCGAGCTCGGGGAGATTGGTCACGCCGAGGACGACCGCGCCGGCGTCGAGAATCCGCTGCACGTGAACGGCGTTGGCCCGGGCCGGCCGGTCGTAGGCGTCGGTGCCGTGCTGGGCCACCCGGCCCTCGATGTCGAGCTCGTCCTTGAAGGCCACCGGCACGCCGAGCAGCGGGGCCTCATCGCCCCGGGCGATCCGGCCGTCGGCGTTTGCCGCTGCAGCCCTCGCCTGATCGGCGAAGACCTCACGGAAGGCGTTGAGCGTCGGGTCGATGGCCTCGATCCGGGCGAGATAGGCGTCGGTCAGTTCCGTCGAACTGATCTCGCGGTCGCGCAACATCTGTGCCTGTGCGGCGATGCCGGAGTACGCGAGGTCGGCGGCGTCCATCCCGCCGACGCTAGTCCTCGGCGACGTCGGATTCGGCAGCCGCTTCAGCGGCTGGTTCTCCCGCGACGGTTCTCCGCGTGCGCCGCCGGAGGAAGAGCACGACGAGCAGGACGACGAAGAGCACGGCGAAGACCACACCCAGGGCGATCGCGACACGCTGCTGGCCCCGCGACTCGGCATCGTCGCGCAATCGGTCGACCTCTGCACTCGCCGCGACGGCGCCGTCGTAGTCAGCCGCCTCGAACGCGGCGTGTGCCTCGGCGACCAGCGCGTCGACATCGGTGCCGTAGAGGCCGATGTTCTCGAAGAAGCCCGTGGGTGACTCGGCCCGGTCATAGGCCGCGAGCACCCTGTCGAGGGCGATCCGTTGGGTCGCGAGCCCGTCACGCACGTCGTCGAAGCCCTCGGACATCGAGTCGACGGCTTCGTAGGCGACGCGGGGCTCCGAGGGCACGACCACCGACCGCGCCGCGGCGTCGTCGCCCAAGGCCCGGGCGTCGCCCAGGATCTCGGTCATCTCGGCCACTGCGGTCTCGACGTCGTGGAAGTCCCACCCGGCGAGCAGCGTCGGGATCAGATCGGGGACGACCCACGCCGGTTCCAGCTCCCCGAGTCGGGCCACCGCCTCTTGGGCCGCGTCACGGGCCAGGAGCAGTGCCTCGTCGTCGTCGCCCAGTACCCATTCGGAGAGGAGGTCCTCGGTCTTCTCACTCCCGCCGATCAACTCGGCAGCATCGAGGAGATCGCGCCAGTCGACCGCCGCGGGTCCCGGGTCGTCGAGTTCGGGACGGTAGGGATTGTCGCCGGCGAAGAGCGCGACGATCGTCTCCTCCAGTGCCTCGTCGCCGATCTCGTCGACGATCGCCGAGACGATCTGGTACGACGCCGCGTAACCGAACGCCTCGGTCGGGTCGGGCTCGTCGGCGTTGAACACCGGGTCGCGCCAGTCGAGCAGGTCGATCGCTCCTTCGCTGGTGACCGTCACCGGCTCGAACTCCTCGACCGGCTCGCCGAGCGCGCGGGCCATGGCGATCCCGAAGTGCTCGGCGAGCCCCTCGACCAGCCATCGCATCCGCGAGAACTCGTCGTTGAACCATGCGTGGGCGATCTCGTGCCCGAGGAGGTCCATCAACAACTGCTCCCCGACGTCGATCGCGGCGTCGTCGCCGCCCGAGCCCTGGGGCTCGTAGAACCAGCCGCCGTAGCCGGCCAGCGCCGGCGCAATGGTCTCGATCACCTCGAGCTCGCCCTCGACGGGCCAGTCCACTCCGATCGCGTCGATGAGGAACGGGATGCCCTCCACGAGTCCGCGCTCGACGAACGCGTCCCACTCGTCGTCGCCCGGCCACGACGAGATCACGAGCTCCCCCTCGACCCCGTCGACCTCGACCGGGCGGGAACTCAACCCGAACTCCGACGACCCGACCATGAGGGCGAAGAACTCCACGGGGACGGCAATGGCATCTGCCGTCAGCACGGTGGCGCCGAAGGGGTCGGAGCGCACCATGTCGGCCCCGAAGGTCTCGACGCGATAGCCGGGCGGGAACTCGACCCGCACACTGCCGAGACCGCTGTCGCCCCGACCGACCACCGGGAAGCTGGCATAGGCAGGGTTGACCCGCGCCCATGCGTCGGGGCTGCGAGCTTCGCCGTCGGGCAGTCGGTAACTCACCGTGAACCGCCGGGTCTGCTGCGAGAAGAGGTTCGGACCGAGGTCGACGTCCCAGAAGGCGAACGGGGAATCGGCCAGAGCCGCTTCGTCCTCCGCGTCCAGGGCCCGTCGGGTCATGGTCAACGCCGACCCGTCGTCGCGCACGGCACGGAGGTCGGTCGCGGCCTTGGGGTAGAAGTCGGCGATCGAGGTGAAGAAGGTCTGGATGATCTGGAAGCCCTCGCGACGGTCGGGCACCTGGTTGGTCACCGCGTAGTCGATCTCGACTTCGACCGCGCCCTCGTCGGGCAACACCCGGTACACGGCGTCGGCGACGACCCGCAGACCGTCGCCGTCGACCTGAGCGGCGGCGGGCGCGACCGCGAAGAGGCCGGCCGCCAGGGCGAGGGCCACTCCACCGAGGCCCACGCGGATATGCGAGGTCATGCGCCCGAGTCTGGCAGAAGGGCACCGGCCGGCGCGGCAACCCGGGGGCGAGGCGGCGCTACATTCCGCAGGATTCGACGGGCCGACCGCCGGAACGAGACCCGATGCGCACTCTACTGATCTCCACTGTCCTCTCGGCCTGCGTGCTGACGGCCGCGTGCGCCGACGGCCCTCGCTCCGCGGAGGCGGTCGGCGAGCCACCGTTCACCGTGAGTTCCGACATCCCCTACATGACCCACGACGGAGTGCCCTACCTGCTCGACGTCTACGTGCCGGCGAACGACGGGCCGTGGCCGGTCGTGGTCGCCTTCCACGGTCTCTCGTCGGCAGGGAAGAACGCCGGCTCGAACACCGTGGTCGTCGAGGCCGCCGCGGCGCAGGGCATGCTCGTCGTTGCGCCGACCTGGCTCGGCGGCGACCCGTTCCCGCTGACGATCGACGACATCGAGCAGCCGGCACCGATCGGGAACTGTGCGGTGGCATTTGCACAACGCCAGGCTGCGGCGCTCGGCGGCGACCCCGACCACACGGTCGTCTACGGGTTCTCCGCCGGCACCGAACCGGCGATCCTGGCCGCACTCTCGCCCGGCGATGAGCCGATCCCGGGGTGCGAGGTGGAGACGCCGCCCGGTCCCGTCCGCGGTGCCCTACTCGGCGACGGTGAGTACTTCCTCCACTCCGAGAGCTTCGACGGCGCGTTCAACGGCGACCTCGAGGGGATGCGCTCGCAGGTGGCGCTCCGAACGGACCCGGCGACGTGGGACGGCGACCCCGACCTCGAGTTCTCGATCTGGGCGGCCGCCGAGGGCACAGGGGCGCGAGCGATCGACGAGCAGCCGGACAAGACCGGGTGGCTGGCGACCCGCGACCCGAGCGGGACCATCCGAGCCGATCTCGAGCGACTCGGGCGGCTCGACGACGGCGTCGTCGACTATGTCGACGCCGCGCACCTTCTCGCGTACCGCCTCGGCGCCGCGGGGATCGACGTCACGCTGGACATCCTTCCCGGCGGTCACGACACCTCGGACAAGGTCGACGAGTTGGTCGCGTCGCTCCAGGCGCTCGCGTCGGGGTGAGCCGTCGACCCTGCGCTCAGCCCAGCTCGGGTCCGAAGATCCCGACGAAACTCACCATCTCACCGGGGTAGCCGCCGAGATTGTGGGTCAGGCCGAGGCTGCGGTCGGTCTCGGGGATCCGTCGTTCCTCCGGGGCCTCGCCCCGGAGTTGCAGCCAGACCTCGTAGAGCATGCGCAGGCCCGACGCCCCGACCGGGTGCCCGAACGACTTCAGTCCGCCATCGGTGTTGACCGGGAGCCGGCCGTCGAGTCGGAAGGCACCGTCGAGCACGTCCTGCCAGGCACCGCCGGGATCCGAGAAGCCGAGGTCCTCCATCAGGACGAGCTCGGTCGGCGTGAAACAGTCGTGCACTTCGGCCATCGCGATCTCGGCCTTGGGGTCGGTCACCCCCGCTTGGGCGTAGGCGTCGTCGGCCGCCCACTTCGATTCGGTGAGGGTGGTGTAGTCGTAGTCGGGGTCGAGCGACCCGGCACCGGTACCGGCCACGAACGACAGCGCCTTGATGTAGAGCGGGTTCGGGCAGTACTTGTGGGCGTCTTCCGCCCGGCACATGATCACCGCGGCGGCACCGTCGGCGACGCCCGCACAGTCGAAGACCGAGAGCCGGCCGGCCACTGCGGCCATCTGACAGATCTGTTCGGCGCTGGTCTCGCGGCGGAACTGGGCCAGCGGGTTGCGGGCCCCGTTGTAGTGATTCTTCTCGGCGATCTTCGCCACGACGTAGCGCAGCTCGTCTTCATCGACGCCGTACTTCTCGGAGTAGGCCGGGAGGATGAGGGAGAACATGGCGGCCGCGGTGAGCGTGCGCTGGGTGCCGTCGGTCGGGATCGGGAAGGCGTTGAGCCCCTGGTATCCGCCGTCCTTCACCTTCTCGGCCCCGAGTGCCATCACGACGTCGTAGGCGCCGGAGGCGACGGCATAGGCCGCATTGCGCATGGCCTCGGAGCCCGTGGCGCAATAGTTCTCGACCCTCGTGACGGGCTTGCCCTGGATCTTGAGCGGCCCGCCCATGGCGAGCCCGGACGCCGCGGACTGCGAGGTGCCGAACCAGAAGGCGTCGATGTCCTCCTGGGCAACCCCGGCCGACGCGTAGGTGGAATGGGCCGCGTCGATGATCAGGTCGTCGAGCGACTTGTCCCAGTGCTCGAGGAAAGGGGTGCACCCCATCCCGATGATGGCGACCTGGTCCTTGATCCCGTGTGAACCCATGTCAGCTGTCCCCTCGAACTGGTCGGACTTTCCAGAAGTAGTTGTGGATCTCGTCGGAGGTGAACAGGCGCCGGAACGTCGGCTCGACCCGGCCGCCCACCTCCACCTCGTCGGGGTCGACATCGGTGAGCTCGAGCGGCGCCCGCCCCCCTCCGTCGAAGTCGACCACCGCGAACACG
>JAUIML010000042.1 GCA_030432715.1 Acidimicrobiia bacterium | reverse complement strand
CACGTCGAAGCGTTCCATGGCGCGCTGCACGAGGCGCCGCTGGGCGGCGATCACGTCGCTGGGCGTCGAGTCGCCGTCGTTCTCGGTGACCTGGGTGACCAGCTGCACGCCCGGCACCTCGGTGACGTTGAGTCGCTGCGGGTTGGACGTCCCCCCGAGGTAGCGGTGCAGACGCGGACGCCGGAAGTCACAGTTGATCGCGAGGACACGGCGGTCGCCCTCCGCCATGACGGTCGCGAGGTTGGCGACAGTGGTGGTCTTTCCCTCGGACGGACCGGCCGACGTGACCAGCACGACGTGGGCCCCCTTGCGGGCCCGGCCCTGCTCCTCGTCGACCCGGCGGGCGTAGTCGAGTGCGGAGCGCAGGGCCCGGAACGACTCGGCGGTGCGGGACCGTGGTTCCTCGAGCGTGAGGATGCGCGTGGACTTGCGGTCCTTGCGGCTCAGCGGCGGGATCTCGGCCAGCACGGGCAGGTCGAGCGTCGTCTCGATGTCGAGCTTGCTGCGCAGCTTGGAGTCGAGTCGCTCGGTGAACATCACGTAGCCGAACCCGATGAAGGCGCCGAACAGACCGCCCGCCACGCCGCGGGCGGCGGGGCCGTCCGGGATCGCGGGGCCGGACGAGCTCGCGGTCGGAGCGGCGGTGCCGGCCCCGACGGACTCGCCGATCCCGACCTCGACGTTGGAACCCGCGGCGCCCTGGCGCAGACGAGCGTCGTAGTTGCGTTCGGAGATCTCGACCGCCGATGCGTCCTCGAGCGTCTCCAACGGCACGATCGGCACGCCGGAGGCCTCGAAGTCGCTGAGCCGCGACTGGGCCGGTCGCAGCTGGCTGTCACACAACTCGAGGGCGATCACCTCGTCGCGGGTGTCGGTCGGATCGCTGAGCTGCTTGGCCTCCAGGAGCGCCTGCGCGTTGTCCTTGCAGGTCTGCGCCTGCGTGACCTGACCGATGGCGATCGTGATCCGGTCGTCGTGGTAGATCCGGGCCTCGGTCTCGAGGAATCCCACCAGCTGACTCGCGAACTCGTCGGCGGCGGTCTCGGCTTCGGCCGGAGTGGTCCCCACGGTGCACACCGACATGCTCTGGATGTCGTTGCGCACGTCGACCCGCACCTGGGTCTGGAGCACGGAAGGGTCACGACCGAGCGAGGCCGCGACCGCAGCCGGGATCTCGCCCTGGGTCAGTCGTTGGGCGAGCTGGGCGAGATTGCTGACGTCCACGGTCTCGTAGATGTCGGACAGGGTCCGGTCGACGAGGAGGGTGTGGCAGGCGTCGTAGTACACGGTGGGCACGGGGGCCGGCGCCGCGTCCTCGGCCACCGCGGCGCTGGCGGCTCCCAGCGCCGCGCCGAGCACGGCGAGCAGCAGAATCGGTCGCCACCGGCGCCGAATGGTCCTGATCAGCTGTTGGGGTTCCATGTCCGTGTTTTTCGCCCACCCGTAGGGGCCGGTCCCTCGTCTCCCTCCGAAGACGCCAGACCGGCGTGTGCTTGTGCGACGCTTTGCCTGTCGGCACGTCATCGGCCGACATGAGCCAAAGGACCCAATGGCCCGGATCCATCTCTCCCCACCCGACATGAGCGAAACCGAGCGGGATCTCCTGCTCGGCGCGTTCGACGCGAACTGGGTCGCGCCGGTCGGCCCCGACCTCACCGCGTTCGAGCAGGAGTTCGCCGCAGCGGCGGGCATCCAACACGCCGTCGCGCTCAGCAGCGGCACCGCCGGGCTCCATCTCGCACTCCTCGTGAAGGGCGTTCAGCCTGGTGACGTGGTCATACTCCCGTCCTTCACGTTCGCGGCCACCGCCAACGCCGTCGCCTATGTCGGCGCCGAGGCCTGGTTCGTCGACAGCGAGCCGCACAGCTGGAATCTCGACCCGTCGCTGGTCGACGAGGCCCTGGCGGCGGCCGCGGCCGCCGGCCGACGGGTCGGGGCGGTCATCACCGTCGATCTCTACGGCCAGTGTGCCGACCACGCGCCGATCCGGGCCTCTGCCGCCCGCCACGGCGTCCCCGTGATCGAGGACGCTGCCGAAGCGGTGGGCGCCTCGTGGGAGGGCGCCGGCGCGGGATCGTTGGGCGACGTCGGGGTGTTCTCCTTCAACGGCAACAAGCTCATGACCACGGGAGGCGGGGGCATGGCCGTGTCGGCCGACCCCGAGGTCGCAGCGCGGATCCGTCACCTGTCGACCCAGGCCCGGGAGCCGGTCCTGCACTACGAACACACCGAGATCGGCTTCAACTACCGGCTCAGCAACATCCTCGCCGCGATAGGGCGCGGCCAGGTCCGGCGGCTCCCGACGATGCTGGCCCGCACCGCGGAGATCCGCGCCACCTACGAGGCCGAACTGGGCGGCCTCCCGGGCGTGACGTTCAACCCCATCGACGACCGCGGCACACCGAACCACTGGTTGACCATCGTCGTGCTCGGTGACGACGCCCGCTGCCGCCCGGAGCAGCTCATCGCGGCGCTCGATGCCGCCGATGCCGAAGCCCGACCGGCCTGGAAGCCCATGCACCGCCAGCCGGTCTTCGCCGCCCACCGCATGTTCGGCGGCGCGGTCGCCGACGACGCGTTCGCCCGCGGCGTGTGCCTCCCGAGCGGGTCGTCGCTGACGGAGTCCGAGCAGGATCGCGTCATCGCCGCGGCCCGTGGCGCGCTCGCGTGACGAGGATCCGGCATCTCCTCAAGGGCTTGGGTCCCGGCGGCGCCGAGCGGCTCGTCGTCGCCCAGGCAACGACGAGCGGACCGACGACCCACGACGTCGTGTACCTCATCCCCGAGAAGCAACACCTCGTGCCGCTGCTCGAGGCCGCCGGGATCACCAGTCGTTGCCTCGACGCCACCAGCGCGGCCCGGCCGGGATGGATCCGCCGTCTGCGCCGGCTCCTCGTCGACGATCCGGTCGACGTCCTCCATGTCCACTCCCCCGCCCTGGCCGCGGTCGCGCGCCTGCTGGTGCGAACCCTCGCGGCGCCGGTCCGACCGGCGGTCGTCAGCACCGAACACAACCGCTGGCCCCGCCACCATCGGCTCACGCGCCTCGCGAACCGGCTCACGATCAGCCTGCAGGCCGGAACCATCGCGGTGAGCGACGACGTGAAGGCGTCCATCGCCGGCATCGACGCCGACCGTGTGGCCGTCGTGGTCCACGGCATCGATGTCGCCGCCGTGCGCGCGACCGCCGACCGAGCCGGCGTCCGTCGCGAACTCGGGCTCGCCGACGACGACGTCGTCATCGTCTGCGTCGCCAACCTCCGCCGGGAGAAGGCACTCGACGTCCTCGTGGCCGCGGCCCGGGAGGCACTCGATGCGGTTCCGCATCTCCACTATCTGCTCGTGGGTCAGGGCCCGCTGGCCGCCGAGGTCGACCGGTGGATCGCCGAAGCCGGCATCGGCGAACGCTTCCGCGCCCTCGGATACCGCGCCGATGCGACACGGGTCATCAGCGCCGCCGATGCCCTCACGCTCTCGTCAGCCCATGAAGGGCTGCCGGTCGCGGTCATGGAAGCGCTTGCCCTCGGGGTACCGATCGTCGCCACCGCCGCGGGCGGGGTCCCCGATGCCGTTGGTGCGGCCGGCCTGATCTCGCCGGTCGGCGACGTCGACGCACTGGCCGCCAACCATGTGCTCGTCGCCACCGATGTCGCGCGACGACACACCCTCGCGGGGGCTGCGCCGGCGGAGAGCGCACGGTTCGAACTGAACCGGTCGATCGCCGAGATCGAGGCGGTCTACGCAGCGGCCATGGCCGGCGACTCCGCGGCCGATCGCAACCAGTCGTAGGTCCGCAGCGTGGTCGCGACCACGACCCGATCGTCGAAGTGCTCGACGGCGCGCCGCCGCGCCGCCGCACCCATCCGAACGCGGCGGTGGTCGTCCATCACCAGCGGCCGGAGGGCCGCGGTCAGGGCGTCGCCGTCACCGGCCGGGAAGAGCGCACCGGTGACTCCGTCGGCCACCACCTGGCGGCAGCCGCGGATGTCCGACGCGACCACGGGCAGTCCCATGGCCGACGCCTCCATGGCCGAGCGCGGATATCCCTCGCGATACGACGCGAGGACGTAGACATCGAAGGCCGAGTAGAGGTCGACCATGTCGTCGCGCCGGCCCAGGAACAGCACGCCTGCCGCCTCGGCATCGGCTCGTTCCGCCGCACCGATCGCGCCGGCCTTGTCGGGCTCCTCCGGACCGACCACGACGAACCTGCAGTCCTCACCGTGCAGGGCCCGAGCGGCTGCGAACGCCTCGCGGTATCCCTTCTCCCACACGAGCCGGCCGACGAGGCCGACCACGACCGTCGACTCGTCCACCCCCCACTCGGCGCGAAGACGCGATCGGGCCGCCGGGTCGGCCGCGGTCGGGGCGAACCGACGGAGATCGACACCGTTGCCCAGCACCGACAGCTTGGCGTGGGGGACGCCCAGCCGGCGCAGCACCGGGAGATCCTCGGGGTTCTGGAGGAGCTCCGCGTCGCTGCAGGTACTCGCGATGCGCTCCAGTCCGTAGACGACCGCCCGCTTCGCCCAGGGGTCGTCGGGCAGGGCGTAGAGGCCGTGCACGGTGTTGACGACCACCGGCACTCCGGCGGCCCGGGCCGCCAGACGGCCGAGGACTCCCGGTTTGGGGTTGTGCGTGTGGACCACGTCGGGACGCAGCCGGCGGAACGCCCGATGGAGGTCGCGCAGCGCGCGCAGATCGTTCGTCGGCGACATGGCCCGCGTCAGCGAAGGAACCGCAACGTGACGGATGCCGGCGGCCTCCAGCGCCGCCACATGGGGCCCGGGAGCGGACATGCCGATCACCTCGTAGCCGGCGTCGGCGAATGCCTCGAGCTGGGGCCGCAGCAGCCAGTCGAGGCTCATGTCGGTGGTCGTCAGGTGGACCAAGCGGGGTCGGGTCACGACGTCGCTCCGGCGTAGCGGCGGCGATTCACGAACTGGCGCAGGTCGTCCTCGAGCGCCATCCCGCCCGCGACCTTGCGGGCGAACCAGCGGGGACCGTCGGTGGTCTGCACGGGAGTCCGGGCGAGCCGGTGCACGTCGGCGCCGGCGGGGTTCGCTCGGGTCCCGGCCAGGGCAGCCGAGACGAAGCGGGCCCGTACCTCGTGCTCGGCTTCGGGAGTGGGGGCCAGCGCCTTCGGGTAGGCGAAGTGATCGGCCGAGACACCCAGCCGGTCGCCGATCAGGTCGATCGACCGATCGAGTTCGTCGGCGACGTCGGAGGGCGCCAGTCGGTCGAGCAGGACATGACGGTGGGTGTGCGAGCCGATCGTGACCAGACCGGTCGACACGCACTCGCGAAGGCCCGACCAGCTGGCCGGGCGTCCCTCGTCGGGGAAGTCGACGCCGTCCTCGATGTGGCCGGTGGCGACATAGAGCGTGGCGGGCACGCCGTGGCGTTCGAGCACCGGCAGGGCCTCGTCCACGAAGTCGTCGGTGCCGTCGTCGAAGGTGACGACCACCTTCCCACTGAGGTCCTGACCGCCGAGAAGGCCCGACACCGCATCGTCGAGGGTGATGACCCGCTCCCCCGCGGCGAGGGCGGCCATCTGGTCGTCGAACGTGGACGTGGGGAGATCGACCCGTACGCGGGTCCGACCGCCGACCCGGTGGTAGATCAGCACGACCAGGCCCGCGACGGGACGACGGACGACGTCGGCCGCGCCGGCGGCGACTTTGACGGCAGAAGGGATCAGGCCCACCAGTCCCCATCGGCAGACAACCGCCCCGATGCGAGGGTTGTGCACGGATAGCCTCGGCCCGTGGACCGACCCGCTCCGATCGTTCGCCGTGGCACGAACGACGACATCCCGGCGGCGATCGCCGTTGCCGCCGCCGCCCTGGGGTGGGATCCGAGCGAACCCAACGAGGCGTTCTTCCGGTGGAAGCACCTCGAGAACCCGGCCGGCGCCTCCCCGGTGTGGTTGGCGGTCGACGGCGACGACATCGCCGGGTTCCGCACGATGCTGCGCTGGAACTTCACCGGTCCCGAGGGCAACCCGGTACGGGCGGTGCGAGCCGTCGACACCGCGACCCATCCCGACCACCAGCGACGCGGCATCTTCCGTTCGCTCTCGACGGCGGCGGTCGAGGAGCTGACGGCCGAGGGCCTCGACTTCGTCTTCAACACCCCCAACGAGCGAAGTCGACCCGGCTATCTCCGCATGGGTTGGCGCGAGGTGGGACGGATTCCGACTCGCGTCTCCGTCAGCGGGCCCGGGTCGATTCGCCGCCTCGCCGGCGCACGAACCGCAGCACGGAAGTGGTCAGAGCCCCTCGCGCTCGGCACCACCGTCGAACGAGCGGTCGACGACCTCCTCGACCTGCCCACCCCGCTCCCCGCGCCCGCCATCACGACCGCCCGTTCCCGCGATCACCTGCTGTGGCGCTACGGCTTCGAGCCCCTCGCGTACCGGGTCGTCGCCACCGACGACGCTGCGGCCGTCGTCCGGGTTCGCCGCCGGGGCGCCGCGCTCGAGACGGTGCTCGCAGAGGTGTTCAGTCCCGACGTCGCGTCGACGCGACGGCTGCTCCGCCACCTCCGCCGATCCCTGCCGTCCGACCATCTGCTCACGCTCGCCGATCCGCCTCACCCCGCGCCGTGGCTGCCGACGCTCCCGGGCCTCGGGCCGCGTCTCACGGTCCGCGACCTGGCGGGAACGGGCCCCGAGCTCTCAAGTTTCCGGTTCGCGCTCGGCGACATCGAACTCTTCTAGACGGCTGCGCTCAAGCCGAAGCGGCCACGAGTTCGTCGATGATCTCGCAGAACCGCGCGGCGATGACGTCGGGCCGCACCTCGGGGCGGCCCGCGTGCATACGGGCACGGTCCGAGAGGTTCATCCAGTACGCCTCGTCGTCCCAGACCTCACCGACGGCGCGGATCCACTGTTCGGGGCCGGCGTCGTGGGGCACCATCACCCCTCCGGCACCGACCGCCTCGACCAGCCCCGGGAGATCGCTGGCCACGACCGGCAGGCCGTTGGTCTGGGCCTCGAGGACGGTCCTCGGCCGATTGTCCACCTGATGCGGGGCGAGCACGAGGCGGGCATCCTGCAGCACCCGGCCCGGTCGGGGCTCGAAGGCCCGGAAGGCCACGTTCGCATGGTCGCGGACGAGTCGGTCGATCTCGACCCGGTCGCCGTGTGAGAGGGACCAGGACTCCTGGAGGACGATCGGGATGTCGGGGCGGGCCGCAGCGAGTGGTCCGACCACGTGCAGGCCGTGACTGGCCAGCGGGTTGACGAGGAGGACGACCTCCCCGCTGGGCGGCTGTTCCATCGGGTCGACCCTGACCACCGACGGCACGAGGGTGGCCTGGTGCCCGAGACGCCATGCGTCCTCGACGAGCGTCCCGGAGTTGGCCAACAGAAGGTCGGGAGACAGCCCCGCGGTGAGATGGCCGATCGCGGGCGCCTCCCGGAGGTAGAGGGCCGTTGGGATCGAACGTTCCCGGCAGACGGCGCGTACGCGACGCCAGGTCACCCGAGTGATGCTCGACACGACGACCACGTCGGGGCGCCACGATCCGACCGACGAGGCGAACGCGTTCTCGGGCGCGATGGTCGCCTCGTGTCGGAGGCCGTCGATCTCACGGATCGTCGGACGCGCACCGAGACGGCGACGAACGGCGTCGAAGGGCTTGCCGACGACGCGGCCCTCGAAGCGCACCGTCGCGTCGGTGAACTCCGACAGGAGCCGCCGGCGTTGGGTCGCCGCGTCGCCCGCATCGACGAGGAACCGCACCTCGCGGCCCGCGTCGCGCAGCGCGGCGGCGAGTTCCCGTTGGCTGCGGCCCGATCCCCCCTCGACGACGGATGAGACGAACAGCAGACGCCGCGCCGGTGGGGCCGGGACCGGGAGGCGCCGTGTCGTGGGAACAGAGGGAGACGTCATCCCCTCTCCATCGGTCCGGTCGGGGCCGGAATGAGTCGTTCGGCCCACCCCTCATCTGGATCGAGCGCGTGCCGATGGGGTCGTGACGTTCTCTCAGGAAGGGGAACCCCATGCACGTTCTCGTCACCGGCGGTGCCGGCTTCATCGGCGCCAACCTCTGCCGTGCGCTCGAGCTCTCGGGGCACACCGTCACGGCGTTCGACGATCTCTCGACCGGCTATTCGGCCAACCTCGACGGCACCGACACCGAGCTCGTGGTCGGCACCATTCTCGACCAGGAGGCCCTCGACGCCGCTGCAGGACCGGCCGACGCCATCGTCCATCTGGCCGCCCGCCCCTCTGTGCCCCGATCGATCACCGATCCGGTCGCCAGTCACCTGTCGAACGCGACGGGCACCGTCAACGTGCTCGAAGCGGCCCGCAAGGACGGACTCCGTCACGTCATGTGTGCCGGGTCGTCCTCCGTCTACGGCGCCAACCCCGAACTCCCGAAGCACGAGGGCCTGGCCTGTCGGCCCGTGAGCCCCTATGCGGCCAGCAAGCTGGCCACCGAGTCCTACACCATCGCCTACGGCCACAGCTACGGACTGCCCACGCTGGCGTTCCGCTTCTTCAACGTGTTCGGTCCACTCCAGGCCGCCGGCCATGCCTATGCCGCCGTCATCCCGGCGTTCGTCGATGCCGCCCTGCGCGGGAAGCCGCTGCCGGTCAACGGCGACGGCACCCAGAGCCGCGACTTCACCTTCGTCGACACGCTCACCTCGGTGATCGTCGATGCGGTGAACCGCCAGGTCACGAGCGATGTCCCGGTCAATCTCGCGTTCGGTACGCGCACCGACCTCCTCACCGTCATCGACATGATCGGCGAACTCGTCGACGGCGAACTCACGGTCGAACACGGCCCGGTGCGCGCCGGCGACGTCCCCCACTCGCAGGCCGACGACAGCCGCGTTCGCGAGCTGTTCCCGAAGATCACTCCCGTCCCCCTCGACATCGGCCTCAAGGCCACCGTCGACTGGATGCGAGAACTGGTCTGATGGCCGCGGCACCCGCCCGCCCCTACCGGGGCAAGCGCCTGTTCGACCTCGCCGTGCTCGTCACGGTCGCCATCCCGGCGATCCTCCTCGGTGCCGTGTCCGCCCTCGCCGTCCGCCTCACCTCCCGCGGCCCGGTGCTGTTCCTCCAGGAGCGGGTCGGCCGCGACGGAAAGCCGTTCGTCGTGTGGAAGTTCCGCACCATGCTCGACGGCGACAACCCGATCATCCCCAGTGCCGATCGCATCACCGCGGTCGGCCGGGTCCTGCGGCGGACGTCGCTCGACGAACTCCCCCAGCTGGTCAACGTCGCCCGCGGCGAGATGAGCATCGTCGGACCCCGTCCGACCCTCGCCTACCAGGTCGACCGCTGGACCGATCGGCAGCGGGGACGGCTCGCGGTTCGTCCCGGACTCACCGGGCTCGCCCAGGTCAGCGGACGCAACGACCTCTCGTGGCCCGAACGCATCGAGTACGACCTCGACTATGTCGAGACCCAGTCGGTGTCGACCGACCTCGCGATCCTGCTCCGCACCGCGAGCGCCATGCTCGGCGGTGAGGGGACGGGAGCCACCGCGGCCGACGACCCCATCGCCGCCCCGCCCGAGCAGGTGCCGGCATGACCGACCGCCTCGTGATCATCGGTGCCGGGGGCCACGGTCGCGAGGCACTCGCCGTCGCCCGAGCCGTCAACCGGGTCCGCGACCGCTGGCACACCATCGGTCTGGTGGACGACGGTGTGATCGACCGTCGCCTGGTCGACGACGCGACGGTGCTCGGCACCGTGCAGCTGGTGATCGACGAAGGCGACGAGCACGTGATCGCGATCGGCTCACCGAGCGTTCGCCGCACGGTCGCCGAGCGCATCGACGATGCCGCGCCGGCCGTTCCCCTCGTCGACCCCTCGGCGTGGATCGGCGACGACGTCGATCTCGACGAGGGCGTGATGGTCCACCCTGGGGCGATCTGCACCACCAACGTCCGAATCGGCTTCCACACGCATCTCAACTGTGGCGTCATCGTGAGCCACGACTGCCGCGTCGGCGACTTCGTGAGCCTCTCCCCCGGGGTCAAGCTCAACGGCGGCGTCACCGTCGGCGACGGCGCCTTCCTCGGCACGGGGGCGATCGTGCTGCCCGGACGGACGATCGGTCAGAACGCAGTGGTCGGCGCCGGAGCCGTTGTGGTCGACGACGTCGATGCGGGCGCCACCGTCGTCGGTGTGCCCGCCCGCTGACGGCGGCGCAACGCCCCGAACAACCGCATCACACACAGCCTCACGACGACGACGGCGGCGAACGCGGTCAGCGCTCCCACCACAAGCGCCGGGCCGAACCGGGCCGGGCGGCCCAGCGATCCGGCTGCGGCGGCCACCACCGGCAGCAGCAGGAGCCAGGCGTGGCTGCGCCGACGGGAATCCGGGATCCAGCCGGGGAGCAGCCGCAGGGCGGCGCCCCCGGCCAGCCCCGCACCCACGATGAGCGGGGCCTCGGTGTCGGGCACGATCGCCCAGATCCCCGCACACCCGGCGACGGCGACGACGACGGCCGTGGACCAACGGGGACGGATCACCGCACCCACCATGCCCACCACGATCAGCGCGGTCACGACGGTCGTACGTCGGGGGTGATCGATGATCCCGTCGCGGAGCACGGGGCCCTGTGCTGCGGTCACCAGCGCGACCACAAGCGGGATCTCGAGGACGAGCCAGCGACCGGCGTCGCGACCCGCGACCAGCGCTCCCGCGAGACCGGCAACCAACGCAACGACGGCCAACGACGGATGCAGCGGCCCTTCCGGAACCACGGTGATCGTGGCGACGAGCGCGGTCACCACCACGACTCAGATCTTGACCGGTGTGTCGACCGGCGTGTCGGCCGACATCCCGGATCGACACAGCTCGACCATGTTGCGCCGCAACCGCTCGGGATCCGTTTCGTTGAGACTCTCGAGCCCGAGCGGCGACTGGGCGGGAACCCGGCAGTGTGAGATCAGCGGGTGGGCGTGGCGGTCGTCCTTCTCCGACTGCCCGAGCAGCACCTCGTGCATCTTCTCGCCCGGCCGGAGGCCGGTGAAGACGATGTCGATCGGGCGGTCGGCCTGGGCCACGAGACGACGAGCGACGTCGACGATCTTCACGGGTTCGCCCATGTCGAGGACGAGGGCTTCACCGTCGAGACCGACGGCTCCCGCCTGCACCACGAGTTGGACCGCCTCCGTGACGGTCATGAAGTAGCGGGTCACGTCGGGGTGGGTGACGGTGATGGGACCGCCCTCGGCGACCTGGCGCTCGAAGGCCCCCAGCACGGACCCCCGCGAGCCCAGGACGTTGCCGAACCGCACCGACAGGTACACGCCGTCCTCGCGGGCGGCGAACCACGACGTGAGCTGTTCGGCGATCCGTTTCGTGTAGCCGAGGACGCTGGTGGGATCCGCCGCCTTGTCCGTGGAGATGTTGACGAAGCGGTCGACGCCGGCCCGAGCGGCGGCCTCGAGCACGTTGAGGGTGCCCTGCACGTTCGTCTTGACCGCTTCGGCCGGATACATCTCCAGCAGCGGGAGGTGCTTGAGCGCGGCGGTGTGGAACACCACATCGGGCCGGTGGTGGGCGAAGACCTCCCTCATGCGGTCCGCATCGCGGATGTCGGCGACCACGAGACGGTCGGAATCGAGGAGCGCCCGACCTTCGATGGCCATCTGCACCGCGTGCAGGGCCGACTCGTCGCGATCGACCATGATCAACGCGTCGGGACCGAACCGGTGCAGTTGGCGACAGAGCTCCGACCCGATCGATCCGCCGGCGCCGGTGACGAGCACGCGTCGACCGGTGATGTAGTCGGCGATCGCCGCGATGTCGGTGTCGATCTGGTGGCGACCGAGCAGGTCGGCCTCGGTGAGGGGGCGGACGTCGTCGGCCCCGACCTGCCCGTCGATCAGCTCGGTCACGTGCGGCACGACCCGCAGATCGAGATCGGCGGCGAGCGCCCGAGTGGAGAGATCGCGCAAGCTGTCGGACGAAATCGACGGTGAGGCGACGACGAGCATCTCTGCCCCGGTCGCAGCCGCGATCACATCGAGTCCTTCGCGCGTGCCGAGCACCGGCACGCCGCGCACCCGGAGGTTGCGCTTGGCCGGGTCGTCGTCGACGAGGCCCACCGGGGTGTAACGACTGGCCGGATCGGCGTGCATCGACGTGATCACCCGCTGGCCGCCGTCACCGGCACCGAAGATCAGGGCCGGTATGGCGCCACCCGGAGCCCGCCGGCTCCGACGCAGGACCAGGAGCCGTTCGACGAAGCGGGCCGCACCGGCGCCACAGAATGCCCCCGGCGCGGCCGCGAAGACGACGCTGGTCGGCACGACGCGGGCACCGAGCAGCACGTTGTTGACCACGAAGAGGCTGACCCAGACGAGCAGCACGGCACGAGCGAGGGCGAGCCCTTCGTCGAGACTTCCCCGCTGCCAACGTCCGCCGTAGAGGCCTCCGATGGCACCGGCCGCGAGCATGGCGGTCACAGCGATACCGATCGCGCCGGCCGGATTCCAATCGGCCCAGGAATCGAGCTGAAAGTCGAATCTGAGGGCCATCGCCGCCGATACTCCGATCACCCACGCCGACGCATCGACGAGGGCGAGGATCATGCCGGGCACCTGGAGCCGCCGCTCGGCCCGTGCGCCCTGCTCGTTGGTCGCCATCGAGAATCGCTCCTCCCTGGGGGCGCCAAGCCCTCCACCCCGTGGATCGGCAGAATGCGTACGGTTGTGAGCGATCTGGCGGTCGCCACAAGGAGGGCCTCTCATCGACGCGAGCGCCCCTCCGGGCTCCCGAGTGCGCCGTACCGGGCGCGACGAACGGCGGCTGATCGTGGTCCTCGCGATCGCCGCCGCCGTCGGCGCGGTGCTCGGCCGGGCCGCACCCACGGGCATCGTTCTCGTCGATGCCGCCTACGTGGGCGCGGCCGGCGCCACCCTCGCCCTCGCCGGTGGGCGATCTCGCCGCTGGTCTTGGCTGGCCAGTGGCCTTCTCGCCCTCTGGTTCACGCCGTCGACCCTCGGTCGCCTGATGGCGATCGCTGCCCTGATGATCGCGCTCTATGCAGTTGCGACGGGGCGTCGTCGCGTCCTCGGCGCCGTCGTCGGCACCCTGCTCGCGCTGGTTCTGGGCGACCTCGGCGACGGTCCGTTCCTCGGGGCAACGACGCTGTTCGCCCTGATCGCCGCCCTACCGATGTGTGTCTCCGGTCTGCGTCTCATGCCCGGCCACTGGCGGCGACCGGTCGCCGCCGGCATCTCCGTGTGGGTCGCGGCCTCGGCCCTGGCGGCGATGGTGTTCGCGCTGTCCTCCACGCTCGCCATCGGCGATGTCACCGAGGGGATCCAGGCGGTCAACGACGGCTTCGACCTGGCTGCCGACGGCGACCAGGCGGGTGCCGCGACCGCGTTCGACGGGGCGAGCGACCGATTCGACGATGCCCGGGGGAAGGTGAGTGGCTTCTGGACGCTGCCCGCCCGCCTGGTCCCGATCATCGGCCAGCACGCCCGCGCCGTGCAGGTGGTGGCCGGGGAGGGGGTCTCACTCACCGAGATCGCCGCCGACGCCGCCCGTTCGATCGATCCCGACGACGTGCGTCTCGTCGACGGTCGGGTCGATCTGAATCTGATCCGCGACCTCGAACCGGTCCTCGATCGGACCGAGCGGGCCCTCGTACGGGCCCGTGACCGGGTCGGCGATGCCCGCAGCCCGTGGCTGATCGCGCCGGTCGACGACCGGTTCGACGCGCTCCTCGACGAACTCGGCGATGCCCTCCCGTCGGCCCGAACCGCCGCGGCCGCCGTGCGCGAACTGCCCGCGTTCCTCGGGGCCGACTCGCCGGCGAACTGGCTGGTGCTGATCACCACACCCGCGGAGGCCCGGGGGCTGGGTGGCCTGGTCGGCAACTGGGCGCTCGTGGAGGCCGACGACGGCCGGTTGCGGATTCTCCGAAGCGGGCGGAACGAGGACGTGAACCGGGCCCTGCGGGCCCGCGGGGTCGAACTCACGGGACCGACGCAGTATGTCGACCGGTGGGGCCGCTTCTCCCCGAACGAGTTCTTCCAGGACGTGACCTTGTCTCCCGATCTGCCGATGGTGGCCGAGGTGAGCGCCGACCTGTTCGAGAAGGCGATGGACGAGTCCGTCGACGGGGTGGTCGTGCTCGATCCCTACGCCGTTGCCGCGGTGCTCCGGCTGAGCGGGCCGGTGCCGACCGACGAGCTGACGCTCAACGCCCGCAATGTCGTGCCGTTCCTGCTGGAGGGGCAATACGTCGACTTCGCCGACGACGAAGCCGCACGGGTGCGCGCCCTCGCCCAGCTGGTCGAGGGGGCGTTCGCGGCGGTCACCTCCGGGGAATTGCCGGGGCCGGCGGCCGTCGCCGATGTGCTCGGTCCGGTCGTCGACGAGGACCGCCTCGGCGTGTGGTGGGCCGCCGGTGACACACGAAGCGAGCTCGTCGAACTCGCCGGGCTCGACGGCCGGTTCCCCGTGCCCGAGTCCGACATGGTGGCGGTCGTGCACCAGAACGCCGGTCAGAACAAGCTCGACACGCACCTGCGACGTTCGATCGACTACGCGCTGACGATCACCGACGGCGAGGCGGCCGGCACGATTCGCGTCACCCTCCGCAACGAGCTCGAGGATCTGACCCTGCCCACCGCCGTCATCGGCAGCAACGACCAGGGCTACCCGCTCGGCACCAACGTCGCCCGCCTCACCGTGCACAGCGCGCTCGACTACCGCGCTGCTCGAATCGACGGTCGGGAGGTGGTGATCGATCGGGAGATCGCGTTCGGCCACGATGCGCTCACGGCCCTGATCGAGGTGCCCGCCGGCGAATCCGTGGTGCTGGAGGTCGACGTGGCCGGTCGACTCGACCCCGAGGCGTACTCGTTGCTGCTGCCCCACCAACCCCTGGTGAACGACGACGAACTGGCCGTGACGGTGACGATCGACGGCGAGGCGCAGTCGCTGCCTGCGCCGGCGACCCTCGAGCACGACACACTCCTGTTCCCCGGTCCGGGCTGAGCGGGCCGTCCGAATCCGCGCGGCGCCTCAAGCCGGTGCGCTCACTGCCGATCGAGGGAGTGGACCACCAGGCCCCTCGCCCCTCCCCCTCGGCACCATGACTGCTCCCGCTCCCCACCCTTCGACCCACCGACCCCGGCTCCGCCGTCGCCTTGCCGCGAGCGCAGCCGTCGTCGTGGCGATGCTGACGACCGGCGCGCCGGCCGGGGCCCAGTACGGCGGCGGGGTGAACCTCTTCGTCGATCCGACGCGGGTCGAGGTCGACGGTTCGTTCGACTACTTCGGCAACGGCTGTGCCGCGGGGAGCACCGTCACCATCACGATCGACGGGTTCCCCGGCGTCCTCGCGACCACGATCGCCTTCGACGACAGCTCGTACGCCGGAAGCGACGTCGCCATGCCCGACGGCGTCGTCGCCGGCCAGGACTACACCGTCCGGGCCAGTTGTGGCGGCAACGCCGACACCGCCGTCGCCCGCGCCGTGTGCAACGGCGGCACGGATCCGGTCGACGGAACCTGCCCCGACGGCCAGACGGTCGGCGGGCAGGATCCCACGGCAACGACGACCACGACCCCGGGCAACGGGGGCAATGGTTCCGGCAGTAACGGCTCCGACGGCAATGGTTCCGGAAGCAACGGCTCCGGGGGCACGGGCGGAAGCAATCCGGACCTCGCCGTCACCGGTGCCTCGTTCGCCGAGCAGGCGGCCCAACTCGGGGTCACGCTGATGGCGATGGGTGGGTTCCTCGTCCTGTTCGCGACGAAACGCCGCGAACGCGAGACGGCCTGAGCGTCAGTCCGGCCGGCGGCGACGGCGGCGGAGCAGCCAGCCGAGAACCTCGCTGAGCACGGCGCCGAGCACGGCCGCGACGACGATCACGAGCCACAGCGGCCAGGTGCCGTCGAGGAAGAGCCAGTTGACCTCGGTGTCGTCGCGGTTCTGGCCGATGAAGGCGATCAGGGCGATGGCCACCACGGCCGCGCCGATCACGGTCGCCAGGCCGGTCGACTCCTTGCCCTCCTCGACGAGTGGCTCTTCCGACATCGTGCCTCCGATTCCGTCCGCTGCCGCGAGACTAGACCACGCGTGGAATGCTGGTCCCGTGCGCGTGCTCGTCAGTGGATCCACCGGACTCATCGGGGAGGCCCTCGTCAGGGGCCTCGTGGCCGAAGGCCACGAACCGGTGCGCCTCGTCCGTTCACACCGGCCCGACGATCTCCCATCGGCGACCTGGGACCCCGCCGCCGGCACCATGGACGACGATGCCCTCGACGGTGTCGACGCGGTCGTCCATCTCGCCGGTGAGGGCATCGCCGAGAAGCGCTGGACTCCGGCCCAGAAGGCGCGGATCCTCGACAGTCGGGTTGCGGGGACCACGCTCCTCGCCGAGCGCATCGCCTCCGCCGCCAACCCCCCGTCGGTGTTCGTTTCGGGCTCCGCCATCGGCTTCTACGGCGACCGCGGCGACGAACGGCTGACCGAGACGAGCGAACCGGGTGCCGGATTCCTGGCCGACGTCGTCCGCGCCTGGGAGGGCGCGACCGAAATCGTGCCCACGCCTCCCACGCGGGTCGCCCACATCCGCACCGGCATCGTGCTGTCGGCCGACGGCGGCGCACTCGCGCCACAACTCCCCTTCTTCAAGCTCGGCATCGGAGGCCGGATCGGCGACGGCAGCCAGTGGTGGAGCTGGATCTCGATCGACGACATGGTCCACGCCCTTCTCTGGTTGCTGACCAACGATGTGCACGGTGCCGTGAACCTGACCGCACCGACACCGGTGACCAACGCCGAGTTCACCAAGACCCTCGGCAAGGTGTTGCGGCGGCCGACCATCCTTCCCATTCCGAAGCCGGCCCTGTGGCTCCGGCTGGGCCGCGAACTCACCCAGGCGCTGCTCTACTCGAGCCAGCGAGTCGAACCCACCGTGTTGCGCGACCGGGGCTACGAGTTCCGCCACCCCGACCTGGAGCGCGCGCTGCGGGCGGTACTCGACCGTCCCGGGTGACGGCTCTTCCCCGGCGGCGACGCCCTCAGGGCGAGACGATCCAGACGTCGTCGGGCATGTCGGCCTCGAATCGCTTCACGACCTCACCGACCCGCCGCTCGGCCCCGTCCCATACGAACAGGGCTTCGTCGGCGACCTGACGGAGCCACCCGTTGCGTCGGTCCATCGCCTGTCCGGCCCGTTGCGCCGACTCGGGAGCCCTGCGTTCGAGTTGCACCACCGCCACCGCGCCCTCGACGAGTTCGCTGAAGCGGCGACGCGACCCGGCCGGCCACTTCGCGTCGGGATCCGGGTAGGGCAACACCGCCACGTACGGCACGCCGGCCGCCACCGCCGCCTCGGCCCCGAGGGTCTCGGCCCCCAGGCGGAGCCCGGTGAGCACGACCAGGTCGGGATCGACCGCGTGCTTCGCCTCGACGATCTCGGTCAGCCGCCGCCGCACGTCGCGGGTGGTGTCGTTCTCGTCGTAGCCCCCGAGGCCGGGCGGCTGCAGCCCGAGCACCACGACTGTTCGCCCCTGCGGCCGCCAGGTCGGGCCGTAGCGGCCGTCCGGACCGGGCGTGGCCGGCGTGGCCGCCGCCGCCCTCGGGTCATCCGCCGGACCGAGGTCGGCGGGCCGGCCGGAACCGCGGCGGGCCTGCTGTGAGTTCGACGCCTCCACCGCGAGGCGGTCGGCGATGTCGTTCCACTCGTCACCGTCGTGGCCCTTCACCCAGCGGAAGCTCAGCTCCTGTTCGCGCTCGCGGTAGAGATCGATCAGCGGCTCCCAGAGATCCCGGTTGGCCACGGGTTCCTTCTTCGAGTTCTTCCAACCCCGCGTGAGCCAGCCCTCCCACCAGCGATCGCGGAAGCAGTTGACGACATAGGTCGAGTCCGACACCACCTCGACCCGCCCCGGGAGCGAGCGCAGGGCGTCGAGCACGGCCATGAGTTCCATCCGCTGGTTGGTCGACTCGGCCTCGGCTCCGCTGGCCCACGGTCCGTCGGGCACGACCCATCCCCACCCCCCGGGTCCGGGATTCCCCTTGCAGGCACCATCGGTGTAGACCTCGATCACGGGCGTGATCCTGCCACGAGCGACGGCGAACACCGCAACAACGAATGCCCGTATGGTCCACGCAGGGCCGTCGCGGCTGCGATGATTGGCGCCATGGCAGCAGACCACTTCAGTCGGCAACTCCCGGACATCGACCCGGCCGAGACCAAGGAGTGGATCGACTCTCTCGACGCCGTCCACGGTGCGCAGGGCCAGGCCCGCGCCCGCTACATCGTCGCCCGCCTCCTCCAGCGCGCCAACGAACTCCAACTCGGCGTGCCACCCACGACCTCGACCCCCTACATCAACACGATCCCGGCCGAGGAACAGCCCTTCTTCCCCGGTGACGAGGAGCTCGAGCGTCGGATCCGGGCGTTCATCCGCTGGAACGCAGCGGCCATGGTGATCCGGGCCAACAAGACCGCCGACGGCATCGGCGGCCACCTCTCGACCTACGCATCGAGCGCCTCGCTCTACGAGGTCGGCTTCAACCACTTCTTCAAGGGCAAGGAAGACGGTCTCCCGGGCGACCACGTGTACTTCCAGGGACACGCCGCGCCCGGCGTCTACGCCCGTGCCTTCCTCGAGGGCCGGCTGAACGAGAACCAGCTCGACCGCTTCCGGATGGAGGTCGGGGGCAACGGCCTCTCCAGCTACCCCCACCCGCGACTCATGCCCGACTTCTGGGAGTACCCGACCGTCTCGATGGGCCTGGGGCCGATCAACTCGATCTACCAGGCCCGCTTCAACAAGTACCTGCACCAGCGCCGGCTCGACGACACATCGGCGAGCAATGTCTGGAGCTTCCTCGGCGACGGCGAGTGCGACGAACCGGAGACGCTGGGCGCCATCTCACTCGCCGGCCGGGCCCAGCTCGGCAACCTGAAGTGGATCATCAACTGCAACCTGCAGCGCCTCGACGGTCCCGTCCGCGGCAACGGCAAGATCATCCAGGAGCTCGAAGGGGTGTTCCGGGGCGCCGGGTGGAACGTCATCAAGGTCATCTGGGGAACTCGCTGGGACGAGCTGCTGCACCGCGACGTCCACGGCGTCCTGCTCAACAAGATGGGCGAGACGATCGACGGTGAGTACCAGCGCTACGCGGTCGAGGACGGCGCCTACATCCGAGAGCACTTCTTCGGCCCCGACCCGCGGCTGCGCCAGCTCGTCGAGCACCTCACCGACGACGAGCTGAAGGCCCTCCCCCGCGGCGGGCACGACTACCAGAAGGTCTACGCCGCCTTCAAGGCCGCGGCGGAGACGACCGACCAGCCCACCGTCATCCTGGCCAAGACCATCAAGGGCTGGACCCTGGGCGAAGGGTTCGAGGGCCGCAACGCGACCCATCAGATCAAGAAGATGACCAAGAAGCAGCTGCTCGAGCTGCGCGAACGCCTCCATGTCGAGGACGAGATCCCGGAGCAGTCGCTCGAGGACGGCATCCCTCCCTACTTCCGACCGTCGCCCGACTCGCCCGAGCGCCAGTACCTGATGGAACGACGCCGCGCCCTCGACGGCCCGCTGCCCTCGAGGATCATCCGCGACCGGCGGCCGCTGAAGCTGCCGGGAGAGTCGCCGTTCCTCGATCTCCAGAAGGGGTCGGCGGGCCGGCCGGTGTCGACCACCATGGCGTTCACCTCGCTGTTGCGTGACCTGCTCCGCGACGAGGCGTTCGGCGATCGGGTCGTGCCCATCGTGCCCGACGAAGCCCGCACCTTCGGCATGGACTCCCTCTTCCGCGAGTTCGGGATCTACGCACCGACCG
>JAUIML010000290.1 GCA_030432715.1 Acidimicrobiia bacterium | reverse complement strand
GGTGGCGATGTTGCCGAAGGGCCCCGTGTGCACCAGGGCCGGCGTGTTCTCCAGCGTCTGCATGAGGTTGGGCTTGATGGCTTCCTTGAGGATCACGGTCATGGAGCCGGCTGCGCCGATCTCCTCGGCGGTGATGGGTGTGCCCGCTTGCGAGTAGCCGAGCACGATGCGCCCGAGTCGGCTGCGCAGGTCCTGGAGTCCGGTGCACAGCGCCAGTGCCGCCATGACCTCCGAAGCCGCGGTGATGTCGAACCCGGTCTCGCGGGGGACGCCGTCGAGTCGGCCGCCGAGCCCGATCACGGTGTTGCGCAGCGAGCGGTCGTTCACGTCGAGCACCCGACGCCAGGTGATGTTGTGCGGGTCGAACCCGAGCTCGTTGCCGTGGAAGAGGTGGGCGTCGAGGAGGGCGGCGCACAGGTTGTGGGCCGCGGTGACGGCGTGCATGTCGCCGGTGAGATGGAGGTTGAACATCTCCATCGGCACCACCTGGCTGTAGCCCCCGCCGGCCGCACCCCCCTTGATCCCGAAGGTCGGGCCCATCGAGGGTTGCCGGATCGCGATGGTGGCGGAGCTGCCGATGTGGGAGAACGCCTGCCCCAGCCCGACGGCTGTGGTGGTCTTGCCCTCACCCAAGGGTGTCGGCGTGATGGCCGACACGACCACGTACTTGGCCCGGGGCCGGTCGGCCATCTGTTCGATCGCGTCGAGCCGGATCTTGGCGGCGCCGGTGCCGTACGGCTCGAGGCACCCGGCCGGGATTCCCGCGGCGGCGGCGATGTCGCCCAGAGGCTTCAGGTTCGCGTGGGCGGCGATCTCCAGATCGGACGGAACGGCCATGATCCCCCTTCGGCACGACCGCGGGATCGTACATCGATGTTCCGTATCGTGGGTGGGTCCCGTGATACGGAACTGTGGTCAGTTCGGCGGGAGCAGGTCCTCGAGCTCGACGCCGACCTCGCGGCCGTCGACGATGCGCCGGTCGCCGAGCGGTTCGCCCAGATCCACCTCGAGCTCGGTCTGGGGGTTGCCGGGGCAATCCTGGTAGCCCTCGAGGGGCACGACGGAGAGCGTGATGCCCACCTGCGAATCGTCGCCGAGGACCACCGGCTCGTTGAGTCGGTCGCCCATCGCCTGGCCGCCGGCGCAGCCGCGTTCGGTGGCGAGCACGTGCAGGACCGTGTCGTCCGGCGCCGGCGTCGGATAGGCGGGATCGAGTTCCCACTCGACGACCCCGAGCCCGTCGGCGAGCTGGAACTGGAGCGGGCATTCGGCGCCCGACGATGCGCCGGCCCAGCGCCACTCGTCGCCATCGGCTTCGAGTGTCATGAAGCTCAGGCCCGTGTCGGCCGCCGTCGACCGGTCACCGACGTGCACCACGAGGACACGTTCGCTGGTCTCGTGGAGTACTCGCCAGTCGTCCTGGGGCCAGAACGAACCCTCTTCGTTGGCGAGGAAGTCCTGCATCGCGGCCTCGACTCCGGGCTCCGCGTCGGTCACGGGCGGCACGTCGTCGAGGGCCGAGAGCGGGAAGGTGGGGCCCGACGGGCAGCCGACGATCGGGTCGGCGTCTCCGGCCGTGGTGACCGGCTCGTCGGTGGTGACCGGCGCGGTGCTCGTGGTGGATGTGGTGGTCGCGGTCGTGGTCGTCGGATCCGCGGTGGTGGAGTCGACGTCGTCACCGCACGACGCGGCGGTGACGACGACGAGGAGGGCGAGGGCGGTGGTGAGGCGACGCATGGACGTTGGACGATTGTCTCACGCCGGTGGTTCCCTGAGGGCTCACCCGGCCAGCGGCGACTCGAGACGGGCGGTGACGGCGGCGCGGATGTCGGCGTCGAAGGCGCGGACATGGGCCTCGACCAGGTCGGCGACACCGTCGCCGTCGCCCTTCTCCAGCGCGTGGAGGATGGCCGCGTGCTCACCCACGGCGTGGCGCATGTCGGCGACCTCGGCGAGGTAGAGGTGCCAGAGCCGATCCGACTGGGCGTAGAGGGTGTCGAGGGTGTCGAGCAGGAAGCGGTTGCCGGCGGCTTCCCACATGATCTCGTGGCAGCGACGGTCGATGGCCATCAGCTGTTCGTTGCCCGTCGCCGCGTCGGTGCCTTCGAGTTCGACGGCCATCTCGGCCCACTGTTCGGCCGTGCCCCGGGCGGCGGCGAGGCGGGCGGCGTAGGGCTCGAGCACGGTCCGCGTCTCGAACAGCATGGAGAGTTCGGAGACGTCGATACCGGCGACGAACATGCCCCGGCGGGGGATGACGGTCACGAAGTGCTCCCGAGCGAGCCGCTGGAGGGCTTCTCGGATCGGCGTGCGGCCGATGCCGAGCCGCTCGCGGAGGTCGTCCTCCCTGAGCACGTCGCCCGGCGCGAGATCGAGCCGCACGATCATCCGGCGCAGTGCTTCGTAGGCGGTCTGGCTCTTGCTGGTCTCGGTCATCTGGTCCCGGTCATCTGGTTTCGGTCATCGGGCGTGGTTGCCCGGCGTCGGCCCAGGTCCTAAGCTCCGATGATACACAAGTGATATATCAGAGAGTGGTCCGGGAGCAACCGTGAACGAATTCCCCACACACGCCAAGGTGGTCGTCATCGGCGCCGGCATCGTCGGCAACTGTCTCGTCGGTCACTTGGCCCGGCTGGGGTGGACCGATCTGGTCCTGCTCGACAAGGGTCCGCTTCCCAACCCCGGCGGTTCGACCGGCCATGCGTCGAACTTCATCTTCCCCGTGGATCACAACAAGGAGATGGCGCTGCTCGGGGAGCAGTCGGCCAACCAGTACCGCGACATGCAGCTCTCGGTCGATTCGGGTGGCATCGAGGTGGCCCGCACCCAGGAGCGCATGGACGAACTCCAGCGGCGCATGACCTCGGCGACGGCGTGGGGCATCGAAGCCCACCTGCTCACCCCGGCCGAGGTGAAGGAGCTCGTGCCGTTCATCAACGACGAGGTCATCCTCGGCGGCTTCTACTGCCCGACCGTGAGCGTGGTCGACTCGCTCGAGACCGGGACGGTCATGCGCAAGGAGGCCATCGAGACGGCCGGCTGCCAGGTGTTCGCCAACACCGAGGTGCTCGATCTGGTCACCACCGACGAGCCCGGCGCCAACGGCCGCCGGGAGATCAGAGCCGTCGTCACCGACAAGGGCACGATCGAAGCCGACCATGTGGTGGTCGCCTGCGGCGTGTGGTCGAACCGCATCGCCAACATGGCCGACACCTACATCCCGCTCGTCCCGGCCGTGCACCAGATGGCCGACGTCGGCCCGATGGACATCCTGGCCGAGACCAACAACGAGATCGGCTATCCGATCGTCCGCGACATGGACACCTTCTGCTACGAGCGCCAGTCGGCCGGCTCGATGGAGGTCGGCTCCTACGGCCATCGTCCGATCCTGCACCACCCCGACGAGATCCCGTCGAACGAGGAAGCCGCGCTCAGCCCCACCGAGATGCCGTTCACCCCCGACGATTTCGACGAGCAGATGGAGACGGCCATCGAGCTGATGGAGATGCTCGGCGACGCCGAGATCAAGTACGCGATCAACGGCCTGCTGTCGCTCACCCCCGACGCCATGCCGTGCCTCGGCGAGTGCCCCGACGTCGA
>JAUIML010000041.1 GCA_030432715.1 Acidimicrobiia bacterium | reverse complement strand
CAGTCGTCGTTGTGGTCGTGGTCGTGGTCGTCGTCGGGGTCGAGACGGCCCACGTCAGCCCGGCGGGGGTGTCCGACGAGTCGTGGGTGATCGTGAGCTGCGCCGTCCAGAACTTGTCGAGCTGGTCAGGGCCGGCAGCGCCGAGCGTGCACGCATAGCCGACCGTGTAGTCGCCCTCGGGCACGATCATCGGACCGTCGCTCCCGAAGAGATCGAACGAGAATCCGGGAAACGTGATGAGCAGGCCGTTGTCGATGGCGGTCGCCTCGCTGACGTACGCACTGCCCACTGCGAACAGCGGCTGACGGAAATCGGCCCCGACGCCCTGTGGCGTCGGACCGAGCGGGTCGAACGTCAACGTGTCGGGGTCGACGGAACTCGGGACCATGAAACTCTGGACCCGATAGCCGTCGTTGGCGGTGTCGCCCGAGCACGCCGCACCCACAGGGGGCTGGAGCTGGAAGGTGCGCGCGCTCCCTCCGCTCGTGAGCGGCTGCCCATCGCCGGGTGTTCCGGGGGGCGCGAGGACCGACAGCGTGCCGGCATTCTCCGCTGCCAGTGCAGGTGAACGGGCGCCCACGAGCGTGAAGGTCAACATCGTGAGCGCCACCACGACGCCGACGCGCCCGATGCCGCGTACGACACGCACCGATCGCGGTGACCGACGGCGGGGCCGGATACTGCTCGAACGGACACTGATTCGGCTCATGCTGACTCCTGAATTCGGGTTGCCGGCGGTGATGGTCGACGGGTTGTCGGGTCGGACCGGCCGCGGGGTCGGAGGAACGCCACCACCACGAGGAGGACTCCGGCCCCGCCGAGCCACCACCACACGGTGCTCGACGCATCGTCGCCATCGAGGGAGGACGCACCCTCGGGCGGATCCACGACCGACCACCGGAAACGGCCGGGCTCGTCGCCGGGATCCGCGATGATCTCGATGTCGGTGTCCCAGTAGCGGTCCGCGACCTTCCACTGGGAACAGACCAGGCCGATCGTGTAGCGCCCCGGGGGCAGGATGTCGGTGGGGAAGACGGCGAAGCTGAGGGGCGGCAACGGCAGGATGCGGGCCGGGTTGCCGCGTTCGAAGTCCTGTTCGAGGGCTTCGTTGATGTAGGCGCTCGTGTTCGCCTTGTAGAGGGGCCAACGACCGTCTCCCTCGGGCGCGAACGGACCGATCACGAGCTCGGTCGGGTCGTCTTCGGCGGGGATGATGAAGCTCGAGATGCGCCAGTTCTCACTCGCGGAGTCACCCGGGCAGCTCGCGTCGAGTGGCGGGCGCAGTGTGAATTCGGAGGCGCTCCCTCCGCCCTCGAGCGCACGCGTCGGGTCGTCGGCGGCGACGACGACGACGTCGCCGGCATCGACCGCCGGTCCCGCGGTCACGGGCTCCTGCGCTGCAGCCGACGCGCCGAGCGCGAGAGACACGCTGACCGCCAGGCCGCAGAGCAGCGCCGGGACGACACCTCGTCGGCGATTCGCAGGCGAACTCACGTCGACTCCTTCACCGTCAGCTCCCGCCTCGGTCGCTTGGTGATCTCGAGGGCCAGCCACGCCGCCATCGGAACGACGAAGGACAGTGCTGGTACCGTCATCCGTCCGACCGGCGTGTCGACACCCGCCGTCAACTCGACCACGTCCTCGGGAGGCGGCGGTTTCTGACCTTCGCCGTCGGCGGGCGGTGCCGTCGTCGTGGTCGTGGTGCTCGTCGGCGGCGAGGTCGTGGTCGTGACGGTCGTGGTCGTGACAGAGGTCGACCTCGGACGCACGGTCGGGCTGGTCGGACCAGTCTGCGGCGGCGCCGTCGTGGCGACCGGCACCGTGGTCGTCGTCGTGGTCGGGGAGGCCGATTGCAGTGTGCGGATCTGGCCGGCGGCGGCCTCCGCCTGGATGACGAGTTCCTCCGGCAAGGGCACGTATCCCGGCGGAAGGTCGCCGAACTCGAGGCCGGGGTTCTGCCCCTCGCCCACCGCATAGTCGACGAAGGCCGCGTACTCTTCCCGTCCCTGGTCGTCGAGGGTCAGAGGGGCGGAGGCCGCGTAGGTCAGCATCGTCAGCGGATACGCGTCCGGAGCGGCTGCAGCCGGGTCGGCGACGAGCACGAGCGGATCCACGGCCGAAGGCACCATCGCCTCGACGCCGGCAGCAAGTCCGTCGTCGTCGGGCGCGATGAACACCCGATCGGCGCCATTGTCACCGGCTCGGCTCAGGCGGGCGGTCTGCACCCCGAAGGTGGCGGCCGACGGCGTATCCACCACGGCGAGGATGGAACGGCGGCCCAGGAACTGGGGAGACTCTCGGCTCCATGCCTGACTCGAGTTGATCGCGAACGGGTTCTGGATGATTCGAGCCCGGACCGATGCCGTACGGGTCGTCTGCGCGGCTGCCTCGAAGCTTCGGGCGTACGGCAACCAGTCGGTACCGCACAACGCGGCGGGGACGACGTCGCCGCTGACACCGCGGGCCGGGGCCTGGTAGCAGTAGGGGTCGCTCTTCGGGAAGTTGCTCGGCACCGTGGTCCCGAACGGCACGTCGAACGGGCTCACGTCGGTCGACGTGGCATAGACCGGGTTGACCACCATTCCCCATTCGTCGGGTTCGCCGGCGAGCCACGCGGCGGCCTCTGGGTCGGCGAAGATCCAGTCCCAGACCTGGCGGGCCGCGTCGGAACTGGTCGACGGCATGATCAGTCCACCGAACGTGCGCCCGTTGGCCGGGTCGAGCAGCTCGAACTCCCGGTTGAACTGGAGGAAGTCGGGATCCTTCGCCAGGTGTTTGGGGTTTCCGAGGACCCAGTCGTAACCCTCGGGCTGACTCCCGGCGATCTGGACCTGCTGGGAGTACGACTGGGTCAACAGCTTGGCGACCAGTCGCGGTGTGAGGTTGAGTTCGGCGACCCGCACGCCGTCGAGTTGTCGTTCTGCCTCGGGCGCGTCGAGCCTGACGAAGCGCTCGACGTTGAAGCCGATCACCAGCCCCGACGCGGTCAGCGGGGCATACACGACCGGGTTGTCGTCCGCGGCGACGATCGGTTGGGAGGTCACCACCATCCCCGGGGAGCCGGCTGTGGGCAACACGATCTGCTGGCGGGCGGTCGCGTCGGTGACGGACGCGTAGCTGTAGGGCGGGAGCTCTCCGGTCTCGCACAGCACGGGCTGCCAGCTCGCGACGGCCGGAAGCGCGAGCTCGCTCCCGGCCAGGCGCCGCTCGTCCTCGCCGAGCGAACACGGCGAATCGACCGGGTTGAACTCGATCGGGATCGCGATCCGGTTCTCCCACGCGCCGGGCGAGAGCGGCGAGGTGAAGACACCGAACTGTTCGGGAAGGTTCTCGTAGGGCGTGCCGGCGTTCTCGACTGCCGGCTCGCCACGCGGGACGACGACGATCCAGCACTGGGGGACACGTGGATCACCGCCGCCGGGTGGCGTCAGCCGCTGGCCACACCCGAGCCCTGTGGACTCGATACCGGTCAGGACCTGCATGATCTCGTTGCCGGCGCCATCGATGCCGGTGACGGCGCCGGCCACCTCGTTGGTCGTCACGATGTTGAAGTAGGGGTTGAGCCAGAAGTTCCCGCCACTCGCCGCGGGGTTGAAGCTCGGGTCGGTCTGGACATCGACGACCGTGCCGTCGACCGCAACGAACGGTCGCCATACGTTGGTCGTGTCGGGGTCGAGGGTGCCGACGCCGGGGTCGAAGTTGTCCCAGGTCGAGCGGGAGATCACCCGGCTCAGCGCAAAGCCGTTCGGGTAGACGCCACCCTCGATTCCGCCGAACTGGCCCGCAACCGCCCCTTGCACGCACTGCTCCGGAGGCGGGCCGGGGTTGTCGGGCACCGTGCCGTCATCATCGCCCCAACACTGCATGATCTGGAGGAACTCCGAGCCGAAGCGCCCCGGGCTCTCGACCGTCGGGACGCCACCGGTCCAGGAGACCGACACGGCCTGGTTGGTGAGCTTCTCGGTCTGGTTGACCGTGATCTCGAGGTCGGAGAACCGGCCGCGTCCACTGACGGTCACCTGTGAGTCGGTGGCGGGCAACGTGGTGTCGATGCCCTGACTGCCCACTCGGTCGTCGGGCACGGTCGTCGTCGGGGTCGTCACGATGGTGGTGGTCGTGGCGGGCGTCGACGTCGTGGGCGTCGGGACGGTGCTGGTCGGGACCGTCGATGTCGTGGTCGTCGGGACGGTGCTGGTCGGCACGGTCGTCGTGGGGACCGTCGATGTCGTGGTCGTCGAGACCGTGGTGGTGGTCGGTGTCGAGATCGTTGTGGTGGTGGGCGGGACCGTGGTGGTCGTCGTGGTACTGGCCGGAGGGGCGCCGCCCACCTCCCATCGGAGACCGGCGGGCGAATCGCCGGGGTCGTGGATGATCCGGAGCGTGGTCGACCAGAACCGGTCGAGCTGCTCGGGGCCAGCCGGGCCGAGGGTGCACGCGTAGCCGACGCGATACGTGCCTTCCGGCAGGATCGACGGTCCATCGCTGCCGAAGAGGTCGAAGGAGAACCCGGGGAAGCTGACGAGGAGTCCGTTGTTGATCGCAGTCGCCTGACTCACGTAGGCCTGGCCGTTGAAGAACAGCGGCTGACGAAACGACGCGCCGATGCCCTGCGGTGCGGGCCCGAGCGGATCGAAGGTGAGCGTGTCGAGGTCGACGGACTCCGGCACCATGAAGCTCTGGACCCGATAGCCATCCGTCGCCGTGTCACCGGCACAAGCGGCCCCGACCGGCGGCTGCAGCTGGAAGGTCCGTGCGCTTCCACCCGCCGCCAACGGTTGACCACCGCCCGGGGTTCCGGGCGGCGCGAGGACCTGGACCGCGCCGGCGTCGTCGGCCGCCGACGCGCGATCGGCGCCGCGGCCGAGGGCATCGGTCAACCCGGCGAATGCGAGGGTCGCGAGGACGACCCTCGCCAGGTTGAGACGGAAGCCATGGAGATTCGGACGAAGAGACAGGCGTTTCATGGGCTGGCGTCGGTCCCGGTCGACTCGTTGGCGAAGTGACGCCACGCGTAGGCGGGAACGCCCACGACTGCGAGCATGAGGATGACCACGAGAAGGGTCAGCGGCGTACTCGGCGCGCGCCGCGGCAGGGTCGCCGCCTGGATCGGCGCGATCGCAGGCTGCACGACGCCGTTCGGACCGCCTCCGTCGCTGACGAACTCGTTCCCGCCGCCGCCGCCACTGCCGGATCCGCCATCGTCCTGGGCCTCGCCCCCGACGACCTCGTCGTCGGTCGGGTCACCGCCGGTCGCGCCCCCATCCGACCCACCGGTCGCGCCGCCACCCGAACCGGAGCCGCCACCCGACCCACCGGTCGCGCCCCCACCCGACCCACCGGTCGCGCCGCCACCCGAACCGCCGGTGGCGCCGCCACTCGAACCGCCGCCCGACCCACCGGTCGCGCCCCCACCCGACCCACCGGTCGTGCCGCCACCCGAACCGCCGGTGCCACCCCCGGAGCCGCCACCCCCGGTCGTCGGGTTGTTCGTGGCCGTCGGGACGTTCGCGAGCCCGCCGGTTCCGTCGGGACACTGGAACTCGCCGGCCCGGTCACAGTCCTGCGGCATGGGCGCGTCGCGCGCCAACACGTTGGTCCCGTCGGGCGAAAACGTCGGGTTGTTGCAGCTCTCGACGTCGATGTCCTGGGCCACCGCGCCGGGGATCTGACGGATCTGCTCGAAGCTGGCCTCGACGAGGTTGATGGGAAGCGGCGAATACCCGAGCGAAGCCGACTGCTGTTGGGCCTGACACATCGCGTAATAGGCGAACGCGGCGAGGGTCCTCCCCTTCGCCTCGTTGAACTGGCCACCGATCTTGGTGGGCAGGATGAAGTACGAGTACGACGACAGCGGATAGTTGCGGGGGTCGGTGTCGGCATAGACCCCGTCGAGTTCCTGGGTGAGGTAGACGGCCGGATCATCCGCGTTCTGGTTGATGCGCGCCTGGAGCAGCGACACGGCGACGTTCTCGGGGGTGGGTTCGGTGTAGAACCCGGCAGCGTTCAGGACCTTCGCGACCGGGAACTGGACACCGAGCGCGTAGGAGTAGTTGACGTAGCCGATCGACCCTTCGGCGAATCCCTGGCTCACGTAGCCGGCCACGCCGAGATCGCCGGCCTGGGCGATCATGCCGCTGACGGTCGGGTAGAACGACGTGAACCCGCAGGCTGGGGCCCGGCCGGACCGCACGCAATAGTCCTGCCAGAGAGCGGGGTGCTGGTCGATCATCCAGTCGGTGAACTGCGCCGTCGAACCCGACCCGTCGGAGCGCACCACCGGCACCACGTCGCGCGCGGGAAGCGTCAAGCCGGGATTGTCGGCCGCGAGCAGAGGGTCGTCCCAGCGGGTGATCACCCCGGTGAAGATCTTGGCGACGTTCTCGCCCGACAGCCGGAGGTTGGTCACCGGCTCGCCGTTGATCTTGAGGTTGTACATGAACGAGGTGCCGCCCGCGGTCACCGGGATGTACGCGTAGCTGTCGACGGCGGGATTCTCCGGCGCCGACCCGTCCTCGGGCTCGAACTGGAAGGGGATGTCCGAGGCCGCGAAGTCGACGATGCCGTTGAGGTAGTTCTTGCGTCCCGAGGTCGAGCCACTGGGGTTGTAGTCGACGGTGATGCCGAACTGGCGCACGTTGACCCGCATGGCATCGATCGCATTGGCCGCCCACGATGATCCTTCCCCCGAGATGCGCTGGTAGCTCTCCTGGGCGGCTGCCTTGTCGGACATCGTGGACGTCGGACCGACCGCCAGGGCCGCACTCATCGCCAGCACGAGCACGATCACCGCGAGCCGGGCCGGGCGACGTCGGATCACCGTGTGGGTGGTCATGTCGCGACCTCCGTGTCGCTCGTGGGCACGGCCACCGGCCCGCCCGTCATGCGTTCGAGGTCCCGCAGCGACGCTGCGGCCCTCCGCCGCGCCTGACGGGCCGACTGCGAACCGGCCGGGCGGCCGGCGAACACCCGCGCCATCGTGAACAGCACCAGGACCAGCACCATGAGCACGGCCGCAGTCGCGAAGCCACGCTGGATCTGCGCTTCGTTCGGGAGGCGGACGAAGTCGAACGTCGCCAAGGGCAACGACATCATGGGGTTGGCGAACGGGTTGTAGTTGGTGTTGGCGGTGATACCCGACACGAGCAGGACCGGGGCCGTCTCACCCACCCCTCGCGCAACCCCGAGGATGACGGCGTTGGCCAGACCCGAGCGAGCGGTGGGGAGCACGACGTGCCACACCGTGCGCCACCGCGGCGCGCCGGTGGCGGCGGCCGCCTCCCGCAGACCCGCCGGCACCAGGCGCAGCACGAGGTCGGCGGACCGGATGATGATCGGCAGGATCATGATGCTGACGGCCAGGGCCGCGGCGAAGCCCGAGCGCGGTTGCCCGAGCGTGAGAATCCACGTCGAGAGGATGAACAGACCGGCCAGAATCGACGGCAGCGCCGTCATGGCGGTCACGACCGTGCGTACGAGTTCGGCCATCCGTCCGCCCGACTCGTTGAGATAGACGGCGCAGGCGATGCCCAGCGGCACGGTCAGGAGCAGCGCGATGCCCATGATGATCAGCGTGCCGACGATGGCGTGGTAGATGCCGCCCGAGGTCACGGGATCGGTCGGCAACGTCACGCTCATGTCGTTGACGTAGAGGTTCGGCTTCAGCAGTGCGCTGCCGCCTCGGTAGAGCACGAAGATCACGACGGACACGAGGGCGGAGACGGCGAGGACGGCCGCCGCGCCGAGCAGCACGGTCATGACCTTGTCGACGACTGCGGGTCGATCGTTGTCGAGGGCGACGAGCAGGGCGTAGATCGCGACGAACATGAGCACCCCGACGACGACCATGCCGATGCGTCCCTCGAGCGGCGCGATCCGGCCGAACAGCAAGAGGGTGGCCGAGACCGAGCTGATGCCGGCCCCGAACAGCGCCCGGAGGTCGTCCTTCGACATGCCCCCGACGGGCCGGCGGTCGGCGCTCGACAGCGTGCCCTCGGGCCGGTCCGGAAGAACCGTCGCGGACGCCTCGGGGACAGCCGGGTCCTCGACCGGCCGGGCCTCGGTCTCGGGTACGAGGGTCGCGGTCATTCGCTCGCCGCCCCGGAACGGGACCGAGCCACCATGGCCGACGCCGCGAAGTTGACGACGAGCGTCATCGTGAACAGGGCGAGCCCGGCGGCCATCAGCGTGGACAGCGCGAAGTCCGACGCCTCGTTGGCCCGCAGCGCGATGTGGGCCGACACACTGTTGCTACCCGCCTCGAGAACATGGGGGGTGAAGTCGAACCGGGGCGAGATGATGAGGTAGACGGCGATGGTCTCGCCGAGGGCCCGCCCCAGACCGAGCATGGTGCCGCCGATGATGCCGCCCCGCCCGAACGGGAGTGCGACCACGCGGATCATTCCCCACCGGGTGCTACCGAGGGCGTAGGCGCCCTCGCGCTCGCCCGGCGGCACCTGCGAGAAGACTTCGCGCATGACCGAGGCCTGGAGCGGAATCACCATCATCGAGACGACGACGCCGGCGAGGAACGTCGACGAGGTGTAGGACGACGCACTGCCGAGCGGGTTGGTGGGATCGTCGCCATCGACCGCGAAGATGGGAATCCAGCCGAACCAGGTCGTGAGGAAACGGGCGAGATGCACGTTCTGGCCCTGGAGGAGGAAGAGGCCCCAGAGGCCGTAGACCACCGAGGGCACCGCCGCCATGAGATCGACGAGCGCCACCAGGCTCGATCGCAGCCGCGGCGAGACGACCTCGGTGATGAAGAGCGACGCGCCCAACGAGACCGGGACGGCGATCGTCACCGCGACGAGCGCGATCATCACCGTGAAGGGGATCAGCGCGGCGATGCCGAACTCGCCCCGGTCGGGCTGCCACTCCGAGGTGGTCAGGAAGGAGAAGCCGCTGACCCGGAGCGCATCCGTGCCCTCGATGGCGAGGAAGAGGCCCACGGCGGCCATGACCGCCATGACCAGCACGCCACTCGACGCCGCACCAACCCGGAAGATCCGGTCACCGAGACCGGACGGCGCGGCGATCGTGCGAGGCGTCGGCGGCACCGGATCACGGAGTTCTTCGAGAGGGAGGGAGGTCGCGGCGGCCATACGGGGTGCCTCAGACGGCGAACGCGACCAGCACGATCATGATGATGATCATCGCGACCACCGACAGCAGGACGTCCGGGTGCCACGAGTTCTCCCAGAAGGACCGTTTGGGAACCGAGACCGGGGCGACGATCTGCGAAGGAACGATGTTGACCGGCGTCGCCGCAGGCAGCGCGTGCCGCTCCTCGAGCAGTGGCGCGATCGCCGCGGCGAACGATGCCGCGAAGCTCTCCGCGTCGAGCACCAGGTTCACCGGAGGGACGACGACGGGAGGCGCAGCCGAAGGAGTGGCGGCGGCCGGCGGCACCGATGGTTCAGGGTCCGGATCAGGGCCCGGATCAGGGTCCGGTTCAGGGCCCGGTTCAGGGTCCGGTTCCGGTTCCGCGTCCGGAACCCGGGCTTCGGGCTCCGGGTCGGGGTCGTCCGCCGGGTCCGGGTCGAGCATCTCGACCGGTGTCGGATCGATGTCGGCCGTGTCCGGATCGTCGAGATCAACCGCCCACTCCGGCGTCGGGGGCGTCGCATGCACCCACTCGACGGAGGCCGAGATCTCCTGGCGGGCGCCCGCGGTCAGCGAGTCGATCTCGCGCAGCACGGCGATCGGGTCGCGATGGCTCCGCCCAACGTCGAGCGGCACCGACGAGAGCACCGGCTCGTCGGGTACGGGATCCGGCGCGGGAGCCCGTTGGGACTCGTCGGCGCGGTCCGGAACGAGATCGGAGTTCGCGCTCGCGCGCGTGCGGAGCGCATCCATCGCGCGAAGGGCGGACGACGGGAGGTCGGCCGGCGGTTCGAACGCGTCGCCGTCGCGAACCTCGCGGGTCGCGTCGTCGAGCATGCGAATTGCGTCGCCGGGCTGCATCACGGGCGGAACCCTAGGAGTGGGAGCTGGCCTGGGATTGAACGGCTGGCCAACGCAGGTTGACACTTCGGGCACGCGCGCCGTCCAGGACCCTTCAGCCGACGACGAAGAGCACGGTGACCAGGAACGCCAGCATCGCGACCAACGGCAACAGCACGGCGGCGACCAGCCCGGAGGCAGCTCGCCGGTCCGCCCCCGGGCCGACGGTCGCTCCGTCACGTCGTTCCACCGGAGATTCCGGGTCGGGTACCGGCCGCGTCTGGTGAGGAGGATTCGGCTGGGTTCGGGGAGTCGGCCCCTCCGCCCGACTCGAGGGCGCAGGCGCGGGCCCCTTCGTGGTCGCGGGCTGCTTCCCGGCCACGAACCGGGCCACATCCGTGATCGCGTGCTCGGTCGTCACCGCCATCTGCGCCGATGCGTCCGCAAGGGCGCTCCGCAGCCGTTCCCGCGACACGACCATCGCGCCCGTGAGATCGACCGGCACGGGGCCGGCGGTCGACTCCGGCGTCTCGGGATGATTCGCAAGCACACGGCGACCGTACGCCGTCTCGGTGTCGGCGGATTGAACAGCACCTCAACAACGGGGCACGAACCGGGACGTCATCTGGCTCGCCCGACCGGGCGTCGCGATACTGGTCCGCATGCGATTGCGCCTTCCCGCCGTTGTGATCGTCGCCCTGCTGATCACCACCGCCACGGGCGTCGGCCCCACCTCGGCCGACGACACTGCGGGCGAGCCGGCGACCCTCGATTGCACCGCCGCCGACATCCGCCACGAGCTCACCACCTCGACCGACCTCGATCCCGGCTGTGTCTGGACCGCCGGATTCGACATCACCGCCTCCGATGTCGTCCTCGACTGCCACGGCGCGCTCATCAGGAGTGACGGAGGCGGCCGCGGCATCGAGATCTCCTCGCCGACCGACACCGCCATGAGCGGTGTGGTCGTCCGGAACTGCCGCGTGGAGGGGTTCCTCAACAACCTCCGGGTGACCCGGCCCGGATTCCGTGACCTCGAGGAAGGCGTCGAGTACGAGAACGGCCTCACCGGCGTGATCATCGAACGCAACGAGTTCCGCGGGTCGCGGGGTGTGGGGGTGTTCATCGACGGCTACGTGAGCGATGCCGTGATCCGCGACAACATCGTCGAAGGGACGGGCAGCGCCGGGATCTATCTGGAGACCGGCAGCCGCCGCACCCGCGTCGAGAACAACGTCATCCACGACAACGGCTTCATCGAGAACGGGCCCGGCGGCCAGGTCGACGACTTCGGCGGGCTGCGGTTCCGCTGGTGGGGCATCGGGCGCGAAGGCCTCGCCATCGACGGCAGCTACGAGAACGTCGTCGTGGGCAACCACTTCGAGGGCAACAGCCACGGCGGGATCCTGCTCTACACGAACTGTGGTGAGTTCCCCGACTCAGGGCGCTGGTTCGACCGCCGTTGGCCTTCCGACCGCAACCGGATCGAGGACAACACCTTCGTCGGCGGCTTGAACGGCGTGTGGGTGGGCCAGCGCATGGCCGAGAACACCTTGCCCATGGAGTGCACCAAGCCCGCCTATGTGGAAGGTCCGCTCCTACGGATCACGCGCGACTTCGCGGCCGACAACGAGATCGTCGGCAACCGGTTCACCGACGTGCGCTACCCGATCCGGATCGAGGACCACGGCACCGTCGTGGAGGGCAACGTCATCTCGTCGGCCGACCCGAACCACCACGGCATCATCGTCGGCACCGAGTACCTCACCGACGTGCTCGACGAGCCGATCACCGGCACGGTCGTCCGCGACAACACGATCGCCGTCGCCGGCAACGACTCACCCATCCGGTGGATCCACGGCTACGGCGACCTGACCGTCGACGGCAACACGAGCAATGGCCTACCGGTCGGTATCTGTGAGGGTGTGCAGCCGCCGAGGCTCAGCCTGATCTGGCTGATCGCGGCCGCCTTCGAACCGGCCGGGGCACCCGAGACCCCGGCGCCCGCCGACCTCTCCCACCCCGTCCTCGACGCGCTCCCGGCGTGCCCTCGACCCGCGCCGCCCACGGTCGTGGCGGGGTTCGCCACCGCGACCGAGGGGCGCGATGCCGTCCTGCGGATCCCGGTGACGCTCTCGCACGCAAGCGATCAGAGCGTGGAGGTGAGGTGGGAAGCGCTCGCCATCGACCTCCCCGGCTTCGCCGGTGCCGCCGACATCGAGCCGGTATCCGCCACGATCTCCTTCGACCCCGGGGAGACCACGGCGACCGCCGAGATCCCACTCGTCGACGACACCGGGGCCGAATGGTGGGAGTTGGCGGTGCTCGCGGTGCGCGACGCGCGCAACGCGACGATCGGCGGGTTCTTCGGTCTGGGTCTCGGCCTGATCGTCGACGACGACTTCAGCTGGTGACGCCGAGGCCCTGACCCCGGTCCGCACCCCGCTTGAGCATCCGGGCGACCATGCCCATGGGCAGGAAGTTCGACGCGAACCGGGCCGGGCGCGCCGCGTTGCCGAACACGACACGACGGCGGTTCTTGCGAATCGCCTCGACGACCTTGACCGCGATGTCGGCGGGTGGAGTGGTCAGGAGCGCCTTTGCGTCGTCCTCGGCCGTCGTGCCCTTCACGATGTTGGTGTCGATCCCGCCGGGATGCACCAGGTGGACCTGGATGTGGGAGCCGTCGAGCTCGGCCATCAACACCTCGGTGTAGCCCCGCACCGCGAACTTGGTGGCGCAATAGTCGGCGTTGCCCGGCGCACCGATCATGCCGAAGATGCTCGAGACGTTGACGAGGGCCGCCTCCGCGTTGGCCTCGAGCTGGGGCATGAACGCCAGGGTTCCATGGACCACGCCGTAGAAGTTGACGGCGAACACCCGGTCGAGGTCCTTCACCGAGGTCTCGGTGCCCGGCAGCATCGACCCGGCGATTCCCGCGTTGTTGATCATCACGTGGGCGTTGCCCAGCGCGGCCCGTGACCGGTCGGCGAACTCCCGCATCGCTTCCTCGTCGGCCACGTCGACCACCGATGCCATCACTCGATCGGGCCCGGACGTCCGTAACGCGGCAACCGTCTCGTCGAGCCCGGAGGGGTCGATGTCGCACAGGGCGAGCTTGGCGCCCTGATTCTCGAACTCGAGCGCGTAGGCACGACCCATGCCCGAGCCCGCGCCGGTGATCACGACGACCTTGTCGGCGAAGCTCTCGAACGCCATCAGCCGGCCTCCCCCCGGAGCTCCTCGGTCACCGCCGCACCCCGCTCCTCCCGGAGCAGCAGGCCATCGCGCTGGATCGCGCCCAGGGCCAGGATGAGCGAGGCGCCGGGTTCTTCCCTGGCCACGAGGAGATCGAGGAACTCCTGAAAGACCGCTTGGGTGTCGGCCATCAGGGTCACCTGAGCCTCGTGCAACTCCTCGTGGCGCGGTGGGGGCACGAGGGCCGCCAGCTCGTCACGGACGGCGCCGGTCTGCGCGACGAGGGCGTCCCACGCCTCGAACTCCTCCGACGGCCGCAGGTTGGTGACGGTCGACAGCTCGATGAGGACTTGGGAATGCTCGGCGACCGGGCCCAGCATGTCGGCCAGGTAGACCGCGCCGGCGGTGCCACGATCCCGCAGCACCCGGTCGAGTTCGACGAAGAGTTGTTCGTCGATCGCCGCCACCTCTCCGCTGAGCTCGGCGTTGGCATCGGTGAACGCCTGGATCTCGGCGGGCGATGGGTTCGGCGACTCGAGCACCGGTCCGTAGGTCACGTACATGTCGGCCCATTCGTTCATCGAGGCGACATAGCGGTCACGGATGGGGTCGACGACGGGATCGCCCGCCACCGCCGCGAACCGGTCGGCCAGGGCCCGGAACGAGGCCTCGATGTCGGCCACCGTTGCCGCATCCGAGAGTTCGGCGAGCATCGACTCGGTCAACTCGAAGAGGTCGGCCAGCGCCAGCCCCGCACTCGTCGGGGCCGGCGCCGTCGTCGTGCTGGTCGTGCTGGTCGTGCTGGTCGTGCTGGTCGTGGACGACGTGGTCGACGGCGCATCGGTGGTCGTCGTGCTCGACGACACCGGCGGCGCCGTCGTCGCCGCGTCGAGGGCGTCGCCGACCTCGTCTCCACACCCCGCAGCCAGCAGGGCCAGGACGACCAGGGCACTGCGGACGGGACGGCCGGAACGTGAAGGCATGTCCGCCTTTCTAGCCCGTGGCCGGGTCCCGGTACCCTTCTCGACATGTACGACCTGATCCTCGTCCGCCACGGCCGCTCGGAATGGAACGAGCGCAACCTCTTCACCGGCTGGTACGACTGCCCGCTGATCGAGAAGGGGCGGGCCGAGGCCCGAGCCGCCGGCCCGATGTTGGCCGAGGCAGCGCTGCTGCCCGACGTGGTCCACACGTCGCTGCAGCAGCGGGCCATCGAGACGGCCGAGCTCATGCTCGCCGGCTGCGACCGCCGATGGATTCCCGTGCGGCGCAGCTGGCGGCTCAACGAGCGTCACTATGGCGATCTCACGGGCCTCGACAAGGCCGCCACCCGGGAGAAGCACGGCGACGAGCAGCTCCACATCTGGCGCCGGAGCTACGACACGCCGCCGCCGCCGATCAGCGACGACAACCCGTACAACCCCAATTCCTCGGCCGCCTACGCCGACCTCGCCCCCGAACTGCTCCCCAAGGCCGAGTGCCTCAAGGACGTGGTCGAGCGGATGCTGCCCTACTGGTTCGACGGCATCGTCCCCGATCTCCGGGTCGGCCGCACCGTGCTGGTCGCCGCCCATGGCAACTCGCTACGCGCCCTCGTGAAGCATCTCGACTCGATCCCCGACGACGAGATCTCCGAGCTCAACATCCCGACCGGGATGCCGCTGCACTATCGCATCGGCGACGACATGCGCCCGGTCGAGGCGAAGCACCCGCTCGAACGGGCGATGGACCCGGAAGCCGCGGCCGCCGGGGCCGCCGAGGTCGCGGCCCAGGCCGGGGGCCACTGAGGTGCTCGGCATCGGCGCCCTCAACGGCCTGGTGTTCATCGTCTCCGTCGTGCTCGTGCTCGCGGCCGTCGTCCTCGCCCTGCGCGACGGCGAGCGGGTCTGGACCCTCGGCATGGCGATCGCCACCGCAATCTACGCCCCCCTCGGCGTCGTCCTCGCCGTCCTCTACGTCGGCCGCGTCCGCCGCGCGCGCCGCGCCTGACGTCCCCTTCCCTTCCCCTTACCCTCCCCTCCCCCTTCGGTTCTGGCGTCACCCACGACCGCAATCCGGTCCTATGCGACGCCAGAACGCCGGGTGAGGGTGGCGAGTCGGGAGCGCAACTCGTCCGTGCGGTGGAAGATGTCGAAGCCGTCGACGACCTCGACCGTCCATCCCGCGTCCTCGAGTCGCCGCCAACGCACCAGGTCGTGGCGCTGATCCGTGAGTGAGCCGTGGAAGAGCGCATCCACCACCTCGACCACGAGGCGGCGGGATCGATCGACGAAGTCGACCCGCCCGATCCAGCCGTCGTCACCGCCGGCGTCGACCTGCCGCTCGAAGGCGCCCAACCCGACCGAGCGGGCAACCTCCTGAAATCGTGCTTCGGTGGATGATCCCGGCGGCACATGATCCGCCGGACGCTCATCGAGCAGGGCGCGCATGAGGGTGATCCCGGGGCGACCACGAGCAGCGAGATCGTCGAGCATGGCAGTGAGCGACGCGTGAGAGACCAGGCCCCGCGACCACGCCGTGTCGAGCGTCCTCGAGATCTGCTTGGGATTGACCCCGGGGCTCCCGGCGAGGTCGAACAGCGTCCGGGACGGCGTGGTGATCGGAACGCCGTCGAGGACGACGAGATGCCGGTCCAACAACCGTCGCGGCTCGTGGACGACGGCCAGCGTGCTGCCGTCGTGACGGGCCTGCCCCCGGCCACCGGTGACGTGCAGGGGATCGACCCGAAACCCCGGCAACCGCCACGTGGCGGCCGCGCTGGAGTGGGAGACCGCCGCGTTGGCACCGACATCGAGCACGGCGGACATCACCCTCGAAGCCGTATCCGACGGCGAACCGGCGACCCGCAACACCCGATCCGATTCGAGCGACAGTCGCCCGCGGGCGACGCGGCGGGCCACGGCGTCGGGCCGGATGCCCAGCGCCCGGAGTTGACGACGAGCCACCACGCCGTGCTGTCGCGCCGCCAGTTCTGCCACCGTCCGATCGATGTCGTCGCCCATGCGCCGAGGCTTGCGCGCCCCTGTGACACCCGATCCGTTCTGCCCCCTTCTCCGTTCTGGCGTCACCCACGACCGGGAGTCGGTCGAATGTGACGCCAGAACGGAGAAGGGGGTAGGGGGTAGGGGGTAGGGGCGGGCCCGGACGCGAAACGGCCCCGGGTGTGCACCCGGGGCCGTCGCGTGGGGGACTTCAGGGGGCGATCAGCTGAGGCCGATCGTCTCGAGGCCGTAGCCGGCGGAGCCGTGCTCGGCGACGTCGAGGCCGGTGACCTCTTCCTCTTCGTCGACTCGGAGACCGATCGTCATGTCGATGCCCTTGAAGACGATGAAGCTGGTGATCCCGACCCACGTGATCACGATGAGGACCATGAGCGCCTGCACTGCGAGCTGCTCGATGCCGCCGCCGTAGAAGAGACCGAAGTTCTCCTCGAGGCCGCCGCCACTGAGGAACGCATCGTCGTACTTGGCGAAGAGGCCGATCGAGAGCGTGCCCCAGATGCCGCACACGCCGTGGACGGCGATGGCGCCGACCGGGTCGTCGATCCGGATCTTGTCGAAGAAGAGCACACCGAAGACCACGATCACACCACCGATGAACCCGATGACGACCGCCGCCCACGGCTCGACCGTGCCGACCGGCGCCGTGATGGACACGAGACCGGCGAGGGCACCGTTGCCCGCCATCGCCACATCGGCGATGCCCGTCTTCAGGAAGACCACGATCGAGGCACCGATGACGCCGGCTGCGGCCGCCATGAGGGTGTTCATGGCGAGGAACGAGAGCAGCTCGTCGGCCACGAGTTCGGAGCCGGCGTTGAAGCCGAACCAGCCGAACCAGAGGATGAACACGCCGATCACGGCGAAGCCGATGTTGTGGCCGGGAATGGCCCGGGGCTTGCCATCGGGTCCGTACTTCCCGATTCTCGGGCCGAGGATCGCCGCACCGACGAGTGCCGCGACACCGCCGGTGAGGTGCACGATGGTCGAACCGGCGAAGTCCGAGTAGACGTGGTCACCGATGTTGATCTGGGCGATGAGGCCACCTCCCCAGGTCCAGTGCACGACCACCGGGTAGATGATCGCGGTCATGAAGGCCGAGAAGATCAGGTAGCCGGAGAACTTCGTGCGCTCCGCCATGGCACCGGAGGCGATGGTCACGGCGGTGGCTGCGAAGACCACCTGGAAGAAGAAGTTCGTCGCCGGCGACGTGCCGCCGGAGATGTCGAACAGCGCATTGGGGTCGCCCGAATCCTGGAAGAAGAAGTCGTTGAGACCGCCCCACCAGTTGCTGTCGCTCGTCCCGTAGGCGATCGACCAGCCGATGATGAAGAACGCCACGGCGCCGATCGCCATGTCGGCCAGGTTCTTCGCCATGATGTTGGCGATGTTCTTGGCCCGGGTGAGACCGGCTTCGACGAAGGCAAAGCCCGCCTGCATCAGGAACACCATGGCGCCGGCGATCACCAGCCACAGGTTGTCCATGACGGCCTGCGTGTAGGCGTTCGCCGCCTCCACATCGGCAATGGTGGCCTCGGCCTCCTGTGCTCCGGCCGGTAGTGCCCACAAGAGCGTCCCGGCGCCAACAGCAGCCCCGAGCAATGCCCTCTTTCCGTACTTCGTCCGCATGAGATTGTCCCTTCCTTACGGCGATGGAAAGGAACGTAGAAGCCGCAGATTTCCGGATTGTTCGTTGCTTGTTACCCGTTGCGCACCGTCGCGTTGCACGGGTGAGTCAGGTGTCTGACGCCAATCTGTCGGATGCTGAACCGACCGGTGCGGGTTCGAGGAGATAGCCGCGAGCCCGCACCGTGCGAATCGACAGGCCGGCCTCGGTGAGGCGACGACGGAGCCGGAGGACGTGGACATCGAGCGCATTGCGGCTCGCATGGCCTCCGGGCCATCCGGCCTCGGAGAGTTCGGGACGACCCACGACCGCCCCGAAGCGACGGATCAGCAGCTCGGCGAGCCGCGCTTCGACCGGCGGAACCGCAGTGTGGGCGCCGTTGAAGCGCACGACCCCGTATTCGTCGATCTCCGGCACGCCCTCACCCGCTGCGGCCGCCCGACGCGACAGGCCCTCGACTCGGGCCCGGACGTCTTCCTCCGGCGCCGGCACGCGGATCCAGTCCTCGTGTTCGTCCTCGATGACCGGGGGCGGGGCGCCTTCGTCGACCAAGAGCAGTCGCGGCAGCCGCGCCTCACGGAGCTCCGGAAGTCGGTCGGCCTCGGCAGGCCACCGAATCAGCGTGATGTCCATGACGTTCACGCTGCCAGCCCGGGATTTCGCCATTGTTTCGTGGATATGAACCGTGCCGGCCCGTGCGCCGGCTGGATGCGTCGCCGTCTCTCGCCGGGAGGTAAGTTTGCGACGCCATGAATTCGCGCCTCAAGCCCCATCACCTCGTCATCGCCCTCGGTGTCGGAATCGCCCTGTTCACCCTTGCGTCGGGCGTGTTCTCGTCGGTCATCGTCGACTGGCACGACGACAGCGAGATCCAGCGGGAGGTGTTCGGCAACGTGCCGACACCGCTCAAGCTCGCGTTCTACACGCTCCTTCCCCTGCTGCTCGTCTACGGCGCCTACATGTTCGCCATGCGGGTCAAGAACTGGGAACGGGGTCGCCCCGACAACCGCCGCACGACACTGAAGAACGCCCCGAAGCGGGCCAAGGACTTCCGGGCCGGCGTCTACATGCAGACCCTGCTGCGCGAGCCGGGCGCCGGGATCATGCACTCGATGATCTACTTCGGCTTCCTGGTGCTGCTGGCGGTCACCACTGTGCTCGAGGTCAACCACCAGCTCCCGGAGTCGCTCAAGTTCCTCCACGGCGACATCTATCGGGCCTACGCCATGGTCGGCGATGCGGCCGGTCTCGTCTTCCTGGTCGGCATCGTGTGGGCCATCGTGCGCCGCTACGGCCCGTGGAGCTGGCGCCCCTACCGCATCCGCATCAAGAGCAAGCCCGAACACGCGGTGATCCTGGGCGTCTTCTTCGCCATCGCCGTCACCGGCTTCGGCGCCGAGATGTTCCGCATCGCCGAGCAGGACCTGCCCGAGTTCGAGCAGTGGAGCTTCATCGGCTACCCCCTCGCCGACCTGGTCGACGAGTGGGACAACGTGGCCGGCTGGCACCAGGCCTGGTGGATCGCGCACGTACTCAGCTTCGTCGCCTTCCTCGTGATCCTGCCGACGACGATGCTGCGCCACATGTTCACGTCGCCGCTCAACATGTATCTGAAGGACAAGGACCGTCCGAAGGGCGCCATGAAGCCGATGCCCGATCTGGTGTCGGGCGAAACCGAGCTGGAGACCTTCGGCGCCTCGGTCATCGAGGACTTCACCTGGAAACAGCTGCTCGACACCGATGCGTGCACCATGTGCGGGCGCTGCACCTCGGTGTGCCCGGCCCACGCCACCGGCAAGCCGCTCGATCCCCGCGAGATCGTCCTCAAGACGGGCGAGGTCATGGCCCGTACCGGCGATCCCGCCGTGTCGCCCCCGATCGGGGTCGACGACGACATCACCGTGCCGGCCAACTGGATGTTCGACCGGATCACCCAGGACGAGCTGTGGGCCTGCACCTCGTGCAAGGCGTGCGACGAGATCTGCCCGGTCAACATCGAGATCCTCGACAAGATCCTCGACATGCGTCGCTACCTGACGCTGATGGAGTCCGACTTCCCGAGCGAGCTCGGCCAGGCGTTCCGTTCGATGGAGAACTCCGCCAACCCGTGGGGCATGAGCCAGAGCGAGCGGGCCGACTGGACCGCCGGCGTCGAGGGCATCAACGTCATCGACGGCACCGACCCGATCGAGGCCGAGTACCTGTACTGGGTTGGCTGCGCCGGTTCGTTCGACGACAAGAACAAGAAGGTCACCCAGGCGATGGCCAAGCTGATGCAGCGCGCCGACGTCGACTTCGCCATCCTCGGCCCGGCCGAGAACTGCACCGGCGACTCGGCCCGCCGCTCCGGCAACGAGTACCTGTTCCAGATGCTGGCCAGCCAGAACATCGAGACGCTCAACAACATGGGCGTCAAGAAGATCGTCACCCAGTGCCCGCACTGCTTCAACACGCTGGCCAACGAATACCCCCAGCTGGGCGGCCACTACGAGGTCGTGCACCACTCGCAGTTCCTCGAATGGCTCGTCGACCAGGGCCGTCTCGATCTCGA
>JAUIML010000040.1 GCA_030432715.1 Acidimicrobiia bacterium | reverse complement strand
ACCGAGGGTCCCCCGGAAGTACTTCTGGGCGAGGATGTTGGTCGCGTTCTGACTCCACTCGACCGGCACCTCGACACCGAGCTGTTCGAATGCCACCGATCCGTCGCGATGGTCGGTCAGGCGTGCGTCGCGCCGCTCCCAATCGAACGCGTCACACGGGTCGACCCCGGGTTCGGTGAACCGGCGGCCGAGGCCCACGGTTGCCTGATCAGATGCGAGCGCCATGGGCGGTTTCCCTTCGAGAGAGTGCCGTGCGGACGGACCGACCCGGGTAAGAGGGCGACACCGTTGGCGCCGTTCTCCCCACACCCCCCTGGCGCAGGGCCCCCAAGGAGCGATTCGGCTCTGTGCGAGCCGTTTGCCACCACCATCCTGGCGACCCGTTCCGCACGGCAGCGAGCACCCTACGGGCCGACCCATGTGGACCAAAAGGGGAGCGCATGTGGATTCCCGGTGGAAATGGCGCCGACAATCCACAGATCATCCCCATCGCGGTGGACGATGCCCCCGGGCCGACGCGCAGCGCTATCGTCCGGCTCCGTGCGCCAACTGCTCCCCCACGCCGTCGCCGAGGTCGATCCGCTCGATCTCTACCTGGCCGACTCCCGTGAGGCCCACGACCAACGCCCGTGGTTGATGGTGAACATGATCGCCAGCATCGACGGCGCGACCGCCGTCGACGGAGTGAGTGGGGGGCTCGGCGGACCGGGCGACAAGGCCGTGTTTCGCGCCGTGAGGGCGTCGTGCGACTGGGTGCTGGTGGCCTCGGGCACCGCTGCTGCGGAGCACTACCGGATGCCCCGCACCTCACCGGAACTCACCGCCCGGCGCCGCGAGTACGGCCGCCCGCCGGCGCCGAACCTCGCGATCGTGACCGCGAGCGGCCACGTCGACCCCGGGATCCCTGCCCTCTCGGCCCGTTCGGTCGACGACCCCCGCCCGGTCGTGATCACGGGCACTGCGGCCGACCGCGACGCGCTCGACCGCCTCGACGCCGACGTGATCGAGCTCGCCAGCGAGCGCCCCGAACCGGACGCGGTGCTCGCGGCACTCGGCCAGCGGGGCGCCGACGTGGTGTTGGCCGAGGGCGGCCCGCAGTTCAACGGCATCCTCCACGCCGCCGGCGTGATCGACGAGTTCTGCGTGTCGATCTCGCCGATGCTCGTCGGCGCCGAATCGGCCCGCATCATCGCCGGAGGTCCGGGTGACCCGGCACCGATGCGGCTGGTCCGCCTGCTCGAGGACGACGGCGCGCTCTTCGCCCGCTACGTGCGGGCCTGAGGGGCGGACCCGCTCAGTCGACGAGGTCGCCGGGCACACGGAGCAGCTGGCCGGGCTGGATCGAGGCACCACCGGCGATCTCGGTGAGTTCGGAGACGAGCGGTCGCACGTCGCCCTCCGGCGCCAGCGTGCGGGCGATCGTCCACAGGGTGTCGCCGGGCTGGACGACGACGAGGACCGCCTCGGCCGCCTCGGCCTCGGCCGTGGGCGTGGCATCGGCCTGGCGCCCGAACGACGCCAACCCCAACAGCAGACCGACGACCACGGCGACGACGGCGAGACGGCGGCGGCGGTAGGTCTCGGGGCCGACCGAACGCTGGGTTCGGGCGGTGCCACCGGCGGGAGCCGGGATCACATGGGGTGCGGGGATCAGTGCTGCGGTCATGTCTGGAGTGTGCTCCTGGGGTGTGACACTCGTGATCGGAAGGGAGTGTCGGCGAGGTTTTCGAAGAGGTACTTGACGCCGAACGAATGTTTGGCGAACATGTGTGCGGCGAACAGCCGTTCGTCACAGTCAACCCGAACACCTGTTCGTTGTCAACAACTCATCCACAGGAAACCCCCAACCGGGGGTGACCGGCCCCGGAGGCGGACATGTCCGACACCCTCACCCCCCGTCAGCGCCAGATCCTCGACATGATCGTCGAGCACCAGAACGACCGCGGTTACCCACCGTCGGTGCGCGAGATCGGCGAGGCGGTCGGCCTGCGGTCGCCCGCCACCGTCAAGTCGCACCTCGACAACCTGCGCGACGCGGGCTACCTGGTGCGCGACCCGGCGAAGCCCCGCGCCATCCAGGTCCACTACGACGGCGGTGCGTCCACCACCGAGCGCCGTCCGGTCAAGCACGTGCCCCTCGTCGGCGATGTCGCGGCCGGCACCGACGTGCTCGCCGAGCAGAACGTGGAAGAGCTCGTCCCCATGCCGGCCGACCTCACCGGCGGCGGCGAGTTGTTCATGCTGCGGGTCCGCGGCGACTCGATGATCGACCTCGGCATCTTCGACGGCGACTTCGTGGTCTGTCGCAGTCAGGACGACGCGGCCGACGGCGACATCGTCGTCGCCGGGATCCCCGGAGAGGAAGCCACCGTCAAGACCCTCCGACGGCGCGCCGGACAGGTCGTGCTCGTGCCGGCCAACGAGACGCTGTCGGAGATGGTCTTCGCCGCCGACGACGTCACGGTCTTCGGCCGGGTCGTCACGGTGATGCGCAAGCTCTGAGCGGGCCCCTCGGCCGAACCGCTCACGCGCCGTTGGTGAGCAGGTCCTCCAGCGCGGCGTGGGTGTCGTTCAGCCACTGACGTTCGAGATACTCCCCTGCCGTGTGGGCGATGGTCGGATCTCCCGGCCCGAAGTTGCTCGCGGGCACCCCACGGGCCGAGAAGAACGCCACGTCGGTCCAACCGAGCTTGGCCCGCACTTCGAGACCGTTGCGGGCGACGAGCGCGGCGAGAAGCGGGTCGCCGAGCCCCGGGGTCGCTGCGGGCGACATGTCGACGACCTCCATGGTGTCCTCCTCGGCCAGCGCCGGGGCGAGGAGATCCCGCACGAACGTCTCGGCCTCCTCCGGCGTGCGGTCGGGCGCGAAACGATGGTTGATGCGGACCATCGCCCGGTCGGGCACCACGTTGCCGGCGACCCCACCCTCGACATGGACCGCCTGGAGCGACTCGCGATAGGCACAGCCCTCCACGACCGGCTCCCGGGGCTCGTACGTCTCGACGATCGTGAGCACCTGGGCCAGCCGGTGGATGGCGTTGCGGCCCATCCAGGGCCGGGCCGTGTGGGCCCGCGCCCCGACCAGCGTGATCTCGAGCCGCATCGTGCCCTGGCATCCCGCCTCGATGGCGCCCAGGGTCGGCTCGCCCAACAGGGCGACGTCGCCCTCGAGCAGCTCGGGCCGGGCGGCCTCGATCTCACGGAGCCCGTTGTGGGCCACCGCGACCTCCTCGCGGGCGTAGAACACGTAGGTCACGTCGACGGCCGGCTCGGTGACCGTGCGGGCCAACTCGAGCATGGTGGCGATGCCGCCCTTCATGTCGGTGGCACCGACACCGAAGAGCCGATCGTCGACGATGGTGGCGCCGGCGTTGCCGTCGGGCGGCACGGTGTCGGTGTGGCCGCCCAACACCAGGCGTCGCTCACGATCCAGCCGGGTGCGGGCGATCAGGTTGTCGCCGATGCGGTCGACCTCGAGATGGGCGAGTCCTCGCAACTCCTCCTCGAGCAGGTCGGCGATCAGCTGCTCATGGTGGCTCACGGAGGGAATGTCGACGAGCGCGGCGGTGAGCGCGAACAGATCGCCGGCGGGCAGGGCACTCACGGACACGACCTCATGCAATCAGGTCGCGGCCCCGTGGTCGCGGAGGATGTCGTTGAGGGCGGACTTGTCGTGGCGCTCGCCCTCGGCCAGGCGCTTGATGACCAGCACGGCCGGGAGCCCGAACTCACCGCCCGGGAACGAGCGCGGCCGGGTCCCGGCCACGGCGACCGACCACGCCGGCACGACGCCGCGGGAGATCTCTTCGCCGGTCTCGACGTCGATCACGGGGATCGAGCCGGTCAGCACCGCGCCGGCCCCGAGCACGGTGCCCTCGCCGACCCGGGCGCCTTCGGCCACGATGCAGCGGCTGCCGATCATGCATTCGTCCTCGATGATCACCGGCGCCGCCTGGGCCGGTTCGAGCACGCCGCCGATACCGACGCCGCCACTCAGGTGCACGTTCTTGCCGATCTGGGCGCAACTGCCCACAGTCGCCCAGGTGTCGACCATCGTGTTCTCGTCGACATAGGCGCCGATGTTCACATAGCTGGGCATCATCACCACGCCGGGGGCCTGGTAGCTCCCCCAGCGGGCCTGGGCACCCGGCACGACCCGGACCCCCCGGGCCATGTAGTCGGACTTCAGGGGGATCTTGTCGGCGTATTCGAACGGGGCGTTCTCGATCGTCGCCATCTTGGAGATCTTGAACAGCAACAGGACGGCGTACTTGCACCACTGGTGGACGATCACGCCACCGTCGGCCCCGACCTCGGCGACCCGGGCCACCCCGGTGTCGAGCTGATCGATCGCCTCGTGGACGGTGGCGATCACCTCGGGGTCGTCGACATCGAGCGTGTCGCGGGCCGCCCAGAGCGCTTCGATTCGTGAGGACAGGTCAGACATGGCCGCAGGCTATCCGCGGGAGCCGGTCGGCCCATCGGCGGCCGGCCACTCGCCCGACGACCACGGCGAGGGTGGCGGCGGCTCGGCATTCTCGTTGCGCCGACGGGTGTCTCTCACCGCGCTCACGACCATCACCGCCGCTCCGCCGACCACGAGGACACCGCCGATCACCAGCGCACCGCCGAGGGCCCAGAGGATCCGGCCGGCCGGGCTGGCTCCGACGGCAACCGTGGACGGACCGTCGACGACACGGAGCTCGTAGGTGCCCGGCGCCAACACGACCGACGCGATCGACCGGCCGGAGCGGCTGAACCAGTTGTAGGTGAACCCGTGATCGTTCCCCAACGGCATCGGTTCGCCCGAATCGTCGACGATCTCGAACCGGAAGCCCGACTGGGAGGCGGTCGAGGGTTCGATGAAGACGTCCCAGTCGACGGTGTCGTCGACCGTGAACACGGCCGGGAGACCCGGCTCGGCGCGATGGAACCGGTCGAGTTCGTCGGAGACCGCAGGCAGCCGCGCGAACAACCAGCCGCCGGCCGCGAGCACGCCGAGGGCGAGAATCGCGGCGCCAACCCAGACTCCCCGGTGCACGGGCCGCCGCACCGCCGGACGGGGCGGCGGCGGGGGCGGGGGCAGACTCACGTCAGCCGGTCGACCGCTCGCTGCAGCGACTCGAGGGGCTGGACCACGGCCAGCCGCACGTGCCCCGCACCCTGGGGGCCGTAGAACTCACCCGGACTCACGATCACCCCAGTGCGTTCGGCCAGCATCTTCGTCAGGGCCCACGCGTCGCCGTCGGGAGCCGCAACCCACAGATAGAAGCCACCCTGCGGCATGTGGGCCTCGATCCCGAGTCGGGCGAAGAGTTCGATCCCCAACTCGAGGCGGTCGTGATAGGTCCGTCGCATCTCGTCGACGTGGGCCTGGTCGCGCCACGCGGCGACTGCCGCCGCCTGCACCGGGCCGGGCACGAGACAGCCTCCGTGCTTTCGGATCTCTCGCAGGAAGTGGACGAGATCGACGTCGCCGGCGTAGAACCCGGCTCGCGTACCGGCGAGGTTCGATCGCTTCGACAACGAGTGCACGGCGAGCACTCCGTCGCTTCCCGATGACAGGATCGTGCGGGCGGGTCCGTCCCACGTGAACTCGACATAGCACTCGTCGCTGAGCACCGGCACTCCGTTGGCTCGGCCCCACGCCGCCGCGGCGGCAAGATCGTCGAGCCCTCCGGCGGGATTGCCCGGCGTGTTCACCCACAGGCACAGCGCCCGATCGGCATCGGCCTGGTCGATGGCGGACAGATCGATGCGCCAGCCCTCGTCGACCGGCACGGGGACGGCGCGGCAGCCGGCCAATGTCGCGCCCATCGCATAGGACGGATAGGAGACGGCGGGATACAGGACCGTGTCGCGGCTCGGGTCGCGCAGCTTCAGGTAGTGCGGCGTGCCGGCGACGAACTCCTTGGTGCCGATGCACGCGCCGATGGCGGTGACCGGGTCGATCGTGACCCCGAGTTGGCGAGCCATCCAGTCGGCCGCGGCCGTGCGGTACTCGAGGGTGCCGATCGACGGGGGATAACCCCGTTCGGCGCCGGAGGTCGACAGGGCCTCGATCACGGCCGCCGGTGGCGGGTCGAACGGGGTGCCGATCGAACAGTCGATCGCACCGCCCTCGAGCCCGGCGGCCGACGCCCGGAAGTCGTCGAGACGGTCGTAGGGATACACAGGGGGAACGAAACCCCCGACGGCGCCGGTCATGGGGCAGCGGTTCCTTCCACGGCCGGGCGATCGACCAGATAGTCCTTCAGTGCACCGAGCGATGCCGGCTCCAGTCGGGCCTTGATCCGCATGCCGTTCTCCTCGGCCGCCTCGCTCAGCACCTGGCCCTCACGGTGCACACTGGCGAGTACGTCGCCGCGATCCCAGGGAACCAACAACTCGGCCAGCTCCGTCATCGACCGGACCCGATCGCCGATCGTGGCGAGCAGCAGGTCGATGTTGTGGCCGCTGTGGGCCGACACGGCGATCGACCCCTCGTAGCGCTCGGCCAGACGGGCCGCGCCGTCGCCCTGATCGGACTTGTTGAAGACCATCAGCTGGCGCACGTCGCCGGCCCCGATCTCTTCGAGCACCTCCTGTACCGCCGCGATCGAGCCCTCGGGATCGGGGCCCGAACCGTCGACCACGTGGATGAGCAGATCGGCGTCTCGGACCACGTCGAGCGTCGTCTTGAACGCCGTCACCAGCTGATGGGGCAGCTTGCGCACGAACCCCACGGTGTCGGTCGCGAAGACGGTTTCGCCACCGGGAAGGGCGAGCTTGCGGGTGGTGGCGTCGAGGGTGGCGAACAGGCGATCCTCGACGAGCACATCGGCATCGGTCAGGCGGTTCAGCAGCGAGGACTTCCCGGCATTGGTGTAGCCCACGAGGGCGACGGCACGATTCCTCGTACGGGACCGGGCCTTGGACTGGGTCTGCCGGTGGGACTGGACCTTGCGGAGGTCGGCTTCGAGCTTGTGGACGCGACGCACGAGGCGGCGCCGGTCGACCTCGAGCTGGGTCTCGCCCGGTCCCCTCGTCCCGATGCCACCCCCCTGCTGCGACAGGTTGCCCGCCGCTCGTCGGAGGCGCGGCAGCCGGTAGCGGAGCTGGGCCAGCTCGACCTGGGCCTTGCCCTCGAGGGTGCTCGCGTTCTGGGCGAAGATGTCGAGGATCACCGCCGTCCGGTCGAGGGCGGAGCGCCCGAGGATCTTCTCGAGGTTGAACTGCTGGGCCGGGGTCAGCTCATCGTCGAATACCACGGTGTCGCAGTCGATGGCCTCGGCGATCGCCTTGATCTCCTTGGCCTTGCCCGAACCGACGAAGGTCGCGGGATCGGGCGAGAGGCGGTTCTGGTGGACCCGTTCGATCGCGTCGGCCCCGGCCGTGTCGACCAGGAGGGCGAGCTCGTCGAGCGATGCGTCGGTGTCGTCGGCGTCGCCGCCCTCGCGGGTGACTCCCACGAGCACGATCCGTTCGCGGAAGGTTCGTTCGATGAGGCCGCCCGAGGCGCCGCCGAAGTCGCCGAACGCGCCGCGATGGCTCTCCTCCGCGTCGAGATCGTCGTCGACCCAGTCGTCGACCCGGTCGTCGCCCGTTCGGTCGTCGTCAGTCATCGGGGAGCTCGATGTCGGCGATGTGCGTGGCCGGACCGGTGAGGGTCACCGGCCCTCGGAGGTCGACCAACGCATCACCACCGGGCATCCGCACGACGACCTTCGGGCCGACGAGATCCCAGTCGTGGAAGATCTGGGCGGCCACGGTCGCCCCCGTGCCGCAGGCCTCGGTGATCCCGGCACCGCGTTCCCACACCCGCACGGTGAGCTCGTTGAGGCCCGACACGGCCGCGAAGTGGACGTTGGCCCCCTCCTCGAAGTGGGCCTCGATGGCCGGACCGGCCACGGCGAGGTCGATGGCGTCGGGCGCATCGACTTCGCAGACCACGTGCGGGTTGCCGATGTCGCCCGTCTCCCATCGCTTCACCATGGCGACAGACGGGCCCGACGCCGCCATCAGATCCTCGACGTCGGGATCCGGACCGGGGCAGACGACCCCCATGTCGACCGTCGCGATCACCGTGTGCGGCTCCTCCGTGGCCATCACGGAGCAGTGGCGCACGCCGGCCGGCGTGTCGATGTCGATCTCGAGATGGGGAACCCCGCGGGCGATGGCGATCGCCTGGGCGAAACAGCGCAGACCGTTGCCGCTCAGTGCGGCCGGGCTGCCGTCGGAGTTGAGCAGCCGCATGGTGATGGTGCCGTTGGGACGCTCGATCCCGAAGATGAGGCCGTCGGCACCGACACCGGTGCGACGGTTGCACAGCGACACCGCCCGGTCGACGGCATCGAGCGGAAGACTGTCGGTGAGCGCCACGAGGAAGTCGTTGCCGAGACCGTGGTGTTTCGAATAGCGAGCGCTCATGACGCTCCATTGTCGCAGGTCGGAAGGCTCATGCGCCGCCCTTTGCCAGAACCTGGTCCCAGCGGCCGATCAGCTCGTCGGCGGTGGTCGGCATGTCGACCCAGAGAAGTCGCGGGTCGCGGCGGAACCAGCGCTCCTGGCGGCGGGCGAACCGGCGCGTCCGCACGATGGCCCGCTCGAGCGCCTCGTCGAGTGTGCACTCGCCGGCGAGATGGGCGAGCAGCTCGCGATACCCCAGCGCCTGGGCGGCGGTCCGGCTGGGACCGAGGGCCGCCAGGGCGCGGACCTCGTCGAGGAAGCCCTCGGCCATCTGCGTCTCGTAGCGGGCCGCGATCCGTTGGTCGAGGGTCTCGCGGGGCCAGCGGAGCGCGATCTGCACGAACGGCGTCGGCGCATAGTGCTCCAGGCCCGGCCCGAACGAGCTGAACGGTCGGCCGGTACCGATGGTCACCTCGAGGGCACGCAGGACGCGACGGCGGTTGTTGGCCTCCATCCGAGCGGCACCCACCGGGTCGAGGGTGGCGAGCCGCTCGTGGAGGCGCTCGGTCTCCGGTTCACGCTCCAGCTCGGCCATGACCTCGGGGAAGCGTCCGGGGAGTTCGAGGTCGTCGATCACCGAGCGGAGATACAGACCCGTGCCGCCGACGAGCACCGGGGTCCGCCCCCGGGCCCGGATGTCGGCCAGGGCGGCGCGGGCGCGCCGCTGGAATTCGCCCACCGTGAAGGGCTCCGTCGGCTCGACCAGGTCGATCAGGTGGTGGGCGACCCTCGCCCGTTCGTCGGCGCGGGGCGTGGCGGTGCCCACATCCATGCCCCGGTAGACCTGCATCGAGTCGATCGACACGAGTTCGACATCGCCGAGGGCTTCGGCCACGCCGAGGGCGAGTTCGGACTTTCCCGAGGCGGTCGGCCCGAGGATCACGAGTGGGCGATCGGCCCGCGCCGGACGCGCGGTCACGAGAGGAGGTGGGCGAGCAGCTGGTGGGCGTCGAGCCGACGGAGGTCGACCCGGTCGAAGCCGTAGGCCTCGACGAAGGGCGCGACGAGGGCCGGGCCGTGGAGCCGGGTCAGCAGGGTCGCGACGGCCGCGACGTCGACATGCCGGTCGCCGAGACCCGACCACTGCCAGCCGAGGAAGGTCGCCGTGCCGTCGGGGTCGAGCCAGATGCGATCCGGGCGGAGGGCGGCGTGCACGAAGACCGGATCTCGGCTCTCACCGAGCTCGTCCATGAGGTCGTCGAATATCGCCGCCAGGTCGGTGGCGGAGCGGCCGGCGTAGGGCCCGTCGACGGTCTCGGCGATCACCCCGATCTCGATGCGACCATCGACCACGGCACGCAGCGCCTCGGTGTCCGCCACGAACGGGCAGTGGTCGGTCGCGCGATCGTGGAGCGAGCGAAGCGAGCCGGCCAGCGTCTTGACCAGCGCTTCGGGCCCCATCGGGTGCCCGTGCTGAGCCGTGGCCGCAGCCGAGCCGAGCCGGATCGCCGCCGATTCGCTGCCGTCGTCGGCCCGCCCGGTCGCGACCATCTCGGGGGCCGGGCCCCCGCCGGCCAGCCACAGCAACCGGTCGACCTCGTCGAGCAGCGCGCCCGGCGCTCCCCCGGGCTGATGGAGAACGGCGAGATCTGCGTTGTCGCCGCCGGGGCGCAACAGCGTGATGTTGCCGTCGACCGTCGCCTCGACGAGATCGTCGGCGGTCACGCCCCGGTCGTCCAGGGCGGCCCGCACCCCCGGACCGAGCGAGCGCGCGTCGGCGGTCATCTCACCCGGCGGTGACCGGAATGCGTGTGCGGTGACGGGCGGCATGGGTCACTTCGACCAACTCGCCCAGGAGGTGATTGACCCGAGCGTCGGTCACCTCGACCCGGGCGTAGGTTCCGGCCCGCAGCGGCGTGGGCGAGGCGAAGTGCACCAGGGTGTTGCGACGGGTTCGCCCGGTGAGGACCGCCGGGTCCTTCTTCGAGGGACCCTCGACCGTGACCTCCTCGATCTCGCCGACCCGACGGGCGTTGGCCGCCCGGCTCGACCGCTCGATCACCAAACGGAGCCGTTCGTAGCGGGCCACCGCGACGTCGTGGTCGACGAACGACGCGGTCATCTCGGCCGCTTCGGTCCCCGGCCGCGGCGAGAACACGAAGGTGAACGCGGCATCGAACTCGGCGGCCGCCGCCACTTCGAGGGTGCGTTCGAAGTCGTCGTCGGTCTCGCCCGGGAAGCCGACGATGATGTCGGTGGTAACCGACAGGCCCGGGATCGCCGCCCGAGCCGCGGCGAGCTTCTCGAGGTAGCGCGCACCGGTGTAGCCGCGGTGCATCGCAGCCAGGATCGAATCGCTGCCCGACTGGAGCGGGAAGTGCAGGTGTTCGCAGGCTTCGGGCGTCTCGGCCATCGCGGCGAAGACGTCGGCGCGCATGTCCTTCGGGTGCGGGCTGGTGAAACGGACCCGGTGGATCCCCTCGACCGCCCCGGTCGCCCGAATGAGATCGGCGAACAGGGGGCGGGCCCGGCGATCGCCGGTCCAGCGCTCGCCACACCAGTGGGCGTCGTCGGCGGCGGACTCGCCGCGGCGGGCGACGGCCAGGTCCCGGCCGTAGCTGTTGACGTTCTGGCCGAGCAGGGTGATCTCACTCACGCCGTCGGCGGCGAGCTGCTCGACCTCGGCCACGAGATCGCCGAAGGCCCGGCTCACCTCGGGTCCCCGAACCGACGGCACGATGCAGAACGCGCAGGTGTTGTCGCACCCGACCTGGATCGTGACCCAGCCGGCATGGTCGACCTCCCGGCGGGTCGGCAGCGCCGACGGGAACCGATCGGCGTCTTCACGGGCCGTCGCTTCGAGGATCTCCACGATCGGGCCGTGCTCGGCGGCGTGGTCGAGCAGTTCGACCGCCCGGTCGACATTGTGCGTCCCGAAGACGACGTCGACATGGCCCGCTCGCTCGGTGATGAGGTCACGATCCTTCTGGGCCAGGCAGCCACCCACGGCGATCTGGAGGTCGGGGTTGGCTTCCTTCAGCGACTTCAGGTGACCGAGGGCCCCGTAGAGCTTGTTGTCGGCGTTCTCCCGGATGCAGCAGGTGTTGAGTACCACCACGTCGGCATCGGCGACGTCGTCGACGCGCGACATCCCGTCGGCCTCGAGCAACCCGGAGATGCGCTCCGAGTCGTGCTCGTTCATCTGGCACCCGTAGGTGCGGATCACGTACGACTTCCCCACGCCGCCAGGCTACCGGCGGCGTGGGGATCGTGAACTCGGGCCGCTCAGGCCAGGGCGTCGCCGTCGTCGGAGACCAGGAGGTAGGCGCCCGCACCGACCACCGCGCCGAGGAGCGGGAAGACGATGAAGGCCCACAGCTGCTCCATCGCGTCGCCACCGGCGAAGATGGCCATGCCGAAGGATCGGGCCGGGTTGACCGACGTGTTGTCGACGGGAATCGAGACCAGGTGGATGAGGGTGAGCGTGATGCCGACCGTGAGGCCGATGGCCGCGGGTGGGAAGCCCTTGCGGGTCGTGCTCAACACCACCAGCACGAGCAGGGCCGTGAGGACGATTTCGGCCACGACCATCGCGCCGAAGTTGAAGAACTCGTAGCCCTCGCCCGAACCCCATTGGTTGGTGGCGAAACTGCCCGAATTGGCGTCGAAGTCGTCGACCGCGCCGTTGCGCACGATCAGGATGACGGCGCCACCGGCCAGCGCGCCGAGGCCCTGACCGGCGATGTAGAACGGCACCTTGGCCCGGTCCATCTTGTTCATCACCGCCATGCCCAGCGTGACGGCCGGGTTGATGTGACAGCCCGACACCGGCCCGACGGCGTACGCCGCGATCAGCAGGGCGAAGCCGAACCCCAGCGAGACGGCGAGGACCGCCGCACCGTCGAGCGCCCCGGTGCCGGCCGCCAGAACGGCAACCCCCGGTCCACCGAGCATCAGGATGAACGTCCCGATCGCTTCCGCCGCCAGAATCTTCGTGTCACGCATGGTGACCTCCTTTGCATGGATCGTGTCCCCAACCCGATCGCGCCGAAATCGTAGTGGGCCTTGCCTGACTCTGAACGGATGCTCGTGTGCGAGACTGGTGCAATGTCGACCATCGCCGCCGAGAAGTACGTCCGACTCACCACCTTCACCCAGGACGGGCGCCGCAAGGAAACGCCGGTCTGGATCGCTGATCTCGGCGATGGCCGGGTGGGGTTCACCACCGACGACGACACCTGGAAGGTCAAGCGCATCAAGAAGACGCCGGCGGTCGAACTCGTGGCCTGCAACATGAAGGGCGTCGCCACCGAGGGAGCCGCCACCGTCACGGGCACCGCCGAGGTCGTCTCCGGTGACGCCTACCGCCCGGTCGCGGCTGCGGTGAAGGCGAAGTACGGGGTGCAGTACCGGGTGATCGACCTGTTCTCGAAGATCTCGCGCCGGGTGAAGCGCCAGGCCGACGCCGGCGTCGGCATCGTCATCACCCTCGACTGAGCGTCTCTCGACCGACCCGCCGCAGCCGCCGCCCGAAACCACGAGTGGACCGCCCGGAGGCGGCCCACTCGATCGTTCCCGACAGACCGGGGGGTCAGTCGTCGAGGGCGATCGGCAGATCGTCGGCGTCGGAGAACTCGTCGTCGTCCGCTTCGGTGAGGTCGACCTCCTCGACCGCTTCATCGAGCTCGGGCATGACGGCCTTCCAGACCCGGTCGGAGATCTCGACCATGACCTCGGGGTTGTCCTGGAGGAACTTCTTGGCGTTCTCCCGACCCTGGCCGAGCTGCTCGCCCTCGTAGGTGTACCAGGCGCCCGACTTCTTGACGATGCCCTCCTCGACGGAGAGGTCGAGCACCGAACCCTCACGGGAGATGCCGGTGCCGTACATGATGTCGAACTCGGCCTGACGGAACGGCGGGGCGCACTTGTTCTTCACGACCTTGACCCGGGTGCGGTTGCCCACGACCTCGACACCATCCTTGATCGATTCGATACGACGGATGTCGAGACGGCACGAGGAGTAGAACTTCAGCGCCCGGCCACCCGGCGTCGTCTCCGGCGAACCGAACATCACGCCGATCTTCTCTCGCAACTGGTTGATGAAGATGCACACCGTGTTGGACTTGTTGAGATTGCTCGTCAGCTTGCGCAACGCCTGGGACATCAACCGAGCCTGGAGGCCGACGTGGGTGTCGCCCATCTCGCCTTCGATCTCGGCGCGAGGGGTGAGCGCGGCCACCGAGTCGATCACGATCACATCGAGGGCGCCGGAACGCACCAGCATGTCGACGATCTCGAGCGCCTGCTCGCCCGTGTCGGGCTGGGAGATCAGCAGTTCGTCGATGTCGACGCCGATCGCCTTTGCGTAGACGGGATCCATCGCGTGTTCGGCATCGATGTAGGCGCAGATGCCGCCGTTGCGCTGGGCCTCGGCGACCACGTGGGTGGCCAGCGTGGTCTTGCCCGAGGACTCCGGGCCGTAGATCTCGGTGACGCGGCCACGGGGCAGACCACCGATGCCGAGGGCCAGATCCAGGGCCAGGGCGCCGGTGGGCACCGATTCGATGCCGAGGGCGGTCTTCTCGCCCATCTTCATGACCGAGCCCTTGCCGAACTGCTTCTCGATCTGCCCGAGGGCCATGTCGAGTGCCTTGTCTCGTTCCACTGTGTCTCCTACGTCTGCGCTGTTGGTCCCGACGCCTTCGACGCCGGACTGGGGGGTGTGGGGTTGTGGGCTCGAACCTACGGAGGGGGTGTGACACCCACCGGCGGAAACGAATGACACGAAGGTAATTGCGAACAGCTGTTCGGTCAAGGACCGAACAGCGAACTTCTCGGGAATCCGGGACCAAAACCGTGCGGGCCGGTGTTCTACGGTGCACACACCGAGGCCCACAGCCCAGAAAGGCCCACCATGACCGAGAGCACCCTCCCGACCGGCGAGACCGTCGAACAGCTGCGCGAAAGGCTCACCCCCGCCCAGTTCGCCGTGACCCAGGAGGCCGGCACCGAGCGGGCCTTCACCGGTGAGTACTGGGACTGCCACGACGACGGCACCTATCGCTGCATCGTGTGCGACACCGCCCTGTTCACGAGCGACACGAAGTTCGAATCGGGTTCCGGCTGGCCCAGCTTCTTCGAGACCGTCGGCGAGGACGTCGTCGAGATCCACACCGACACGAGCCACGGCATGGTCCGCGAAGAGGCCGTGTGCGCGAACTGCGGGGCCCACCTCGGGCATCGATTCCCCGACGGTCCGGCACCCACGGGTCAGCGCTACTGCATGAACTCGGCGAGCCTGCGACTCGACCGGGACGGCGCCATCACCGAGGAGTAGCCGCCGACGCCGCTATCCTTCCCACCAGAAGCGGCTGGTCGCGGGCAAGGGCTCAGCGAGAGAACCCCGCTCGAAGGCGCCTCCAATGGCCACCACGTTCGCCGCCCTCGGCGTTCCCGACGAGATCGTCGCGGTCCTCGATCAACAACGCATCCGCCAACCCTTCGAGGTCCAGGCCGCGTCGATTCCCGACCTCCTGAAGGGTCGTGACGTCGTCGCGAGGGCCCCGACCGGCTCGGGCAAGACCCTCGCGTTCGGCATCCCCCTGGTGACGAGCGTGAGGAAGGCCGAACCGAAGCGACCGGCGGCCCTGGTGCTCGCACCCACCCGCGAGCTCGCCGACCAGATCGCGTCCGACCTCGGGCCGCTGGCCGATGCCGTGGGGCGGAGGATCATCGCCGTCTACGGCGGCGTCGGCCTCGAGCCCCAGATCAACAAGCTGAAACGGGGGGTCGACATCCTCGTCGCCACCCCCGGCCGTCTCGAAGACCTCATCGACCGGCGTGCCGTCTCGCTCGACGAGGCGTCGATCGTGGTGATCGACGAGGCCGACCGGATGGCCGACATGGGCTTCATGCCCGTCGTGAAGCGCCTGCTCGACCAGACGGCGGCGAAGCGCCAGACGGTGCTCTACTCCGCAACGCTCGACGGCGATGTCGGCAAGCTGATCCAGCGATACCAGCACGACCCGGTCCGCCACGAGGTCGGTCCGGCGTCGCCCGATCTCAAGGCCATGGAGCACCACTTCTGGGAGCTCCCCCGCACCGACCGGGTGCCGCTGGCGGCATCCTGCATCGCCACGTTCGGCCCCACGATCGTCTTCGCCCGGACCCGGCACGGCGCCGACCGACTCGCGAAGCAGCTCGGTCGGCTCGGCGTGAAAGCCGTCGCCATCCACGGCAACCGCTCCCAATCGCAGCGCACCCGGGCGCTCGACGACTTCACCCGCGGCAAGGCCCATGCCATGGTCGCCACCGACGTCGCCGCTCGCGGCATCCACGTCGACGGCGTGGCCTGCGTCATCCACTTCGACCCGGTCGACGAGGACTCCGCCTACGTGCATCGCAGCGGCCGCACCGCCCGGGCCGGCGCCCACGGCAAGGTCATCTCCTTCGTCGATCCGAGCCAGATGAAGGACGTCAGGGCGATGAAGCGCCGGCTCGACCTTCCCGGTGAGATCACCAAGCCGCCCCCGGTCGAGGGTGGTGCCCTCCCCGAGCTGCCGCCCGACACCGACGACCGTCCGCCACGACGCGACGACGGCCCGCGCCGCAACAACCAGCAGCGCAAGCCGAAGGCTCGCACCCGCAAACGAGGCGGCAAGCGCCGCGGTGGGCAGCAGGACGGCGGCCCGAAATCCGGTGGGCAAAAGCGCGGCGGGCAGAACCGCGGGAAGAGCCACTCCAAGGGCGGCAACCGCGGCCCGGGCTGACCCCGGTCAGGCGAGCAGGAACTCCCGGATGCGCTCCATCGCCCGCGGGTCCTGGAGCATGAAGATGTGGCCCCCCTCGAACACGTCGAGCGTCGCGCCCGGGATCGCGGCCACGATCGCCTCTGCGTTGCTCACCGGCGCGATGCCGTCGTAGCGCCCGGCGCACACCAGCGTGGGCGAGTCGATGCCGGCCAGCCCCGCCGTCGCGTCGTGCAACCGCCGGGCTTCGAGCTGACGGGCGAACCCGGCCGCGACGTCGGGCGGCTGCTCGGCAGTCTGCCCGTCGCGGAAGTAGGTGGTGAGCGCACCGAGACCAGGGATGTCCTCGCCGGGTACGTACCGGGTGTCGAGCACCGGCATCCACGCATCGGCCCGCTCCTCAGCCGGGAGCTCCTGGATCTCGTGCAGTGGGTAGGAGGGTTGTGCCCCTCCCGGCGACGTGCAGTTGAGCACCAGCTTGTCGACGAGCCCGGGATGACGGATGGCCAGGTGCTGCGCGACCATCCCGCCGAACGACGTGCCCATCACATGGCACCGGTCCCACCCGACGGCCGCGCACAGCGCGGCCGCATCATCGGCGAAGTCCGCCATCGTCGGCTGCCCCTCGCCGCCGGAGGTCTGCCCCAGACCGCGCTGGTCGTAGTGAAGGCCCAGGAAATCGGCGTTGAGCGGAGAGGTCGACGGCATGGTTCGTCGCAGATCGCCACCGCTGCCCGAGATGTGGAGCAGTGGCGGCCCCTCACCGTGGAACTCGTGGTACATCGTGAGGTCGCCGACGTCGAGAAAGGGCATCGACCGACCCTAGGGGGCGAGGGGCCGGAGGGCCACGGTGGTGTAGCGGGGGCCGCGGGGCGACGGTTCACTGCGCACCAGCGCGATCTCGTCGACGGCGAACGACGTGGCCACAGCCACCCCGTCGAGGGCCGTACGGCCACCGCCCCGCTGTCGGCCCAAGGTCAGGTGGCCGACGAATCCCCTCGGGTGCGGACGTTCCCCCAGCCGCAGCGTCGCGAGCTCGACCGCGCCGACGACGTCGTCGAGTCCGTCGACCGGAACGATCACGGTGTCGGGACCGAGCCGGCCGACGGCCGGCCCCAGCGATGCCTCGGTCGGCGCGGCGTCGACGGCCGCGAGCGCGGCCCGCGCCTCGGACTCGTCGACCTCACCGAGATAGCGCAACGTCACGTGCCATTGGGCTCGCGTCGTCCACCGCACCCCGGGCACGTCGGGCCGGGGCAGGGCCTCGAGCAGTTCCACGACGGCCGGCGGCGGCCACACCGCGACGAAGTGACGGGGCACAGGTGCTAATCTAGCCCGCAGGGGGAAGCCGTCATGACCAAGGCCAGGGCCACACGCAACCGCTTCGCCGTCAGCGCCGGCATCGCCGCGTCGGCGGTCGCCCTCGTCGGGATCGTGTTCGTCGTCTCGACCGCCGAACCGGCCGACTCCCCCGCCACCGATGGCTCCTCGACCACGCTGCCCGACACGACACCGGCCAGAGCGTGGACACCTCCGGCCGACGACCCGACCCAACCCTCGCCGGCCGCCGTCGCCGCCGACCGAGAATTCCGCGCCGCCCCCGACGACCTGCTCGACTGTGGGGTGCACGTCCGCACCAGCGGATGGCCGACCACCGCCGTGTTCGGCACCGACCTCCTCGACTGCATTCTCGACGCCGCGCAGGCCGGCACGCCCGCCCAGTTCGTCACCGCGGCCCGCGACTTCGCCGGCGGCATGGAAGGCACGATCTTCCGCGTGGTCGGTCCGGGAGAGATCCTCGTGATCGACTACGGCGCCGATCCGACCGGCACCATCACGTCGAGCGAGTCGACCTGCGTCGCGTTGCACGCCCCGAATTTCCCGATCCCGGAATGTGTGTGAGCGCGAGACTGACCGGATGCACGTCGTTCCCCTGACGCAACTCGACGACATCCGTTTCGCATCGGCCCTCGCGGTACAGCAACGCGACGAGGCCGCAGTCGACCCGGTCACGCCGCCGATCACGGCACCGGAGCTGCGCCGCTACGCCGCCCACGACCGGACCGAGGGCAACCGTCACGAACGGTTCGCAGTGCTCGACGGCGACACCGCCCGCGGCCTCGTCCACGTCGAGCTCGAACTCGACGAAGCCAATGCCCACCGGGCCAACATCGAGATCTTCGGCGCCGCCCGCGACGTCGCTGCGGGCGCTGCCGGACTGCGCACCGGGCTCGACCTGGCCGACGAGACCGGTCGGACCCTGATCACGGGATGGGGTCCCCGCACCGACGGCGAACATGCCTTCTGGACCGGTGTGGGTGCGACGCTGGCCTACCGGGAGCGGGTCTCCGCGCTGCGTCTCGACCGTGTCGACCCGGAGCTGATGGAGGCCTGGGCGGCCGACGGGGCCCGGCGGGCGTCCGACATCGAGATCGTCCGCTGGATCGATCGCTGCCCCGACGCCCACATCGACGCGTTCGTCGAGGCACAGATGGCCATGAACGACATGCCCCACGAGGGGCTCGACATCAATGCCTGGGACATCGACGCCGACGACGTACGCGAGGAGGAGGCGACGATGGCCGCACTCGGCCTGCGGGTGATGACCATGCTCGCCGTCGACCTCGACGGTCGCTCCGCCGCCCACACCCGCGTCCACGTCAACCCGACGCGGCCGGCGGCGTCGTATCAGTGGGACACCGCAGTGGTCGATCGTCATCGCGGTCGCGGTATCGGCAAGTGGATCAAGGCCGCGATGTGGCGCTGGCTCCGCGAGGCCGAACCGGCTGCGACCCGGCTCACCACGGGCAATGCCCAGAGCAACGACGCCATGCTCGCGATCAACGTGGCGATGGGCTACGAACCGCTGATCGAGTACGGCGCCTGGCAGGCCCGAATCGACGAAATGCGAGCGGCGCTCAGCCGACGCGGACCTCGAAGTACCGATTGAGCGGGTCGATGTCGAACTCGCGGGTGTCGACCGAGGAGAACCCGGCCGCTGCCGTCAGCTCGGCGAAGACCCCTTCGGTCAGACCCAGCGTGCCGAGCCCGGCCCCGTCGGGCTCCGACATGGCCGACGACATGCAGTAGAGGATCGACATCCCGTACATCAAGGGCAGGACGGGGATGCCGCGGTTCTCCTCGAGCCCGCCGCGGGTCTTGATGTCGGCGACGAACCACACGCCCTCGTCGGCCACGCATGCCCGAGCGGCGCGTACGGCGTCGCCGGGTCGAGGGAGGTCGTGGATCACGTCGAGCGTGAGCAGGAGGTCGACGTCTTCCAGGTCCGCAAGATCGTCGAAGGTGCCCGTGCGGAACTCCAGGTTGTCGAGCCCGGCCTCGGCCGCCCGAGCCGCCGCGGCCTCGATGGCGTGGACCGACGGGTCGATGCCGATGACCGTCGACCGGGGATAGGCCGTCGCGATCGCGGTCGCCGCGACCCCGGCGCCGCAACCGATGTCAACCACGGTCGCCCCTTGGGTCAGCTTCTCGGTCATCCCCTCGATCGAGTCGAGGATCACGGGCACCAGCCAGGTCTTCTGACCGGCGGCGCCCATGGCCGCCTGGAAGTGACAGGTGTGGGCGCCATGCTCGTCCCAGGTCATGCCGATACCAGTCTCGAACGCCTCGGCCGTGCGGTCGATCTCCCGGTGGGTGATCGGCGGACCGAACACGCCACCGACCGCCGCCGGATGATCCGGGTCGCACAGGGTCGCCTTGGCCTCGGGGGTGAGGTTGAACCGGCCGTCGTCGTGCTCGGCCAACCCGGCCGCGGCGATGGAGTGGAGCCACTCACGGACCCAGCGCTCGTGCAGCCCGGTCGCGGCGGCGAGCGTCTCGCTGGTGGCACCGTCGTTGCCGGCCAGTGCGTCGAACAGGCCGAGGCGCATGCCGAGATGCACCACCGCGCTCATCACCTCGCCCTGCTTGAAGCGATAGAGGTCCTGGACGGTCTGGCCGAGGAGTTCGAGGTCGAGTTCGGTGCGCACGTCAGGCCTCCAGGAGTCGGGTACGGAGCAGGTTGAGCGACATGATGCAGGTGAACTGCCGAATGCGTTCGCGGTCGAACGGGAGCGTCAGGTTGACAGCCTCGGAACGGCCGTCCAGATGGATGCCGATCCACAGCACCCCGGGATCGATCCCCTCGTGGGGCTCCGGCCCGGCGACTCCGCTGACGGCGATGCCCACGTCGGCCCCCAGGGTCGCACACACGCCCTCGGCCATCGCCTTGACCATCTCCTCGGAGACCGCGGGCACGTCGGGGGCGCCGAGCACCGACCGCTTCAGCTCCCGGTGGTAGGGGACCACACATCCCCGGAACACGTCGGAGCACCCGGGAACGGCGGTGAGCCGGGACGCGATCAGACCGCCG
>JAUIML010000039.1 GCA_030432715.1 Acidimicrobiia bacterium | reverse complement strand
TGAAGGCCGCGATCGTGCCCTGGGTGTCGGCCATCGGCACCGGTTCCATGTCGTCGACGGCGCCGCCCTTCTGCGACACGCGGGCCGGTGGCAGGTGGAGCATGCCGCTGCTCCGGTCGCGGGAGCCGACGAACCCGTACTTCCAGTCTTCTCGCCGGTGCGCGGCACTGGCCGAGATGCGGTTTGGGGCCGGCCGGTTGGGCGGCTCGACTGCCACCATTCCGCGCCACGAGAGGAACTTGCCGTAGCTGATCGGCGCGCCGGCCGCGGCCTGGGCCGCCACGGGGGCCGAGGGCCGGAAGTCGGTGATCGCGTCGGTGGTTCGGAGCACGAGCACCTCGACCCCGTCGGCCAGCATGACCACGGCGATCAACTGCCCCGGTTCGGCCTGCTCGAGCGTGGCGGTGAGCAACAGGGCCGCATGCGCCGTGCCCGTGTTGCCGATCACGCCGCTCAGATCGTCGACCAGGTGTTCGGTGGCTTCGCCGAAGGCCTTGCCGCCCCGCTTGATCGCCCGCGCGTGCATACCGGCCACGGCGAGGTGGTCGATGTCGCCGGCCTCGATTCCCGCGTCGGCGAGGGCGGCTTGGAACGCCGCGGCCATGAGGGGGGCGTAGGTGACTTCGCCGAAACGCTCCTCCCAGACCCGGGAGCGTTCTGCGCCGGGAACCCGCCAACGCTCGAGGAACTCGTCGGTGGCGATGCCCGCCCCCACGTACTCGGCGATGACGGGGCCGGCCTGATCGTCGCCCACGATGAGCGCCGCGGCACCGTCGCCGCCGCCCGCCTCGTCGGCCGAGGTGGCCATGCCGTCACGGATGTCGGCGCTGACGACGAGCGTGGTGCCGGTCCCCTGGAGCGCCGTGCGCAGCGCACCGATGCCCGACCGCAGGGCCCCGCCCATGTCGAGGGCACCCACCGACGGCGCCAGGCGCAGCGCCGCATGGATGGCCGCGGCGTTGGTCTTCTCCAGGTACGCAGGCGTGGACGTGGAGAACCACAGGCTGTCGACGGTCACGTCGCCGGCGTCGCGCAGCACGTTGCGCGCGGCCTCGGCTCCCATCGTGGTGGTGTCCTCGTCGAACCCGGCCACGGCTCGGGTCCCCCGTCCCCCACCCTTTCCGAAGAAGTCGGCGATCTCGGCTCGATCGAGTCGACGGTGTGGGATGTATGCCCCGCTGGCGATGATGCCGCGCATGAAACTCCTGAGATCTGACGAACCGTCAGAACCATACCGGCGCCGTCGTCGGTCACCGAAGACGGGGCGACGGGCCGACGACCGACCCTTCGCCCCGCGTCGGGCGGCGCGCACTACGGTGCAGGTATGGCGGGTGAAACGGACACAGCGGTCACATTCGATCAGTTCTGTCCGGTGGCGGTGTCGCTCGATGCACTGGGCAGCCGCTGGTCGCTGCTGTTGATGCGCGACATGCTCTGGGCCGGTCCACAGACGAGGCAGGGCCTGATCGACGGCAACCCCGGGCTCTCCGAACACGAACTCGACGAGGCGACGGATCGACTGGTCTCACGTGGATTGATCCACCGGCTCGAGGAACCGAAGGCCCGCTACGCCCTGACCGAGCGCGGAGAGGGCATCTCGCAGGTCATCAATGCCCTGTTCGATTTCGGTCTGCCGCTGCTCAGTGAGGTCACCGTCAACGACTGGATGCTGCGGTACGCCATCGCCGACACCGAACGGCGGCGGCGCCTCGATCTTCTCGGTATCGAGCAACGCTCGATCGTCCGCCTGCTGGTGGACGACGCCGACGTGTGTGTCGAGGTGTCACCCGGCATGCTCCGCGTCATCGAGCAACACGAGCCCGATGCGACGATCACCATGAGCGGGGCGTCGTTGGCCGCGCTGATGGCGACATCGACGTCGGTCGCCGAACTCCGCAGCGGTGGCCACCTCCACATCGTGGGCGACGCCGACGCTGTGTCAGTGCTGCTGGAATTGCTGCCCGCCACGCACTGACGCCCGCCCACGCAGGGGCGTGACAGTCCTGAACCGGCGGGATCAGTAGCCGCCTGCCGCGCCGGTGAGCGCCCGCGGATCGGCGGCGCCGGCCAGCGATCCGTGCTCGGTCACCTCGATGAGATGGGCGTGGCCGAAGTCGCTCGAATGGACGACCCGGATCTGATGCCCACGAGCAGCCAGGCCGTCGACGATCTCGGCCCGCATGTGCTCCTCGACCCGCACCTCACGACCGTGCCCCGGCCGCCAGGTGTCGAAGCCGCCACCGTCGTCGTCGGCGGCGATCTTCCAACGCGCCTGCCCGAGCACGCGTCCCGGGTCGCGGCCGTGGCGAAGCGAGGCGGCGAGCATCTGGAGCACGTACTGGGGCTGTGTGTCGCCGCCCATCGAACCCAGCACCGTGCGGAGGCGGCCGTCGGCATGGGTCACCAGGGCGGGCGACAGGGTGTGCGGCGGACGGCGACCGGGCCCGTACTCGGCCGGATGGCCGGGCTCGAGCGAGAAGCCGAGGCCCCGGTCGTGCAGGAAGATCCCACTCGACCCGGCGATCAGGTGGGCCCCGAAGCCGCTCGCATTGGAGTTGATGAGCGACACCCCCATGCCGTCGCCGTCGATCGCACAGAGATATGTCGTGTCGCCGTGCCACTCCGGCACCGCGACATGGCCGGCCCGGTCGGGGTCGATGGCGGCCCGCCGCTCGGCGATGCGCCGGGCGTCGAGGAGCAGCGTCGGGTCGGCCCCGTCGAACAGCTGGGTCGGCCGATCGTGCGCGGCCTGGGCGGCGGCCTCGATCAGCAGGTGGGTGCCGGCGGCGTCGCGTCCACCATCGAACCCATCGGCGATCGCCGCGCCGAGCAGCGTCAGATAGCCCTGGCTGGTGGGCGGTGGTGACCAGATCCGATGGCCGAACGCGTCGATCGAGAGGGGCTCGACCCAACGGGCCTGATCATGGTCGAGGTCGGAGGCATCGAACTCGTCGGGTCCTGCAGCGAGGAGTCCTTCGCCGAACTCGCCCCCGTAGAAGCCCGCTCGTCCAGCGGCGGCGATGGCCTGCAGGGCGCGAGCCGAGCCCGGCCGGGTGACGAGCTGCCCGACGGCGGGAGAGGCCGGGATCTCGTTGTGCGGCACCCCGGCGACGTTCGGTGCCAGGAAGGCCAGCAACGGCGCCACCGGAAACCCGTTCGCTGCGAGATCGATCGCGCTCGCGAACACCTCGTCGAGGCCGAGCCGCCCGAAGCGCCGATGCAACGCCAGCCAGCCGTCGACGGCACCCGGCACGGTCACGGCGCGAACGTCGCCGGTGTGGGGAATCGCCGTCAGCCCGTCGGCCCGCGCCCGGTCGGGGTCGGCGCCCGATCCGGCTCGCCCCGACGCGTCGAGCGTGGCCGGTGGCGAGCCGTCCTCGAAGTGGACGAGGGCCCACAGGTCGCCGCCCATGCCGCACATGTGTGACGAGGTGACCGAGAGCACGGCATTGGCGCCGATCGCGGCGTCGACCGCGCTCCCGCCGTGTCGGAGCAGGTCGACCCCGGCGGCGGTGGCGAGATGGTCGATCGTGGAGACCATCCCGGTGCGGGCCTGACGGGTGACGGAGGGATCGAGCACCCGCCGAGTCTGCCATGGCAGGAATCAACGGCCCGTCGCCCGAGTTGAAGCGCTCATGCCCGTCGTTCGCATCGAACCGAGCCCGAAGTGGATCCGCGGAACGATCGGCGATCGCACCGTGGTCGACACCCGGCGGGCACAGCTCGTGTGGGAACACGAGTACTACCCGTGGTGGTACGTCCCCGCCGACGACGTGAACGATTCGTCGTTGCCCACCACCGAGATCGCCGAACTCCCCGATCACGTGAAGGTCCAGTGGTCCGCCGTCGACCGATGGTTCGAGGAGGACGAGGAGGTCTTCGTCCATCCCCGCGACCCGTATCGCCGCGTCGACGCGCTCCCCTCCTCGCGTCACGTGGTGGTGCGGGTCGACGGCATGGTCGTCGCGGATTCCCAGAACCCGACGATCCTCTACGAGACGGGCCTGCCGCCCCGCTACTACCTGCCGCCCGCCGACGTCCGAGAGGATCTGCTGACCCCCACCGAGACGAGCACCGGTTGCCCCTACAAGGGTTACGCCCGCTACTGGACGCTCACGGTCGCCGGCACCGAACACCCCGACCTCGTGTGGTGCTACGACGACCCGCTCCCGGAGTCGGCCCCGGTGAAGGGGCTGTTGTGTTTCTACAACGAGAGGGTCGAACTCGAGATCGACGGTGAGCCGATCGAGCGGGTCGTCACCAAGTTCTCGTGATCTACTGCTCGTAGGTGGTCGTGGTGATCGGTGCCGTCGTGGTCGGCACCGGCTGCGACTCGACGCCGGTGAGCGCCGAGAGCTCGTCCTGCACCAGCCGCACCACCAGGGCATCGAGCGGCAGTTCGTCGTAGTCGTCGGCGGTGATGTCGGTGCCGTCACCGGTGGCCGTCGAGCCGCCGGCGCCGTACGACAGGAACACGAACCGACCGCCGGTGACGAACGCCAGCTCCCGCATCACGTATTCGGCCTGGTCGTCGGTGCCGCTGGCCGCGACGGGGAAGATCTTCACACCCCGTTCGGCCGCTGCGATCGCGGTCGCCGTCGAGGGCTGCTGGACGTCGCGTCCCACCTGGGGCGGGGCGTCGGCGATGACGAACAGCAGCTCGACGGCGCCGTCGCGGCGCCACTCGGGCTTTTCGAGCGCGTCGGCCAAGGCCTCGTCGAGCGCCTCGGGATAGTCGCCACCCCCGTCGGCCTGCACGTCGGCGAGGGCGACGAGGAAGGCATCGAGGTCGTCGGTGAGGTCGAAGGTGCGGGTGACGAAGAGGTCGCCCTCGTCGCGGTAGACGGTCATGCCGAATCGGACATCGGGGGCGCTCGGCAACGCGGCGATCTGGGTGGCCACCGAGGTCATGTTGTCCCGCAGGCGGGCGATCTCGTCGCCCATCGAACCGGTTGCGTCGAGCACGAAGTGGACGTCGAGCGGCACCGACCCGTCGTGCCCGCCCGGCGCGTCGACCGTGATGTCGACGGAGGGGGCACCGAGCGCGAACTCGACAGACTGCACGGCTTCGCCGACGGTGACCGTGGCCGAGAAGGTGTCGCCGTCGAGGTTCATCGCCGCCGGGGCGAAGCGGACCGACCCGTCGGCCGTGGTGCGCAGGGCGACCGCGCCGCCGTCAGCCACGACCTCGACGATCGCATCGAGCACCGGCAGGCCGTTGTCGCCCGTGACCGTGATCACCGTCGAGTCACGCACGTCGAGGGGACGGACCTCCACGCCCGACTCGACCACTCCGGCGCGATAGTCGAGGTAGGCATCCACGTCGTCGCCGTCGTCGATCGACCCGGCCCGCAACGGGGTGTCGTCGATGGGCGGTTCGATCGGGGGTTCGATCGGTCCGATGTCGGTGACGTCACCACCGTCGTCCGAGTACGCCGTTTCAGCCGCCATGTCGAGGTCGCCTCGGGCGCCGGCGACGTCGCCGCCTCCGGTCCAGTCAAGATCGTCGCCCTCGAGCCAGCCACGGTCTGCGGCCGGGAACGTCGTGGCGGTGTCGCCGCCCGGGTCGGCGCTCTCGTCGGTCGCGTCGCCGCACGAGGCGAACAACAGGGCGCCGGCGAGCAGTACGGAAAGCGGTCGCGTCTTCATGTCATCTCTGACGACCGTCACCCCCCTCCGGTTCCCCACCCGTCACGCCCCGTCGCCGGTCAGGCCCGGATCCGGGCGATCTGGCGTCGGGCGATCTCGAGATCGTCGGGGTTCGTGACCCCGACCCAGGCCTCGTCGGTGGGGACGACGCCCACCGTCATCTCGCCCGCGGCCATCAGCTCGTGGACGACGGAGGGCAGAAGGTATTCGGCCTTCGGCTCGTGCCCGTGGTCGGTCAGGAACGCGGCGAAGCCTCGCTCGAGGTCGGCGAAGAGGCGATGGGGAAAGGCCCAGAAGTTCATGGACGAGACGGTGTCGTCGGCCAGCGGACCGGCCGGGTCGGTGGCGGTGATGGTGCCGTCGGCCCGACGGCCGATGCCGTGGGTCTCGACCAGCGATGTCAGCCGGTCCCCCTCGACCTGACACACGCCGCGGCTCACCTCCCCCACCGCGGGCAGGGTGCGGTCCATCCGGAAACCGGCGAGCAGCGCCCGATCGTCGGGGAGGACTGCGGCGAGCGGGGCGATCGCGGCGTAGGTGGAGCGGCCGTAGTAGTCGTCGGCGTTGCAGACGAGGAAGGGCCCCGGCACCGCCGGTGCCGCGGTGAGCACGGCGTGGCCGGTGCCCCACGGCTTCTCGCGTGCAGGGCCGTGTTCGTCCTGTCGCACGTAGGTGACGTCGAGGTCGGCATGGCGCCGTGCGACATGGCGCCGGACGTCGTCCTCGATGTCGGTGCGCACGATCAGCACCACCCGCTCCACACCGGCAGCGACCGCGTCGATGATCGAGAAGTCGAGGAACGCCTCGCCGTCGGGGCCCACTTCGGCCAGCTGCTTCGTACCCCCGAAACGCGAGCCGAGACCGGCCGCCATGACGACGAGGGAGAGCGAGGAGGGGTCAGTCACGGCGCCAAGGGTAGGAGCCGACTCGGCTACATCACGGGATTGCCGTACATCTCCCCGAGCGGATCGTTGATCAGCTCGATGCGGGCCCCGTCGGGGTCACGGAAGTACATCGACGACTCCACGATGTGGAGCTCGACACCGGCCTCCTCGAGCGCGGCCTTCTGGCGGGCCCACGACTCGGGCGGGACCGAGATGGCGAGGTGATGGAGACCGCCGAGCACTTCGGCGTAGTCCTCGAGGCCGAGCTCGGGGAAGTCGAAGAAGGCGAGGGCGTTGCCGTTGCCGATGTCGAAGAAGAAGTGGGTCGAGCCCTCGTAATCGCGGTTCTCGAACAGCTCGGTCAGCGGGAAGCCGAGGACGCCCTGGTAGAACTCGATCGTCTGCTCGACATCGGTACACAAGAGGGCGACGTGGTGCACGCCGCGGGCCGAGGATGGCGGACGATCGGCGCGGGGCGCGAGGTGAGCGGCCCGCATCCGGTCCCACTCGTCGGTGCGGTCGTCCGTGGGGGAATCGGTGGTGTCCGTCATGTCCGGCTCAACCCACCCGCCGGTGCGTTATTCCTGCCCGGGCCGGGCGATCGACACCCCGGCCGCGGCCGCGAAGAGGTGAACGAGTCCGACGAGCTGCTCCTCCCCCAACAGGCAGCCCTCGAAGCGCCGACAGGAACGCAGATCGAGCTCGACCGCCTCCCGGAGATCCACGGCACTGAACCGGGCCTTGTCGAGCTCCACCGCCCGCAGCCTCGAACCCGGCATCGCCACGTTGCTGAACGAGGTCTCGTAGGCATCGACGTCGTCGAACGTGCAGTCGCGGAATTCGACGCGTTCGAGCTCGGCCATGCGGAGAACGCTGAACTTCAGGAGGGTGCGGTCGAGGAGCACATCTCGCCACACCCCGCCGCCGAAGTCGACCCCCGAGAGCTTGCAGCCCTCGAACCGCGTGTTGGTGAGTTTGGTGAAACGCAGGGCAGTGAGGTCGCAGTCGACGAACGTCGACGCCGTGACGTCGAGCTCCACGCCGGGCTGGGCCCGAAAGGTCACACCGCGGAGGACCGACCCACGGATCTCGACCTGTTCGCACGCTCCGAGGTCGACGCCGCCGCGAAGCGAAACCTCGAGGATCGAACCCCAGCGGTCCTCGAGATCGACCACACCGTCGACATTCGGTTCGGCCAGCGGGCCGACGGCGCGGGGCGGCGATGCGAACGGTTCGGTCACCTCGATCCACGACACGGGCGCACACCAGACTCAGGTGTGGGGCTCGAAGACGACCTTGATGGCCCCCGACGCACGATCGCGAGCCGCGGCGAAGGCTTCGCCGGCCCCGTCGAGCGGGAACCGGTGGGTGATCATGGTGTCGGCCAGATGAGGGAGCTCGGCCAGCAGCGCCGCGGCGCCGTCGATCTCGCGGCCACTCGGCGTGCGGCCGTACATCATCGCCGGGATGAGTTCGGCCTCCTGCATGAGCAGACCGACATCGATCTCGACCGGGTCCCAGAACGAACCCACCATGCAGATGCGACCGGCCCGGGCGACCCGACGCACCGATTCCTTGATCGACCCGGTGTTGCCCACAGCGTCGAACACGACATCGAACCCGGTGGCCTGGCCGCTCGTGTCGTCGATGACGGTGGCACCCAGGCGTTCCGCCGCGACGCGCTGGTGCTCGTGGCGGGCACCGATGGAGACCGCGAACCCGGCCCGCCGCAGCGCCGCCACGAGGGCGAGCCCGATGGGACCGGCCCCGACCACGGCGACCGTGTCGCCACCACGGAGGCGGGCGCGGTTGAGCCCGTGCACGGCGACGGCGAGGTTCTCGACCAATGACGCGTCGCCGACGTCGACGCCGCCGGCGAGCGGCACCAACGCATCCGTCGGCACGCTCATGTATTCGGCCATGCCGCCGTCGGCCATGATCCCCAGCACTTCGGCGCCGTTCTCGCACGCGTGGCGGTCGCCGTCGGCGCAGGTCGCACAATGGCCGCAGGAGCGAAACGGTTCGATGGCCACGGCCCGGCCGTCGTCGAGGTGGCCCGAGATCTCGTGGCCGAGCACGCGGCCCTCGGCCCAGCCGGCGTCGAGCAGGTGGAGATCGGAGCCGCAGATGCCGACCGCCGCGACCTTCACCCGTACGTCGCCGTCGCGCACAGCGAACTCGCCGCGTTCGAGCGTGGGCACGCCGTCGACCACTCGGATCGACTTCATCGTCGCACCGGCCATGTCACCATTCGATCAGGTCGCGTACGTGGTGCGTCTCGTTGATCGAGCGCACCGTGCGGATTCCGTTGGACGAGGCCCGCACGCGGCTGATGCCGCAGTAGTCGGGCGTGAGCGACAGCGGATCGTCGAATCCCAGGATCGTGCGGAGGAAGATCGATGTGACCATGCCGTGGCAGTACACGGCCACCCGCTTCGACTTGTTGGTGTCGATGATGTGTTGGAATCCCCGGCTGACCCGCTCGGTGAAGTGCTCGATGCCGTCGCTGAAGACGTGATCGTGGATGTTGCCCTCGAAGAGGTGCGCGGCATCAGGATCGTCGGGTGAGATCTCCTCGGCCGGGATGTAGGCGGAGTTCTTGTGGTCCGATTCCTTGATGTCCTCGAGCTGCTCGATCTCGTAGCCGAGGGTGTCGGCCAGCGGCACCGCCGTCTCGTAGGCCCGCCGCATCGTGGAGGAGACGATGTGGTCGATGCCCTCGACCTCGAGGAACTCGGCCACCCGGCGGGCCTGCTCCACGCCGGTTTCGGACAGTCCGGGATCGGCCGTCCCCTCGCCGGCGCCGAGCACCTGACGTTCGGGCCGACCGTGTCGAATGATGAAGAGATCCACGCCGCGAGGCTACGACGGTGCCGCCGGGTGGGGCGAAACGGGCCCGACCCCGAGACCGATCTCGTCGCCGAGGGCGATGCGACCACCGGCCACCGCGAGCCCCGGCGCCACATCGAACGACAGCGAGGCGGCCGTGGCGAGGCCGTGGGCGGTGTCGAGGCCACAGGCGCCCGCAACGTGGGCGGCGTGCGCGAGCCCCACCGCGCTGTCCATCATCGACGTGACGATCACCGCGAGGCCGGCGGCGCGGGCGGCGACGATGGTGTCGACCGCCCGGTCGGGTCCACCGAGCGCCTGGGGTTTGACGACCAACGCGCCGAGGTCGCCTGCGTGCTCGAGGACCACTGCCAGGTCCCCCGGCTCGCGAACGGATTCGTCGACCGCGACACCGATCGGGACCTCGCGTCCGACGGCGGCGATCTCGGCGATGCCCGAAACGGGCTCCTCGCAGAGCACCACGTCGAACGCGGCCGCTCGGCGGAGGATCTCGACGGCGGTGGCGTGCGCCCATGCACCGTTGGCGTCGAGACGCAGGGTCACCCCGGGGCCCGCGGCCCGGGCTGCGGCGATCCGTTGGAGGTCGAGCTCCGGGTCGAGCGCGCCGACCTTGAGCTTGACGGTGGTCGTGCCCGCCGTGGCCGCGGCCCGGACCTCGGCCGCGACGTCGTCCACCGCCGTCGCCGACACGAGGGCGTTGACCGCGACCGACGAACGGGCCGCGCTGACATCGAGCGAGGGATGGCGATCGGCCAGGTGGCGCCAGAGCGGCACGCCGGCCCGCCGGGCGTCGAGGTCGAGGGCGGCCCCGGCGATGGCGGCGCGAGCCGAGGGGGTGCTCGCAGCCGTCTCGAGCCACGCCGCCACGGCATCCCAGGCCGGGCCGTCGATCGTCGAAGGCGATCCGGTGCGCAGGACGGCCAGCGCCGAAGCGAGATCATCGTTCGACCAGCCGGGAAGCGGCGACGCTTCTCCCCAGCCGGTGTGTCCGTCGGCTCGAAGGGCGAGGAGCGCGCTTTCGCGTCGTCGGGTCGTGCCCCGCCCGGTGGTGTGAGCATCGCGGAGCGGGATGGAGACGGGGAACACCCCGACGGTGCGTCGACGGGAGACAGCCTCGATCTCGGCCACGACGGCGTCGGGTTGTTCGAGGTGGGCGGCATGACCCGCATGGTCGATGGAGGCCAACCGCGCGTCGGGCAGCGACCGGGCGAGCGACACCGCGATGTCGCGGAACTTGGGGTCGTCGGCGCCCACCACCAGCGTGACCGGTACCGCACACGTCGCGAGGACGTCGTGGAGGGGCCGCATGGTGCCGGTGCCTGCGCCCCGGAGGCTGCGAGCCAACTCGTCGGGCGAGTTCGCCATCCGCTGGGCCCGGGCCGCGGCGAGGAAGTCGGCCCCGAGCCGGGTCTGGGTGGCGAACAGCGGGTTGGCCATCCACCGGTCCACGAAGGATTCGAGTCCATCGGTCAGGATCGAAGCGGCCAGGTCCTCGTCGGCCGCCCTCCGCTCGGCCCGCTCCTCGGCGGTCGCCAACCCGGCCGACGCGCCCACGAGGGTGAGCGACGCCACCTGCGCCGGGAACCGGCAGGCGAGGGTGAGGGCCACCCGGCCCCCCATCGAGTAGCCGACGAGGTCGACGGGAGCGGGGAAGCCGAGCGCCGCCACGATCTCGACGACCTGGGCAGCCATCTCGTCGACCGAGTAGCGGTCGTCGGGTCCGGTGGAACCGCCGTGGCCGATCAGGTTCGGCACGACGACCGTGCGACTCGGGGCCAGACGCTCGGTCAGGACCTGCATCGTCGATGCGTCGCCGGTGAAGCCGTGGAGCAGGACGACGGCGGGCCCGTGGCCGACCACCTCGACCGTCGACTCGACACCGCCGTCGAGCCGAAGTCGGTGGCGTTCGGACCTCACGCGACGAGGGCGGCTCGCACCGCGGCGCCGATCGACCGCCGCTGGGCGACATCCGCATCGCGATCGACCATCACGAGCAGGACGTCGACTCCCGGCGTCGTCGAAGCCGTGGAGCGCTCGACCCCCTCCCGCAGTTCGTCGGCTGTCGCGACGGGCATCACGGTGACGCCGCCGACGCCGGAGAACCCGGTCAGATCGAGGCCGTGGGGAGTCCGGAACAGCGTCTCGAAGTCGACCTCGTCGCCGCGCCCGGCGATCGGCAACATCGAGAAGATCCCGCCGCCGTCGTTGTCGACGCACACGACGGTGAGGTGGAGTCCCGCGCGAGCGGCGGAGAACAACGCGCCGAGATCGTGGAGCAGGGCGACGTCGCCCGTGTAGAGCACCACCGGTCCACCGTGACGGCTGGCGAGACCGAGGGCGGTCGACGTGATCCCGTCGATCCCGCTGGCGCCGCGGTTGCCCACGAACTCGACGGCCGGGCCCGGCAGCCCCACGAACGAGTCGAGATCGCGCACGGGCATCGAGTTGGACGTCATCACCAGGGCGCCGGACGGCAGGCCGTCGGCCAGGACCCGCGTGGCCCGAGCGCTCAGGAGGGGCCCGCCGTCGATCTCGGCGGCGAGCACCGCCGCGGCGTGACGGTCCAACGCGAGCCAGCGATCGAGCCACTCAGGGTCGCGGTCGGCTTCGGCGACGTCGGGACACATCGCGGCGAGCGTGGCGGCCGGATCACCGGCCAGATGCCGGGCCACGGTGAACGAGGCGTCGTTCCAGCGGCCGGCCGGGTCGATCAGGACCGTCTCAGGAGCGTGGCGCTCCAGCCAGAGCCGCACCGGTTTGGTGGTCGGACTGCCTCCGACCCTGATGACGACATCGGGACGCAGTTCGGCGGCGATCTCGTCGATCTTCAGGAGATGGTCGGTGGCGGCGAGGGCGGTCGGGCCTCCCGGACGCCGAGTGCCCGCGATCGGTTCACCGATCACCGGCCACCCGGCCCGTTCGCCGAGTCGGTGGGCCGCCTCCACGGTTGCCCGCCGCCGGTCGGGATCGGCATCGATGTCGGGACCCACGACGATCACGCCGCGTCGGCCGCAGGGCTCATTCGGGAGGGTCACGGCCGGGGTCGATGCCGGCTTCGGGCCGGCCGTGGCCTCAAAAACGGGGATCTCCGCCACCGGCTCCAGTGGTTCGCGCAGCGGCCAGTTGAGATGGACGGGACCGGCATCGACGCCGGTCGAGGCGACGACCGCCCGATGGGCGGCTGTTCCCGCTCGCTCCGGTGACCAGTCACCGGCCACCGGCAGCTCCGCCGCCCAACGGGTGTTGGTCGTGTAGATGCCGACCTGGTCGATCGTCTGGCCGGCCCCCCAGTCGCGCAGTTCGGGCGGCCGGTCCGCGGTGCACACGATCAGCGGAACACCGGCGAGGTTCGCCTCGACCACCGCCGGCAGATAGTTGGCGGCGGCCGTGCCGGAGGTGCACACCAGGACCGAGGGGCGACCCGTCGCCTTGGCCTGTCCGAGCGCGAAGAAGCCGGCCGACCGCTCGTCGAGCTGGATCCAGGTGGTGAGGCCCGGTTGGGCGTGGAGTGTGACGGCCAGCGGTGTCGAGCGCGACCCGGGGCTGATCACCACGTCGCGCACGCCGTGGCGGACCAGACCGGCGGCGAACGCCGCGATCACGTCGTAGACCGGGTCGGCGGCCATCAGCGGTCCATCACGTCGAGCAGGGCTCGCAGCTTCACGCCGGTCTCGGCCAGCTCGTCGGCCGGCACGGAGTCGGCGACGATGCCGGCGCCCGCGAAGAGCGTGGCGGTGCCCGCGTCGTCGACCAGGGCCGACCGCAGGGCGACCCGCAACTCACCGTTGCCGTCGAGGTCGCACCATCCGACCGGGGCGGCGTACCAACCCCGGTCGAACGCCTCACGGGACTCGAGCCAGGCGACCGCCGCCGCGGTCGGGGTGCCGGCGACGGCCGGGGTCGGATGGAGCACACCCGCCACCCGCAGCACGTCCATGTCGCTGACGCCGCCGGCCCGGCGCTCGATGCGGGCGGTGATCGGAGTGCGCAGGTGCTGGAGACGAGCGAGCCGCAGCACCTCGGGCTCGGGCGGGGTCTCGCCGACCAGACCGAGGGCGGCGAGGCGGTGGGTGATGTCGTCGACCACGAACTGGTGCTCGGCCCTGATCTTGGCCGAAGCGAGCATCTCAGCGGCGAGACCCTTGTCGGTCGTGTCGTCCCAGCCCACACCGGTCGTGCCCGCCAGCGCCGCGGTACGGACCTGGCGACCGTCGAGGGACACCAACTGCTCGGGGCTCGCGCCGAGGAACTGGCGACCACCCACCGCGAACGAGAACACCGCACACGTCGGGTAGCGGGCCCGGAGTCGGGTGAGGACCGCCGTGGGATCGACGTCGACCTCTTCATGGGTCCGGGCCAGCACGACCTTGCCCATCTCGCCCGCGCTGATCGCGGCCACGGCATCAGCCACGAGTGTCTCGTAGGGCGCCGCCGTCGGTCCCTCGATGCTGACCTTCCCGTCGCGGAAGTCGAGGTCGACGGGCACGGCCGGCGGAAGGTCGGCGATGACGGCATCGACGCGCCGGTCGAGCGCGTCGATGGCCGACGATTCCTCGGCCCCGGCCTCGACCCTGGCCGCGGCGAGGATCCACGAGCCGTCGGGCCGGTCGACGAAGGTCAAGGCGGGCAGCACCCAACTCGCCTCGGGGAAGCCGGCCCAGTCGGGCCCTCTCGGCGTGTCGCCGCCGGGCCCACCCCACCCGGAGGACGAGAACGAGAAGCCGCCGAGCAGCATCGGCGCGGGTGCATCGGCCGGCCCGATGCGGTGCACCCGCGCCGCCAGCGCAGCGCGAGCCGCCGAGGCCGCCGAGAAGCGCCCGTCACCGACCGGCGTGATGGTCTCCACCGCGCCGAGTCCGACGAATGCCAGACCCCGCTCGGGACGGATCCACAGCGCCCGATGGTGTTCGGTCGACGACGCGAAGACGGCGACCGCGTCGAGGCGTACGTCGAGCCGACGAGCGACGACGACGAGTCCACCTCCGAGCACCGCAGTATCGGCCGGGTCGCCGCCCATCCGGGCCAGCGCCCGCGTCCGAAGCGTGCGTTCGAAATGGCGACCGACGAGATCCGAGGCCACCGGGACGAGTCGGTGCATGAGGCCGACGAGGTCGTCCCGGCTTCCGCCGCGGCGATCACTGTTGCGTTTGAAGAGCTCGAGGGCGTCGTCGATCACATCCTCGACGTGGGTGGCATGGCGCATGGCGAGTGCGGTCAGCTCCTCAAGGGTCACCCCTTCGCTCACGAGCGTGCGGGCGGCAACGAGCATGTCGACGGCATCGGCCGGAAAACGGGGTTCGCCGCCGCTGGTGTCGGCCACCGGCACGAGCAACCCGGCGTTGACGACGATGTCGACGATGAACTCGGGGACCTCGGCGCGGCGGGCCAGCTCCGCCCGATCGAGATCGGGGTCGGCGGCGTTCTCGGCGGCGAGGTCGGCGAGCAGTCCGGACGCGTCGGCGGTCGAGAGGTCCTTGATCTGGGCCAGCGTGAAGCCCCGCTCGGCGAGCGCCCGGATCTCCTTCACGCGGGCGAGGTGGATCTCGCCGTACCAGGCGACACGTCCTTCCTTCCGCGGCGGCGGCAGGAGCTTGCGGCGCTGGTAGTAGCGGACGGTGTCGACGGCGACGCCGGCCGCTTCCGCCAGCTCCTCCACTCGGTAACGGTCTGGGGGCTCGGCCACGGTCACAATCTACCCAGTCGGCCGCATGATGTGAGTGTTTACTCCGGGAGTGGAGACTCCCAGGATGGGGACCGCCCGAACCCGCCCTCCACCCATCGGCTCGGACTTCGCTCTAGCTTCGTCGCCCATGAGCCCGACCGACGACCGCGCCCGTCCGCGCCTCGAAACGATCGATCTCGACGACCCCACCGGCAGTCGGGCCGAACGGGCCCGGCGCCGCCCGGTCATGGAGGCCACCCGGGGGCTCGTCCTCGAAGACCGCGGCAGCGGCATCGTCGGCGCCCTCGTCGACTTCAACCCGCCGAAGCTGGTCCTTCGTGATCGTCACGGCAAGGACCACACCGTGCGCTACGCCGACGGATCGGTTCGCGCCGCGATCGACGGCAAGGGTGTGCCCGTCACCCTTCGCGCGCCGTCGCCACGGGCGGAGGCACCGGGATTCACGGCCTCCGGTTCGATCGATCTCGGCGCGGTCCCCGCCCGGGTGGCCCGGGCCAGCCGCATCTGGGTCGAGGGGATCCACGACGCGGAGTTGGTGGAGAAGGTGTGGGGGCACGACCTGCGGGTCGAGGGTGTCGTGGTCGAGCAGCTCGAGGGCGCCGACGACCTCGCCGACCGCGTGCGCGGCTTTCGCCCCGGCGACAACCGCAGGCTCGGTATCCTGCTCGACCATCTGGTCGAGGGGTCGAAGGAGAGCCGCATCGCGGCCGAGGTGAACGACCGCAACGTGCTGATCACGGGCCACCCCTATGTCGACGTGTGGCAGGCGGTGAAGCCCGCCGTGCTCGGCATCGACCGCTGGCCCGAGATCCCGAAGGGGCAGCCGTGGAAGGAAGGGGTGATCGCCGCGCTCGGCGTCACCGTCTCCCCCGGTGAGTTCTGGAAGCACCTCCTCGGCAAGGTGAAGTCGTGGAAGGACCTCGAACCACAGATGCTCGGCGCGGTCGAGGAGTTGATCGACTTCGTCGCCCCGCCCGAGGGGTGACGTCGGTCAGCCCTCGATCCGACGCCGGAAGCGACGCGCCCCCTCGATGTCGACCGCCGGCGGGAGCCGGGCGATCAGCCCACGGTCCGACGTCACCACCGTGACGGGGCCATCGCCGATCGAGGCCGCGGCCAGTGCCACGATGTCGTCATCGGCGGCGTCGGGCGCCGAGTGCCCGGCATAGCGCAGCTCGACTCGACCTCGCGTGCCGGCGGCGAGACCGGCCACGGGGCGTCCGTCGGCGATCACCACCACCCAGTCGTGCGGGGCCCACGGATGGGTGCCGATCCGATCGACCAGCCGGCGCAGCGCGCCGTCCCTGTCCCGCCACCAGCCGTCGGGAACGCACCCACGGACGTTCATCGCGTCGACGATGACCATCCGGGTCGGGTCGTCATCGTCGGTCGGCGGCACGCGGACGACTCTGTCGCGATCTCGCCCATTGGGCCAAGGGGCGCGACGTCTGCATAGGCTCTCGACCGGACTTCGGGAGGGGACCCACATGATGAATCGCTCAACTCTGCGGACCCGTTTCGCGGCGGTCGCGATCGCACTGGCCATGATCGCCGCCGCGTGCGGCGAGGACGACCCGGCCACCGACGGACCCGACACCGGCGACGGCTCGACCACGACCGCGGCTCCCGACGACGACGCCCCCACCGACGCCGGCGACCCGGTGCCGGTGGTCACCGAGGACCGCGCCCACTACATCCTCCCGCCCGGCAACTACGGCGGCCTCCCCACCACCGACGACTCGCTCGACCAGCTCGCCCTCTACGACGGGCTGACGCCGCTGCGCGGCGACGTGACCGATGCCGACATCGAGCAGTACTTCCTGCCCCAGGACTTCACGCCGATCGGCGAGACCACCGTCGAAGAGACCGGTCGCGAGGGCCTCGAGATCCTCTACGACGAATTCGGTGTCGCCCACATCACCGGCGAGACCCGAGAGGACGTGGCGTTCGGTGCCGGCTGGGTGACCGTGCGCGACCGGAGCATCCTCCTCGACTTCGGCCGGGGCCCGGCCCGGGCCGCCGTCGCCGACATCCCCGGCATCGATGCCTTCTCCCTCGTCACCAGCGCGACGCCCTTCGTGCCGAGCGACGCAGCCGAACAGCTGGTGACCGACCAGGTCCAGACCCTGCTCGACACCTACGGCGAGGAGGGCGAGGAGATCCTGCGAGACATCGAGGCCTACGTCGCCGGCGCCAACGCCTACCTCGAGGCCAACGAGCTGCCGAGCGCCCCCTACACCGTGAACGACATCGTCGCGACCACGGCGTTCATCGGTTCGATCTTCGGGGCCGGTGGTGGCTCGGAGGCCCGCAACGCCGAGTTCCTGTCACAGCTCCAGAACCGCTTGGGCGACGAGCGGGGCCGCGCCGCGTGGGAAGACCTGCTGCAGACCGACGATCCCGAGGCGTACACCACCATCGAGGAACGCTTCGACTACGGCACCTTCACGGGCGGCGATGTGACCGGCTCGGTCTCCATCGACGAAGGCTCGATCATCTCCCTCGACCCCCGCGACCCCCAGCCCGGGTCGAACCCCGGCGTGCAGAACATCGGCTTCGCCGACCCGGCCTTCATCGACGCCGTCGAGCGTCCGCCCTACGTCGAGGCGTCGAACTGGTTGACGGTCGAGCCCGAGGAGTCGCTCACGGGCAACACCCTCGCGGTGATGGGTCCCCAGCTCGGCTACTACTACCCCGAGATCGTCATGCAGATGCATTTGAAGGGGCCCGACTTCGAGGCGCAGGGCGCCGCGGTGCCCGGTCTGGCGATGTATCTGCTCATCGGCCGGACCCAGGACTACGCGTGGTCGCTCACTTCGGCCAACCAGGACGTGCGCGACGTGTTCGCCGAGGTCCTGTGCGAGCCCGACGGATCCACACCGACCCGCGACTCCGGTCACTACCTCTTCGAGGGCGAGTGCATCCCCTTCGAGATCTTCGATGCCGGCACCCTCGGCGGAACGCCGATCGTCTACCCGTTGTCGGTGCACGGCCCCGTGATCGGCACCGCACTCTCCGACGGCGAGCCGGTCGCCCTGAGCCGGGCCCGGTCGACGTTCGGACGCGACGCCCTCAATCTCGGCGCCCTCAAGGACATGACCGAGGGCGACGCCGCCACCACGGAGGACTTCTTCGCGGTGGCCGACAAGTTCGGCTTCACCTTCAACTGGGGCTACGCCAACCGTGACGGCATCGGCTACTTCGCCTCGGGTCTTCTGCCCGAGCGGGCCGAGGGGCTCGATCGGCGGCTGCCCACGCTGGGCACGGGCGACTACGAGTGGCAGGGGTTCATCTCCCAGGACGAGCATCCCCACGCCGACACGCATGCCGAAGGACGTCTCCTCAACTGGAACAACCAGTCGGCACCGGGCTTCATGCACGGCGACAGCACCCACTACGGCTCCCACCACCGCGTCGAGAACTTCGACCAGTGGCCCGAGCAGGCCGAGCTCTCCGACGTCGTGTCGATCATGAACCGGGCCGCGACGGAAGACGTCGACGCCCCGGTGTGGTCGGTCGTGCTCGACACGCTCGCGGGCGGTGACGCACCATCCGATCTGGCCGCCGAGGCCGTCGCCCTGCTCGAGGCGTGGGTCGCCGACGACGCGCCCCTGCTCGATGCCGACGATGACGGCGACTACGACGAGCCCGCCGCGTTCCTGGCCGACGAACTGTGGGGCGCGGTCCGCGATGCCGCCCTGGCACCGGTCTTCCAGCCCCTGTTCGACGACAAGATCGTGTTCCAGCCCGTGCTCGACGACGAGATCGGCATGCGGGGCATCGGAAGTGCCAGCATCATCGACAAGGACCTGAGAACCCTGCTCGGCCAGCCCGTCGAGGGGCCCTTCCAGCTGTCGTACTGCGGAGCCGGCGATCTCGCCGCCTGTCAGGGCGATCTCTGGGGAGCGATCGACGCCGTCGTCCAGGAGTTGGCCGCGGCACGCGGCGACGACCTCTCGACCTGGCTGCGCGAGGGACAACGCACCACGTTCACCCCCGACCTGATCCCCGACGACTTCCGCTCGACGAATCGACCGACCTACCAGCAGGTGCTCGAGTTCGTGAACGACGGTGGATGACCGACCGTGCGCACCATCGCGCGCTCGGTGATCAGGACCTCCTTCCCTGTCCCGGCCGCCGGTTGACGCGTAGGGTCGGGTCACCCCACAGGAGGTTCCCCCATGAAGAAGTATCTGCTCATCGCCGTGTTGATCGGTGCGGTCGCCCTCGTCGTCAAGAAGCTCAGCGAGGGCAAGAACGACTGGCGCAACCTCACCGAGGACGAGGCTCGACAGCGACTGCACGACCGCTTCCCCGACCGCATGCCGGAGGAGAAGAAGGAGGTCGTGACCGAGAAGATCGTGTCGAAGATGCGCGACAAGGGCGTCATCATCGACCTGACCGAGTCGGAGACTGCCGACGACACCGGCGCCGGTGAGTCCACGGTCGTCGAGTCCGTCGTCGGGGACACGGCGAGCAACAACTGAGCGACCGGCCCGACGCGGTCAGTCGGCCGACGCACCACCGGCGGCGGGTTCCGGGCCCAGGAACATGGTCACGAGCCCGTCGGCGTGGGCTTCGACGAACGCGTCGTCGATGGCGTGGTCACCGAGTAGCCGCCGGGCCTCCGGCGCGTTCACGTACGCCAGGGTCGAGGCCCCGATGAGGGCGTAGTAGACGACGGTCTCGTCGATGTCGGCCACCAGTCGACGCCGCCGCAGCGAACCCCAGGCCTCGGCGAGCAGGTCGTAGCGGCCGCGGGTGTGGCGCTCGACGATCCAGGCGAGGCGGTCGGAGTCGGCCGTCGCCTCCTGGATCATGATCCGGTTGAGTTCGGGCAGCTGGGCCACCGCCCGGACGATGGCGCGGATCGCATCGGCCAACCGGTCGCGGGTGATCTCGTCGGCACCCAGCCCTTCGATCTGGTGGGCGGCGAGTGCGGCATCGAGCTTGGCGAACACATGGTCCACCGCCGCGCGCCACAACTCGTCCTTGGATTCGAAGTGGTAGTTGATCTGGGGCTGATGGGTTCCCGCTCGTGTGGCGATGGCCCGGGTCGACGCTCCCTCGAACCCGTGGGCGGCGAACTCGTGCACGGCGGCCTCGATGAGGGCGAGTCGGGTGGCATCGGCGCGAGCCTGGCGTCGGCGGGTGGCCGACGTGGGCGGGGACGACGAAGGGGACGAGGCGGGCGGGTCAGCCATGGGTTGACCATTCTCTATCGTTCGATATAGTTTGTCCACTCATCTCCTTTGGCCTACCAGGAAGCGAGGTCCGCATGGGATTCCGACTCGCCAACGTCGACGGAAGGGCCGCCCTCGTCCACCGCGACCTGCACCTGGAGCTGGATCTCTTCCAGGTCTCGACGACCCTTCTCGATCTTGGCTTCCAGCTGCGCGCGGTGCTTGATGAGGCCGGCCGCGGCCGACTTGAGCTTGGCGTACTTCTCGGTCATCCC
>JAUIML010000289.1 GCA_030432715.1 Acidimicrobiia bacterium | reverse complement strand
CCGCGACGAGGCCGTAGCCGGCCCGCCGGACCGCGCGATCGGCGTCGGACACGGCTGCGGCGGCGACCTCCGCTCGACGCTCCGCCTCGAGGGTCTGGAAGGCGCGCACGGCCGTGACGCGCACGTCGGCGTCGGGGTCGGCCTTCGCGGCCCGGGCGAGGGCAACCGTGACGTTGTCCTTCTGGGTGGTGTGGACGAGATAGTCGGGATCGACGTCGGTCGCCCAGTCGAGATCGTTGACCGAGTCCCACTGCGACGCCATCGCCTTGTTGTAGAGGGTGACCAGCTGGTCGCGTTCCCGGTCGTACTTCCAGGAGAAGATGCGATCGGCGTTGTCGGTGATCAGCTTGATGTCGGCGTTCATGTCCGCATCGCGGTGCGCTTCCACATCGGTCATGCCGGCAAGCGTAGGACGCATCCGGGTTGCGTTCGAGCGGATGGCGGATCACGCTGGAGCACCGCCCGTTCCAGGAGATCTGTAATGACCGAAGTCGTCATCGTCGAAGCCGTCCGATCCGCCGTCGGCAAGAAGAACGGCACCCTCGGCCACACTCACCCGGCCGACCTCCTCGGGCCGGTCCAGATGGCGGCGCTGGAGCGGGCGGGCATCGACTCGAGCGACGTCGGCCAGGTCGTCGGCGGCTGCATCAACCAGATCGGTGCACAGGGCATGAACATCACCCGCACGGCGTGGCTCAGCCACGGGGGTGACGAGAACACGGCGTGTTCCACGGTCGACTCGCAGTGTGGCTCGTCGCAGCACGCGGTCAACCTGGGCTACTCGCTGATCGCCTCGGGAGTGGAGGACGTGGTCCTCGCGTGCGGGGTCGAAGTCATGACCATGCTGCCGGTGGGTTCGAACACCGCGAACGGACCGGGCCGGCCGGTGAGCCGCAGCTACTTCGAGCACTACGAGTTCACCTCCCAGTTCGAGGGCGCCGAGCGGATCGCCACGAAGTACGGCATCACCCGCGACGACACCGACCGGTTCGGGTTGGAGTCGCAGGAACGGGCCGCCCGCGCCCGGGAAGAAGGTCGCTTCGAGACCCAGATCGTCCCCGTGCAGGCCGTGGTGGTCGACGACGAGGGCAACAAGACCGGCGAGACCGTCGAGTTCGCCCGCGACGAGGTGCCGCGAGACACGAGCCTCGAGGCGCTGGCCAACCTCAAGCCCGTCGCCCGCGAGGACGGCATCCACACCGCCGGCTCGTCGTCGCAGATCTCCGACGGGGCTGCGGCGGTGTTGATGATGTCGGCCGAGAAGGCCGCCGAGCTCGGGCTCACGCCCAGGGCCCGCGTCGCCCAGACGGCGCTGGTCGGCTGCGACCCGGTCCTCATGCTCGAGGGGCCGATCCCGGCCACCGAGCGGGTGCTCAGCCGTGAGGGCATCTCGATCGACGACGTAGACGTGTTCGAGGTCAACGAGGCGTTCGCGTCGGTCGTGCTCGCTTGGGCGAAGGCCACCGGTGCCGATCTCGAGAAGACCAACCCCAACGGGGGCGCCATCGCCCTGGGTCACCCGCTCGGCGGGACAGGCTGCATCCTCACCACCAAGGCCCTCCACGAGCTGGAGCGCACCGACGGCGAGTGGGGCCTGATCTCGATGTGCTGCGGGGGCGGGCTCGGCACCGGCACGCTGATCCAGCGCTTGGGTTAGACGCCGGGCTGGAAACGCGGCTTCAGCGGTGCGTGGTCGATGGCCGGGAGCACGTGCTCGGCCACGAGGTCGCACTCCGCGATGTGGGTGTAGCCCGACAGGATGAAGGCATCGACACCGACGCTCTGATAGGCGCGCAGCTTGGCGACGACCTGGTCGGGGTCGCCGACGATCGCCGCGCCGGCACCACTGCGAGCCCGGCCGACGCCGGTCCACAGGTTGGCCTCGGCGTAGCCGTCGTCGTCGGCGGCTTCCCGCAGCTCCGACTGGCGCGACACGCCGACCGAGGCGGTGTCGAGCGACTTCTGGCGGATGGCCTCGCCGGTGTCGGCGTCGAGCTTCGAGATCAGCCGATCGGCGGCGGCCCGGGCCTCGGCCTCGGTTTCGCGCACGATCATGTGGGCCCGCAGTCCGTAGCGCAGCGTGCGATCGAAGCGCGTGGCCCGGGCCCGCATGTCGTCGATGGTCTCGCCGACCGCGGCCACGGTGTCGGGCCAGGTGAGGAACACGTCGGCCGCTTCGGCCGCGCACTCCTTCGCCGCTTCCGAGAACCCACCGAAGTACATCGGCGGGCAGCCCGGGTTCACGGTGGCGATCCGGGGCGGATCGAGATCGAAGTCGACGAACTCGCCGTGGGCCTCCAACCGGCCGCCGTCGAGCAGGGCGCGGAGGCCGTGCATGTATTCGACCGTGCGGCGGTAGCGAGGCTCGGAGTCGAGCGACTGGCCCGGCATGTCGGAGCTGATGATGTTGATCGTCAGCCGGCCACCGGCCATCTGATCGATGGTGGCGAGCTGACGGGCGAGCTGAGGCAGCCACATCTCGCCGATGCGCACGGCGAGCAGCAGATGGATCCGGTCGGTGTGGGTCGCGATGCCGGCGGCGAACGCCGTCGAGTCGATGCCGAGCTGGTAGCCGGAGGGCAGGAGGATGTTGTCGAAGCCGTTGCGGTCGGCGGTCTGCACGATGTCGCGGCAGTGGCTCCACGAGCTCTTCAGCGACTCTTCGGGCACGCCGAGGAACTCGTAGTCGTCGTCGCACAGGGCGGAGAACCACGAGATCTCGACGGGTCCGCGGGTGGGTGCGTCGCTCATGGCAGGGGCACTCCTTCGCTCGCTTGGATGATGGCGTAGACGTCGCCGCGATCGAGATGGACACCGAGCGCGGCCGTGCTCGATTCGAGGCGCGCCGGGGTCTGGGTGCCGAGGATGGCGACCGGGGCCGACGGGTGGGCCAGCACGAAGGCGATGCAGATCGCGGCGCGGTCGACGCCCTCGCGTTCGGCCAGCTCGTCGAGCAGGGTGATCAGTTCGGGGCGTACGCCCTCGCCGCTGATGAGGCGACCGCCGCCGAGAGGGCTCCAGGCCAGCGGCACCACGCCGTCGCGCATGCAGAGATCGAACGTGCCGTCGCGCAGCGGGTCGAGCGTCACCGGCGAGTACTCGGGTTGGGTCGTGGCGAGCGGGAACGGGAGGTGGGCGGCCAGCGCCTCGTGCTGGGCGGGCGTGTGGTTGGAGATGCCGACTTCGCGGATCTTCCCCTTCTCGCGCAGCGACGCCAGCGTGGCGGCCACCTCCGCCGGGTGCGTGAGCATGTCGGGCCGGTGGATCTGGTAGAGGTCGATCACATCGGTCTGCATGCGACGGAGGCTGGCATCGCAGGCGGACTCGAGATAGCCCGGGCTCGAGTCGTAGGGGATCGGCGGCATGATCCCGCCCTTGGACGCGAGCACCATGCGGTCGCGTAGCTCGGGTGCCGAGGCGATCACCTTGCCGAGGAGCTCCTCGTTGGCCCCGAAACCCGAACCGCCCCAGTCGAAGCCGTAGACGTCGGCGGTGTCGATCAGGTTCATGCCGAGATCCAGCGCCGTCTCGATCAAACCCCGGGCGTCGTCGACCGAATCGGTCGTGAACCGCCAGCAGCCGTAGGCGAGCGGGCCGACCTCGAACTCGCCGATTCGGCGCGACTGGGAGTTGATCAGCGTTTCTGTCATTGCCCGTAAGCTAGCCAACTCATGGGCTCGAACTCACCGGAACTGCGCTACGGGATCATCGGCACCGGGATGATGGGTGTC
>JAUIML010000038.1 GCA_030432715.1 Acidimicrobiia bacterium | reverse complement strand
GCCCGCTGGAGCCTCGGGAGGTTGGCCATCGGGATGCCGGAGTCGACGTGGTGGGCCAGGTGGTAGCCGATCGACTGCGACAGGAACACGTGCTTCGAGAGGAACCCCTGGCGGATGTGGTGGGTGGTGAGTCGGCGGTCGTCCGAGCGGGTCATGCCCGCGTGCTCGGCCAGGGCCCGGAGGCGGTTGGCCACCCGCCAGTAGGTCAGCCACGGCAGGAACCACAGGAACAGGTAGAGCCACGGGTGACCGAACGCGGCGAAGATCGCGAAGACGACGGCCTGGCCGCCCAGGAAACGCAGCGCGCGGACCCGCCGGCCCTTCGTGAAGAGACCCACGAGCGACGGCTTCACGTTCTTCCAGCCCGAGACACCGATCGCGTCACGGACGAGTTTGCGGCGGAGCGAGTCGCGCGGGATCGGGTAGCGGGCGTAGAGGGCGAAGTCGGGTTCCTTCTCGCCGAACTCGTCGCGATGGTGCTGCGCGTGGGCGAGCCGGTAGGCCGATTCCCCGGTGCCGAAGGCGAGCCAGCCGATCAGCTTCTCGCCCACCAGGTCGTTGAGCCGCCGATTGCTGAACAGCAGCCGGTGGGCGGCTTCGTGGAACAGCGTGAGCGCGCGCTGGAAGTAGGCGCCCATCACCAGGAAGGCTCCGACCCACCCGACCGGATGATCGATCGCCACGGCGGCACCGATCACCACGAACGGGTACGCGAGGGCAACGACCGTCAGTCCCGCGTTGCGGAGGTTCGGGATCCTGCGCAGCTCGGCTCGGAACTCGGGGCGGGGGCGACCGTCGGGGCGGAGCCGGTCGGAACCGGCGAACGGTTCGACCCGATCGACGGGCGCCAGCCCGCCGGTGAAGGCCGAGACCAGTTCGTCGTGCGACATCGCGGTTTCCATGACTCTACGCTACCGAGCGGACATTACATCAGCAACTACAACCGCATGGGGCTGCGTAACACCCGGTCAGGCGTCGCCGCCCGGCATCCACAGGGTCGCGGCGTAGTCCTGCTCCAGCATCTCCTCGACCGCAGGGACGGCCTCGGCGTCGAGCCCCATCCCGTCCGCCACGATCGCGCCCAGCGACGCCAGGCTGCCCTCGGCCGGCCACGAGGACGGGTCCCAAAGGCCGCTGCGCCGAAAGGACTTGGCACAGTGCATGAACTGTTCGGTGATCGTCACGCCGATCGCCGTCTTCGGTCGCCGGTCCCGGACGGCGCAGGCATCGAGCACTGCTTCGTCGGTGGTGACACACGCGTGACCGTTGACCCGCAACGTCACCTCGTTGCCGGGCACGAAGAACATGACCCCGACTCCTGAGCCCGCGGCGATGTTGGTCAAGGTGTCGAGAAGGTTGTTGCCCGACAGGTCACCGATCGCCAGATGGTTGTCGTCGAGCACGGCGACGAACCCCGGCGGACCGCCCTTCGGCGACACGTCGGCGGTGCCATCGGGCGCGCTGGTGCCGACGACGACGAAGGGTGACAGCTCGATGTGGGCCCGTGCGTGAGCGTCGAGCGAGGAATGGATCTTCGCCTCGATCGCGTCCATCGCCGGTCGGTAGACCTCGCGGAGCTCGGCCTCGGACGTCAGACGGTTCTCGAACATCGGGCCACCGTAGGGCCTGCGCGACGTCGGTTCCCGGCCCCGGCCGAGCCAATGAGTGCGAACGATCCCGCTCGCCGTCACTATCCTCCTTTTCGTGAACGCTCCCGCACCTTCGACGCCGACGCTCGCCTACCTGGGCCCGGTCGGAACGTTCACCGAGCAGGCGGTCCTGAGCGAGGCCGATCTGGCGCAGATGGAACTGGTGCGCTTCGGCAGCATCGTCGAAGTGCTCAGGGCCGTCGAGAACGCGGCCGTCGACTACGGCTTCGCGGCGATCGAGAACATGATCGAGGGAGCCGTCAACGCGACCATCGACACGCTCGCCTTCGACGCCGACCTGCTGATCCAGCGCGAGGTCGTCATGAACGTCAACCTCAACCTGCTGGTCCAACCAGGCGTGACGCTCGACGACATCGAACACGTCCGCTCCATGCCCGTGGCCTACGCCCAGTGCCGCCGCTATCTGGCCGACCACCTCGCCAAGGCATCGATCGAGGCCACGAACTCCACGGCCGACGCAGCGCGCGAGCTCGCCGACACCAAGCGCACCGACACCGCCGCGATCGCGCCCCGGCGCTCGGCCGAGGTCTACGGCCTCGAGATCCTCGCCGCCGACATCGAGGACCATCCGGAGAACCAGACCCGGTTCGTGCTCGTCGGGCGCGACGGCATCACCGCCCCCACCGGCCACGACAAGACGTCGATCGTGATCTATCAGCGAGCCGACGAGCCGGGATCGCTGGTGGCGATCCTGTCCGAGTTCGCGGCCCGCAACATCAACCTCACCAAGCTCGAGAGCCGCCCCACCCGCACGGGCCTGGGCGACTACTGCTTCCTGATCGACTGCGAGGGCCACATCGCCGACCAGGTCGTCGGCGACGCGCTGCGCAACATCCAGATGAAGCACGGTCGGGTCAAGTTCCTCGGCAGCTACCCGTCGGCCTACGGCACCGCCGAGGAGCAGGAGTCGAACCGGGCCGGCGTGCTCGAAGCCGACCGTTGGCTCGACGACCTCCGCGCCCAGATCCGCTGACGTCAGACCCCCCGGTCGACGAACCGGTCGCCGACGAGAACCGGGACCAGGTCACTGACGTGCGCCTGGGCGGCGAGGACGACGTCGTCGAGCCACCCCCGGGCCAGGAGTTCGCGCCCGGAGCTGCTCTCACGGAGTCGGTCGACGATCTCCGACTCGGCTTCGTGCCAGGCGGCCGCAGCGGCGCGGGCTTCGGGACTCAGCTCGACCCGATCGAACACAGACAGCACCGCCCCGGCCCCGAGGAGATCCTCCACCGCCACCCGGAGCGGACCGGTCGAGCCCTTCCATCGCTCGCCCGCCGCGACCACGCCGACCCGCACGTCTTCGTCGGCGAAGGCACTGCCGACCGCAGCCCCGTTGCGCACGCACGCGGCGACGACCTCTCCGGCGCCCGCCTCGGCCGCACCGAAGGCCAGCGCCGCGCCGTTGGGCGACGGCAACACGATCCGGGTCCCGGGCGCGACCTCGGCCAACGACACGGGCGACAGCGAGAACGGGGCGTCGCCGTCACGGGGACCGGCCAGTACCGCGTCGACCCGGTCCGCGAACTCGGCCGCCGTCCCGTCGTTCATCTTGTAGGGGAAGACCTCGGCGCCCCGACCGAGGGCGACATCGACACACGTCGTGAACGACAACACGTCGACGATGACGATCACGTCGACTTCCGGCGCGAGGGTCCGCAGCCCCATCGGTCCCCACTCGAAGCGAACCCGGAACTCGCCCGGGTCCGCAGGGTTCACGTCCAGCCGCCGTAGCGGGGCCGCGGCGACCACCAACGCCCGGCGAAGCGCCAACGAGGCAGATCGTCGGGCGCCGTCGCGGCGCCGGGGCGCGGCCACAGCGCCTCGTAGGCGGCGAGGATCGCCGCCATCTCCTCGTCGGTGGGCGCCGGCGTGATCTCCATTACAGCGGCACGTTCCCGTGCTTGCGCTGCGGCATCTCCTCGCGCTTCGACTCGAGGAGCCGAAGACCGGCCACGATCTTGCGTCGGGTCTCCGACGGTTCGATCACGTCGTCGACATAGCCGCGCTCGGCCGCGATGTAGGGGTTGGCCAGGCGTTCGGTGTAGTCCTCGATCAGCTCCGCCCGCCGGGCCTCGGGATCGGCCGCGTCGGCCAACTCGCGCCGGTGGATGATCTCGACCGCACCCTGCGAACCCATCACTGCGAGCTCGGCCGTGGGCCATGCGAACGCGAGGTCGGAACCGACCGACTTCGAGTCCATCACCACGTAGGCGCCGCCATAGGCCTTACGCGTGATGATCTGGATACGGGGCACGGTCGCTTCGCAATACGCGTAGAGCAGCTTCGCGCCGTGGCGGATGATGCCGCCGTATTCCTGGTCGACCCCGGGAAGGAAGCCGGGCACGTCGACGAACGTCAACAACGGGATGTTGAACGCGTCGCACGTGCGCACGAACCGGGCGGCCTTCTCGGACGACTCGATGTCGAGCACACCGGCGAGCATCATCGGCTGGTTGCCGACCACGCCGACGGCACGACCGTCGACCCGGGCGAACCCGCAGGTGATGCTCTTGCCCCACGACGCGTGGTACTCCATGAAGTCGCCGTCGTCGACGACATGACCGATGACCTGCTTCATGTCGTAGGGGACGTTGGGGCTCTCGGGCAGGATCTCGTCGAGCTCGGGGCAGAGGCGGTCGGGATCGTCGCCGGTCTCGAGCTGGGGCGTCTGCTCCAGATTGTTGGACGGCAGGAAGCTCAGGAGGTCCTTGACCTGATCGAGGACCTCTTCTTCGGTGTTGGCCACGAAGGTGGCGACACCCGACTTGCTGCTGTGCGAACCCGCACCACCCAGCTCCTCGAGCGTGACCTCTTCGCCGGTCACCGTCTTCACCACGTCGGGGCCCGTGATGAACATGTGGGACTTCTCGCGCACCATGAAGATGAAGTCGGTCATGGCCGGGCTGTAGACGGCGCCGCCGGCACACGGGCCGAGGATCACCGAGATCTGCGGGATGACGCCGGACGACTGGACGTTGCGGTAGAAGATGCCGCCGTAGCCGTCGAGCGACACCACGCCCTCCTGGATACGGGCGCCGGCACCGTCGTTGAGCCCGATCATCGGTGCACCGGTGGCCAGGGCCAGGTCCATGACCTTGTGGAGCTTCTCGGCGAAGACCTCGCCGAGCGCGCCGCCCATGACGGTGAAGTCCTGGGAGAACACGAAAACCTTGCGACCGTCGACCGTGCCCCACCCGGTGATCACACCATCGGTGTAGGGACGCTCCTCGAGCACACCCTCGGCCGCACGATGGCGGGCCAGCATGTCGAGTTCGTTGAACGAGCCCTCGTCGAGCAGATACTCGATCCGCTCGCGGGCCAGCATCTTCCCCTTGTCGTGCTGACGTTGCACCGACCGTTCGGAGCCGGCGTGCAGCGCCTGCTCCTTGCGCTCGCGCAGAGCTTCGAGTTTTGCCTTCATCGATTGATCGACCACGGCGGCAATCTACCTGCGGACCGGCCCCACACCCGAAACCGGCGCAGCACGATCACACCGGGCCGCTCACTCCGGTGGCCCGTGCACGACTGCAGCGAACACCTTCTCGTGCTCGACCACGGGAGGGAATCCCCGCAACATCCACGTCGCCCCACGGTCGGCAAAGGACGGAATCGTGCCGTCGTACTCGGTGCGCAGACACACGTCGAAACCGTCGAGATCGCCACGGACCGCCACGATCTCGTCGAGCATCCTCGCGAAGCTGTCGTCGTCGACCTCGATGGGGAAGATCCCCTCCATCCTCGCCGCCCGCTGCACCGGCTTCGTGGCCCGGCCCCGAGCGGCAACCCAGATCGGGGGGCGGGGCTGTTGCGCCGGACGCGGCTCGAGCGAAACACCGTCGACCCGGAAGTGCTCTCCGACATGGGCGAGGGTCTCCCCTTCGAGCAGCGCGGCGACGATGTCGAGGCCCTCGTCGAGGCGGGCCCCGCGGGCCCGGGCGTCGACGATCTCGTCGAAGCGTGAGAGCTCACCGCCGGAATCGGTACCGGAGCCGACCCCGACCGTCAGCCGGCCGTCGCTCATGAGGTCGACCGTCAGGATCTCGCGGGCGAGCTTGATCGGCCGCCGTCGCGGAATCGGGGTCACCATCGGACCGAGACGGATGCGGGTGGTGGCGGCCGCCATCGCACCCAGCGCCACCCAGGCGTCGATGATCTCGTTCGTCTCGTTGCGGAGCACGTGGTCCCACAGGAACACGCCGTCCCAGCCTGACTCCTCCGCCGTGGCCGCGAGATCGACGAGCTTGTGCGGGTCGGCGAAACGCCCGAACGGTGCGATGAAGATCCCGTGCTTCACGACCACACCGTAGGCCGCCGTCGTGACCGACGTTCGGGCAGTCCGTCCTAGGATCCGCCCATGACCGGTTTCGACCCCGCGGCTCGCGAACGGGAGCTTCGCGCCGAGTCCGAACAGTGGGACACGACCACCGTTCGTCCCGCCGTCGACGGCGACATCCCGGTCATCGACGTCGGCGCCTGGTTCGAGTCGGGTACGGCGCGGGACCTCGAAGAGGTCGCCCGCCGGTTGGCGTGGGCGTCGGAGACCGTCGGGTTCCACCAACTCGTCGGCCACGGGTTCGACCCCGACCTCGTGGCCGCGGCCTTCGAGGCCACCCGGCGGATCCATGCCCTGCCCGACGCCGCCAAGGAGGCCATTGCGCTCGATCGCCCCGACTGGCCGTTGGGCGGGGTCGGCCACCTCCGGATCGGCGAACGCAAGCTGCCCCGCCGAGCCCGGGGCAACCGCAACGAGGCCTTCCTGGTCAAGGGTGGCGACAGGATCGGATTCGACGACAACCAGTGGCCCGACCCCGCCCTCGTCCCCGGATTTCGCGCCACCGTCGAGGCCTACGCGACGGCGGCGGCCGCGCTCGCCCGCCGACTCGTTCCCGCCTACGCGGTCGCCCTCGATCTCGATCCCGACTACTTCGCCGACGCCTTCCGCGACCCCTTCTGGCGTCTCCGCCTCTCGCACTATCCCAGCGCATCCGATCGGGGGCGGACCGAAGGCGACTACGGCATCGCCCCGCACGTCGACACCACCTTCTTCACCCTCCTTCGACAGGAGTCGACGGGGCTGTGCGTCCACCACGCCCCCAGCGACGAGTGGATCGTCGTGCCGGTGGTGCCCGACGCGTTCGTGATCAACGGCGGCGAACTGTTGCGCCAGTGGACCAACGACCGGTTCCTGAGCGCACGACACTTCGCCGACAATCCCGATGCGCACTCGCGGTACTCGATCCCGTTCTTCTTCAACGCCGATGCCGACCACGTGATGGCGCCGCTTCCGGGCTGCTTCGGCCCCGACAACCCGCTGCGCTACCCACCGGTGAGCTATCGCGAGAGCCAGGCGGCTGTGCAAGGAGAGTGACCCTGGTCGTTAGGGTCAGCCGGATGTCCGAGTTCTCGCGTGTCTGCGTCTTCTGTGCTTCGTCCCCCGGCAACGACCCGGCCCTGATCGACGCCACGATCGAACTCGGTCGCCTCCTGGCCGAGCGCGACCTCGAACTCGTCTACGGCGGCGGCGCGGTCGGGCTCATGGGCGTGATCGCCGACACCGTGATGGACCACGGCGGCCGGGTCACAGGCGTGATCCCCAGGAACCTGTTCTCCCGCGAGGTCGGGCACCGCTCGCTCACCGTCCTCGAAGAGGTCGACTCGATGCACGTGCGCAAGGCCCGCATGTACGACCTCGCCGACGCCTTCATCGCCCTGCCCGGCGGCTTCGGGACCCTCGAGGAGTTGGCCGAGACGCTCACCTGGAACCAGATCGGGCTGCTCAAGAAGCCGGTCGGCGTGCTCGACGTCGGCGGGTTCTGGCAGCCCCTGCTCGAGCTGCTCGACTCGATGGTCGCCAAGGAGATCCTCAAGCCCGCGAACCGTGAGGTCCTCCTGGCCGACGCATCCCCCGAAGCCCTCCTCGACGCCCTCCAGGCGCAGGACCTCACCTACGTGCCCAAGTGGATCGGCGACGAGGACATCTGAGCCTCCGTGCGAATCCTCCGTGAGGGGGATGCGGCCCGCTCCACCGGCGACGAGGATGGTCTCCATGACCACCGTCGACTTCTTCCACGGAAACTACGCGCCGGTCCGCGAGGAGCTGACCGTCTTCGATCTCGACGTGACGGGCACGATCCCGGCCGAGCTCGACGGGCGCCTCCTGCGCATCGGCCCGAATCCGGTCGAGGACCCGAAGCCGACCGATCACTGGTTCACGGGAAGCGGCATGGCCCACGGGGTACAGCTCCGTGACGGCCGAGCCCAGTGGTACCGCAACCGCTACGTCAACGGCGACCATGTCGCCGACGCGCTGGGCCGCCCCCGCATGCCCGGCCCTCGCCACGAGGGGGGCGACGGCAACGCCAACACCAACATCATCGGCCACGCGGGGAAGACCTGGGCCCTCGTCGAGGGATTCAGCTATCCGGTCGAGCTCGACCACGAGCTCGGAAGCGTCGCGTCCAACAACTTCGAGGGCACGCTCGAGGGCACCTTCACCGCCCACCCGAAACGCGACCCCGCCACCGGCGAACTCCACGCCGTCACCTACTACTTCGGCTGGGACTTCGTGCGCTATGTCGTCGTCGGTGTCGACGGTCGGGTGCGACGCACGGTCGACGTGCCGACCGGCCACAGCCCGATGATCCACGACTGCTCGATCACCGAATCGTCGGTGCTCCTGCTCGACTTCCCGGTGCACTTCGACCTCGACGCCGCGATGGCGGGCGCCAGCCTGCCGTACCTCTGGAAGCCCGACGAGGTGTGTCGGATCGGCATCCTGCCGTTCGACGCGCCGGCCGACGACGTCGTCTGGTGCGAGCTCGACCCCTGCTTCGTGTTCCATCCGATGAACTCGTTCGACCGGGCCGACGGCACCATCCAGCTCGACGTCTGCAAGCACGAGAGCATGTTCGACACGGTCACCAACGGCCCGGCTGAGGGTCCACCGAGGCTGCACCGGTGGATCCTCGATCCCGCCACGGGTTCGGTCCGCGAGGAACTCCTCGACGATCGTAACCAGGAGTTCCCCCGGGTCGACGAGCGACAGGTCGGCCGCGACGCCCGCTACGGCTACACCGTCGGCTTCGTGGGCGAGGAGGGCCCGGCGTTCAAGCGTGATCTCCACACCAACGAGGTCGAGCTCCACGACTTCGGCCCCGGCCGATCCACCCAGGAGATGGTGTTCGTGCCCCGGTCCGAGGATGCCGACGAGGACGACGGCTGGTGCATGAGCTACGTCCACGACGCCAACACCGACACCGCCGATGTCGTGATCCTCAACGCCCAGGACTTCAGCGGCGAGCCGCAGGCCATCGTCCACCTCCCCCAGCGCGTGCCCTACGGCTTCCACGGCAACTGGGTGCCCAACCGGTAGGAACTCGGCCATGGCCCGGGCCCTGAGGTTCTAGCCTCCGGCCATGGCCGAGCCCACTCCTCCCTCCCCCAGAACAACCGTGCGACGCGGCGCCGACCGCGCCGTCTACGCGTCCGACGACGTGAAGGCGATCCTCGACGCCGGCATGATCGCCCACGTCGGTGTGCAGACGCCCGACGGTCCGCTGGTGCTGCCGATGGCCTACGGGCGCGACGAGACCACGCTCTACCTGCACGGCGCGGCGGCCAACCATCTGCTCGGCACCGGCAACGGCCACGAGATCTGCGCCACGGTCACCCATGTCGACGGCCTGGTCATGGCCCGCACGCCGTTCCACAACTCGATGAACTACCGCTCGGTCGTGGTCCGCGGACTCGCGACGAAGATCGTCGACAAGGCGGCGAAGCTCCGGGCGCTGAAGATCATCACCGACCATGTGGTGGACAACTGGGACCTCGGCCGCGAGGTGAGCGACATCGACGAGAAGAAGACGCTCGTACTCGAGATGCCGCTCGCCGAGGCGTCGGCCAAGGTTCGCGCCGGCGACCCGATCGACGAACCCGAGGACATGGCGGGTCCCTGGTGGGCCGGCGTGATCCCCGTCGAGACCCGCATCGGCACGCCCTACCCGGCGGCCGACTACACCGGCGACCGGGACGTCCCCGCCGCCTACCGCGCCCTCGACGGAACCGTCCGCTGAGCGGAGCTGGCAGACTCCACAGGGCGCGGAATATGACGAACGTGTGACGAAGATCACCACCCGGTGACCTGCGGTTCCGGTCAAGGCGAGTCGAGACTCGTCCGACGAAGTGCGGGTACCTGGAGGTTCGACACCCATGCCCGCCCCCACCTTCTCCCGCCGCGTCCTCGGCGCGGTCGTCGCGACGTGCGTCGTCATCGTTTCGTCACACCCGGCCGCCGCCGAGCACCCCGCCATCCACCCCGCCGCCGACGAAGTCCTGCTCGCCCCCGTCCCGTGCGGCGTCGAGGTGCAGGGCACCACCTACGCCGGCCACGGCAGCAACAACTGGAACCTGGATCTCAACACGACCGTCGGCTCCAGCCGCGACGACGTGGGTCTCCCGATCCTCGCCCAGGCCGACGGGACGGTCGTGTGGTTCAAGACCTCCGGCTACAACAAGGGAGCCGGCACCTACATCGAGGTCGACTACGGCGAGATCACCGCTCGCTACATCCATCTCGTGGAGGGCTCGATACCCGACCATCTCGCGGAGATCGGCGCAGAGGTCCGCACCGGCGACCAGCTCGGCGAGCTCGGCACCACCGGCCGATCGAGCGGCCCCCACCTCCACCTCGAGTACTGGGACAGCGCCGAGTACGACGACACCCCGTGGTACCAACTCCCCCGCGCGAACCACCGGCCGGTGGCCTTCGAGGGGGTGGAGATGGTCGCGACGCTCCGCACGCCGTCGCCGACCGTCGTGTCGACCAACTGTCCCAAGCCGACGCCCGAGGACCGGATGCGCGAACTCCGCCTGTGGCGCCATGCCCAGTTCGAGAGAGCGGCCTGAGCCGGCCGCCCGTCGAGCTACAGAACCGCGAAGGCGGCGCGCATCTCGCCGACGAAGAGGTCGGGTTGTTCCCAGGCGGCGAAATGGCCGCCCTTGTCGAGTTCGTTCCAGTACTGGATGTTGGTGTAGCGCTGTTCGGCCCACCGGCGCGAGCACCGGATGATCTCCTTGGGGTAGATCGAGCACCCGGTCGGGATCTCGACCCCACCGCTGCCGAAGTCGGCGAAGCTCTCCCAGTAGAGGCGGCCCGACGACGCACCGGTCGCGGTGAACCAGTAGATCGAGATGTTGTCGAGGATCTGGTCCTTGGTGAGCGCCGACTCGGGATGACCGTCGTTGTCGGTCCAGGCCCACATCTTCTCTGCGATCCAGGCGCACTGACCGGTGGCGGAGTCGACGAGGCCGTAGCCCAGCGACTGGGGGCGGGTCGACTGCTGCTTCGAGTACCCCGAGTCCCACTTGTCGTAGTGGCCGAGGGCCTCGAGCGCGGCGGCTTCCTGCGGGGTCGGGTCGGCAAGCGACTCCGGTGTCGGACCGGCGACCGGCATGTTGGTGTGGATCGCCCGGGCGTTGCCCAGGTTCTGCATGCCGATGTAGGTCGTGACGGCGCCACCCCAGTCGCCGCCCTGGGCGACGTAGGAGTCGTAGCCGAGACGCACCATCAGCGTGTTCCACGCGGTGGCGATCCAGGCGACGCCGCAGCCTGCCGAGGTCGGCTTGCCGCTCCAGCCGTATCCGGGGAGCGAGGGGATCACGAGATGGAAGGCGTCGTCCGCGGTGCCGCCGTGTTCGGTCGGATTGGTGAGCGGTTCGATCACACCCATGAACTCGGCGACCGAACCCGGCCAGCCGTGGGTGAGCACCATGGGCGTCGCGTCCTCGTGGGGCGAACGCACATGGATGAAGTGGATGTCGACGCCGTCGATCTCGGTGAGGAAGTTGTCGTAGGCGTTGAGGGCCGACTCGAACCGGCGCCAGTCGTACTCGTTGGCCCAGTAGTCGCACAGCTCTTGCGTGTAGGCCAAGGGGATGCCCTGGGACCAGTCGTCCACCGTTTCCTTCTCGGGCCAGCGCGCCCGGGCCAGACGGTCACGAAGATCGTCGATGGCGGCGTCGGGGACGTCGATGGTGAAGGGCCGGATGTCGTCGCTCATGCCCGCAGCCTCGCCCGTCGCACGTGACCGGGGCAAGCCGTGTCAGGTCGCGGCCGCTGTGGCCACACCGGGAACGGGCAGCTCCCGCAGCCACGGCTCCTCGTAGGTGAAGTCCAGGACGAGGGCGGCAGGGAAGATCGTCTCCGTCGGGGCCACCGGCGAACTCCGCATCGACCGGTTCACGAGGATGTGGTCGCCGAGATCGATGACCGACTCGATGGTGAGCTCGTCGGTGTCGGCCACCGGCTCGCTCAGCGGCCAGAAGAGCGACTCGCCTCCCGTGACGACATCGGCACCCCGCAACGTCCACTCGGCGGCGGCCCAGCCACCCTCGAAGTCGTTGATCCGGAAGTCCCAGTCGGGGCCCTCGGCCCAGTAGATCGTCTGGCCGTCGGCCGACAGGCTGGCCGCCGTCACGAACGGCGGTGCGTTGTATTCGATCCCGTCGGTCGGGGTGAACGTCGCGCCGGCCTCACCGCGATAGCCGACGTTCTCCGTCAGGTCCGAGATGGCGGTGTACACGAGACGATCACCGGCGAAGTCGGCGTGGGTGACCCAGAACTCGGCCTCGGCCGCGAGCCCGAAATCGGCCACGTCGACATCGGTCCCGTCGACCGGACGGGCGACCACACCGCCGTAGCCGAGTTCGTCGGTCGACTCACGGCCGATGATGACCGACTCGACCCCGTCGACGACCGCGACGTCGAAGAGTTGGATCGCACCGTCGATCTCGACGCGGGACTCCCCCGGCCGGTAGACGGCCACCACATGATCGAACGTCTCGAAGTCGTCCTCGATGATCTCCTGGGTGAAGATCGTGCCGTCGGCCGCTTGGCGGATCTCGAAGACCGGGTGCACGGTCTCGAGGATCGGCTCGACGGTGAATGCCTCTTTGTCGTCCTCATCGAAGATCAGCAACGACACGAGCGTCCCGTCGGCCACCAACAGCGGCGGGATCGTGCCTTCCCAGAAGTCGGCGCCCGGCCATTCGAGCTCCGACGGGGCGGGTGTCGTGGTCACCGGCGCATCGGGGTCGACACACGTCGTGCCCTCGTCGGTCACGACCGGTACGAGGTCTCCGCACATTCCCTGCGGCTCGAGAGTGGTGGTGCTCGCGGTCGTCGACCGGGAGGTCGAGGTCGTGATGGGCACCGTCGAGGTCGAAGTGGACGTCCCATCGGCGCTCGAGCCCTCGTCGTCGCCGCAGCCCGCCGACAACAGGGAGAGACAGACCAGGGGGAGCAGTAAGCGCCGCATGGGACTCCGATCGGCATTGGATGGCCCGGCATCAGGGAATCTCGCCGCCCTAGTGTGGCCGCGATGGATCTCCCGGTGGTGCCGCCCGTGAAGCCGATGCCGGCCAGCGCAGTCGGTACTCTCGAGCGGGTATGACGACCACCTCCCGGGAGACCGGGTCGGCCACCGAGGGATGGCGCACGCTCGCGACCGAGCCTGCGCTCGATGGCATCCGCGGCATCGCGGTCATCCTGGTCTTGTTCTTCCACAGCACGGGGATCATCGACGAACCGCCCCCATGGGTCCACGGCGCGTTCCTCGGGGTCGACATGTTCTTCGTCCTCAGCGGCTTTCTGATCACGTCGCTGCTGCTCAACGAACACCACCGATACGACCGGATCGACTTCCGAGCGTTCTACGAACGACGTGTGCTCCGCCTGCTGCCGGCGCTCGGCTTCTTCCTTCTCGGTGCTGTCGGGTGGGCGATCGTCATCGGCGAGTCGGCGTCGCTCATCGCGACGTCGATCCTCTCGACCGCGTTCTTCTTCAACAATCTGCACCTCAACTGGTTCGACGAGCCCACCATCGAGGCCACCCGCCACCTCTGGTCGCTGTCGGTCGAGGAGCAGTTCTACTTCGTCTGGCCCTTCGCGATGGGACTCGGCCTCGCAGCGAGACGACGGAACGGCGCCGTCGTCGCCGTCATCATCGCGCTCATCGCGCTGATCGCCGCTTACCGGTTCAACGCCTTCGAGGCCGACCTCCGCCGCATCATCTCGCTGTACACCCATCTTTGGAGTCGGGGGGACTCGTTGCTCGTCGGCGCCGTGCTCGCGCAGCTCTGGATCCGCGGCCTCATCCCGCGGACGGGGCCCCCGATCGTCGGCCTCGCCGGGATCGCGACGATCGGCTGGATCGTCGCCAACGACGCCGTGTCGTCCCCGGAGCTGTATCGAGGCCGATACACCCTCTTTGCCGTTGCCACCGCCGCCGTGATCTGGTCCACACTCGGGCCGAAGACCTGGCTGAGCGCACCCCTGCGGCTGGCTCCCTTGCGCGTCGTCGGACGGGTGTCGTACGCCGTGTACCTGTGGCATGTCGTCGTCCTCGCCGCAGTCGTGCGCTGGGCCGGCGACTGGCCGGAAGCCGCCCGGGTGATCGTCGCGCTGGGAGGCACCGCCGCGATCGTTGCCATCTCGTGGCGATGGATCGAGCAACCGGCACTGCGACTCAAGAACCGGCGCAGTGCCGAGCGACGCCGCCTCTCGGCCGAGTCCGACGGCGCCGCCCCCGCGTAGGATCCCGCGATGGATCTCCCGGTGGTGCCGCCCGTGAAGCCGATGCTGGCCAAGGCCGTCGACGGGATCCCCGAGATCGGGGATCTCGCGTTCGAGCCGAAGTGGGACGGCTTCCGTTGCATCGTCTTCCGCGACGGCGACGAGGTGTACCTGGGTTCGCGCAACGAGAAGCCGCTCACCCGGTACTTCCCCGAGCTGATCGAGCCGCTCAAGGCGTGTCTCCCCGAACGATGCGTGGTCGACGGAGAGATCATCGTGACGGTCGACGACCATCTCGGATTCGACGCCCTCCAGCAACGGATCCACCCGGCCGAGTCGAGGGTCAACCGTCTGGCCGAGGAGACGCCCGCGGAGTTCGTCGCCTTCGACGTGCTCGCGGTCAACGACACCGACCTCACCGACGAACCGTTCCGCGACCGCCGTCAGGTGCTCGAGGCCATCGGTGCCGCCTTCGAACCGCCGATCCATCTCGTGCCCTCGACACTCGATCGTGAGATCGCCCACGAGTGGTACGTGACGTTCGAAGGCGCCGGGCTCGATGGGCTGATCGCCAAGCCCCGCGACGGCACCTACATGCCCAACAAGCGCACCCAGTACAAGGTCAAGCACACCCGCACGGCCGATGTGGTCGTGGCCGGCTACCGACTCCACAAGGACGGTGAGGGCGTGGGGTCGATGTTGGTCGGTCTCCACGACGACGACGGTCGGCTGCACCACATGGGCGTTGCGTCGAGCTTCAAGGCGAGCCTGCGGGCCGAACTCGTGGAGATGCTCGCGCCCTACGTCCTCGAGGATCCGGCCGAGCATCCGTGGTCGGAGTGGATGAACCCCGAGGCGCACGACGACGGCCTGATGCCGGGGGCGCCCAACCGCTGGAGCCAGGGCCGCGACACCGCGACATGGGTGCCGATGACCTGCGAACTGGTCGCCGAGGTCAAGTACGAAGCGGTGCTCAACGGGCGTTTCCGCGGTACCACGCGTTTCGTGCGGTGGAGGCCCGACCGCGACCCGGCATCGTGCGGGTACGACCAGCTCGAGACCGCGGCGCCGATCGGGATCAGCGACGTCCTCGCGGCCGAGGGATGATCGTCTACCGCCGGCGCGGATCCCGGCCCGAGAACGCGAGATACCGATCGACCACCGACGCGGCGCCGTCGAGCACCACCTCCGCTCCCATCAGCCCGGGGCGACGGAGCCCGTCGCCGACCGCGGTCAGGCCGGGGAGCAGCTCGGCCGCGACGCCCGGGTCGAGCACCGGATCGACACCGACCGCGGCGCCGATGTCCCAGGAATGGGTGTAGACGTCCGACGCTGCGAGCCGGAGACGGTCGTCGATCGTCATCGGCCCGAACGGCCCCGGCGCCTCCGTCTGGAGTACGCCGGGCTGGTCGAGTCCGACGAGCACACGATCCCGGGCATCGACCCAGGCTGCCAACGGGTCGGGCCCGGCGACCTCGGCCTCGGGCTGCTCCGCCGGTGGCTCGCCCGTGCCGCACGCGGCCGCGATCGAACGGGTGTGCCAGATCGAGTGCCCGAGCACTTCCCGGCACGTCCACTCGGCGCACTTGCTCGGCTCGTCCCACCGACTCGGATCGACCCGCACCACCACGGCGTTCATGGTGTAGAGGCCAGCCTGGTAGAGGCGGAGGTTCGTACTCATGGGACGACCGTAGATCGTCTGCCAGACTGCCGCCCATGGGTGAACTCTCTCTTCCGGCGACCGCCGACCTGTGCGACGACCACGACGCCGACCTGACCGTGCTCGACGACGTCTTCCTCTCTCTGGGGGGCCGGGACCGCATGGCCGGTGTCGCGGTCACGCTCAAGATCTTCGAGGACAACACCCTCGTCCGCGAGGCCGTGGCCGAGGACGGGCACGGCAAGGTGCTGGTGATCGACGCCGGCGGCTCGCGACGGCGGGCCGTGGTCGGCGACCAACTGGCCGCCGAGGCCGCGGCCAACGGATGGTCGGGCATCCTCGTCTACGGCGCCGTGCGCGACGCGGCGATCCTCGGCGAGACCGACCTCGCTATCCACGCGCTCGGCACGAACCCGCGCAAAACGGAGAAGCGGGGCCTCGGCGATCGCGACGTGGTGGTGACCTTCTGCGGGGCGACGATCCGGCCCGGCGACTGGGTCGCGGCCGACCTCGACGGCGTCCTGGTGGCCGAACGCGACCTGACCGCCTGATCCATCCGATCGCCCGCGGCCGGGCGATCAGGGGTTCAGCGAACCGTCGGCGACCGCCTCGTCGATGAGCCGTTCGGCGATCGGCCACACGGCGTCGAGCCCGTCGGCCATCGCACCGTTGATGGCCTTCACCTGCGACGACGTGACGCCGCGGGCATGCCAGGTGGCCCCGCCGCCGGCGAGGTTGAGCAGGAGCGGCTGGAGCCGGTCGCAGGCGTAGGCGAAGCGGGCCTCGGGTGTGGCCCGGGCCTCGTACTCGTCCCAGAGCGCCCGCAGCTCGGTGGCCTCGGGTTCCGGCAGGAGGGCGAAGATCCGGTCGGCTGCCGCGACCTCTTCGGCCTCCTTGGCCTTGCGACCGGCGGCGTCGTAGATGTCGACATCGCCGGCGTCGACCTCGACGATGTCGTGCACGAGGAGGATGCGGATCACCCGTTCGATGTCGACGGGCTCCTTCGCGTGGGGTGCCATGGCCATCGCCACCATCGCGAGGTGCCACGAGTGCTCAGCGCTGTTCTCGTTGCGCGAGCCGTCGGTCAGCAGGTTGCGCCGCAGGACCAGCTTCAAGCGGTCGATCTCGAAGATGAAGCGGAATCGGCCGGCGAGGGACGGGTCGAGCTCGGCCGTCATCGTCACTGCCTTGTCGGGATCCATGTCAGACCTCGTACCTCTCGAAGAGCTCGTGGGCCCGCCGGGCCACACGTTCAGCACCGATCTCGGCACAGCGTTCGTCGAAGCCCTCGGCGGGGCCCGTCCACACCATCTCGTCGACCGACGCACTGACCGGCGCGTCGAGATCGACGGTGGCGATGCGCCGGAACAACAGCGCGTCCTCGAAGTTGTCGCGCAGGGTGGCCGCGAGTTTCGCCGCGCCCCGGACGTCGACGCCGTCCCACTCGGCGACGTCGAAGGGCACCTGATCGATGTGGCCGAACCGGGTGAGGATCTTGGCCGCCGACTTGGCGCCCCACCCCTGGAGACCGGGGAACCCGTCGGCGGTGTCGCCGACCACCCCGAGATAGTCCGGGATCGACTCGGGCGGCACGCCGAACTTCTCGATGACCCCGGCGCGGTCGTAGATCACGTCTCGCCGGCGGTCGAGCTGCACGACGCGACCGTCGGCGGTGACGCACTGGGCCAGGTCCTTGTCGGGGGTGCAGATGATCACCTGCTCCACCCTCGGATCGGCCGTCGCCATCGCCGCGCCGGCAGCCATGCCATCGTCGGCCTCGTGCGTGACCTGGGGCCAGACCGTGAAGCCGGCCAGCTCCAGCAACTCCTCGACCTCGGGGAACTGGGCCAGCAGATCCGGCTCCACCCCGCTGCCGTCCTTGTAGCCGTCGTAGAGGTCGTTGCGAAACGACTCGATCACGTGGTCGGTGGCGATCCCGATGTGGGTCGCGCCACCGGCGACCAGGTCGAGCACCGTGTTGAGCACCCCTCGTTGCGCCCCGAGCCGGCGATCCCGGTTCGACGGCGCGTAGTGGAAACGAAACAGCTCGTAGGTGCCGTCGACCAGGTGGACCTTCATGTTCCTCCAACCATTGCCGGAGCCTCGCACACCCAGGTCGTCCACGCGTCATGATGCGTGCCATGCCGTTGCCCCCCACCGACCTGCCCGTCGAGGACGTCATCGACGAGCTGCGCGCCGCGCTGGCTGGTCCCGGCCATGCGGTGCTGCAGGCCGAGCCGGGGGCCGGCAAGACCACCGTCGTCCCCCTCCGCCTCCTCGACGAGCCGTGGTTGGGCGACGACCGGATCGTGCTGCTCGAACCGCGCCGGGTCGCCGCTCGGGCCGCGGCGCGACGCATGGCCTCCCTGTTGGGCGAGGAGCCCGGGCAGACCGTCGGCTGGGTGACCCGCGACGACCGCCGCGTCGGTCCCGCCACCCGAATCGAAGTCGTGACGGAGGGAGTGCTCACCGCCCGGCTGGTGAACGACCCCGCACTCGCCGGGGTGGGTCTGGTCGTCTTCGACGAGTTCCACGAGCGCTCTCTGCCGGGCGACACCGGACTCGCGTTGGCCCTCCATTCTCGCCGCCACCACGACCTCCGGGCCCGACTGCTCGTGATGTCGGCCACGATCGACGGAGCGGCCGTCGCCGAGCTGCTGGGCACCGGTGCCCCGGCACCGGTGATCTCGTCGGTGGGTCGCACACATCCGGTCGAGATCAAGTGGCGACCCCGCAAGCGACGTGACCCGCTGGTCCCCGCGGTGGCCCGGGCGGTCGACGAAGCGCTGCGCGGCCACGACGACGTGCTGGTGTTCCTGCCGGGGGTCGGCGAGATCCGGGGCGCCGAGCGCGAGATCAGCGGTCGGCTCGGGCCCGACGGCCCCGCGGTGATGCCCCTGCACGGCTCGCTTCCGGCCGCGGAGCAGGACGCGGCCCTCGTTCCCCGGGCGATGCGTCGGGTCGTGCTCGCCACCGACCTGGCCGAGACCAGCCTCACCGTCGAGGGCATCGGTTCGGTCGTCGACGCCGGGCTCGCCCGCGTGCCCCGTCACGACACCCGCACGGGGATGACGGCACTGCACACCGTCACCACCTCGCGGGCCTCGGCAGAACAGCGGGCCGGCCGCGCCGGGCGCACCGGCCCCGGCGTCGCCATCCGCTTGTGGTCGAAGGTCGAGCACGGCAGTCGACGGCCGTTCCTGCCACCTGCGATCACCGAGGTCGAGCTCGCCGACCTCGTGCTCGACCTGGCCCAGCGAGGCATCACCGACCCCTCCACCGTTCCCTTCCTCGATCAGCCGCCGGCCGAGCACTGGGCCGACGGTGTGGCCACGCTCCGGCGACTCGGGGCGCTCGACGCCGACGGACACCCGACGGAGCTCGGGTTGTGGATGGCCCGCGTCCCCGCCCACCCCCGCCTGGCCCGGATGATCGTGGAGTCGCGGCACCCCTGGCTGTCGTGCCTCCTCACGGCCCTGCTCGAGGACCGTGACGTGTTGCGGGGGCGACCCTCGGAACTCCCGGCCGACCTCGAGGAACGACTGCTGCTGGTGCTCGACCGCGATCGGCATCATGGCGACGCCGACGGTCGGGCCCTGCGCCAGGTCCGCGACCGGGCCCACGACCTCGCCCGTCGACAGGGCATCGAGTCGGGCCCGGTCGACACCCGCGACATCGGCGCCGCGCTCGCCGTCGGGTTCCCCGACCGCATCGCCCGGGCCAAGGCCGGTGTACGCGGACGCTTCCTGCTGGCCGACGGTCGCTCGGCCAAGATCGCCCGCAACGACACCCTCGCCGACGCTCGCGGCCTGGTCGCCGTCGACCTCGGCGGGCGCCCGAAGGACCCGACGATCAACCGTGCCGCCCGGCTCGAGGCGACGATCGACCATCTCGTCTTCGCCACACCCGATCTCGACGCCACGGTGGCCGAGATCCGCAGCGGATGGGGGGTCGAGCCGACCATCGGCGGAAGCCACGACGGGCTCGGCTCGCGCAACGTGCTGCTCTCGCTCGGCGGCTCGACGTACCTCGAGGTGGTCGGCCCCGATCCGGATCAGCCCGACCCTGCCGGTCCCCGGCCGTTCGGCATCGACGAACTCGACGAGCCGACCCTCGTCACCTGGGCGGCCGGCGTTCCGCGAATCGATCTGTGGATCGAGTGGGCCCGGAGTCGCGGCGTGGAGCCCGGTGACGCCTTCGAGATGCAACGCACGACGCCGTCGGGCCATGTGCTGCGGTGGCGCCTCACTGCGCCGCCGGCCGATGGCGACGGCGTCCTGCCGTTCCTCATCGAGTGGCCGGGTGACACACCGGCCGCCACGGCTGCTCCGGGCTGCGACCTCATGGCGCTCGAACTGGCCCATCCCGATCCGGCCGTGGGCAGTCGCCTCGCCGAGTACGCAGTGCCGGTCGACGTGGAACGGGGCGACAGGCGACTGGCCGCGACGATCCTGACCCCGACCGGAATCGTCACCCTCTGACGCGGGTCCGAGGCCACCCTGTGACGAGTGTCTGACACCGGTGTGACGGGTTACTCCTGGACGAGTTCGATGAGGGTGCCGAAGCTGCCCTTGGGGTGGACGAAGGCGACGGTCGTACCCCGCGAACCCGGCCGGGGGGCCTTGTCGATCGGCGTGGCGCCGGCCTCGACCATCCGGGCGAGTGCTGCGGCACAGTCGTCGACCCGGTAGCCGACATGGTGCAGACCCTCGCCTCGTTTGGCGAGATACTTCGCGATCGGCGAGTCGTCGTTGGTGGCCGCCGTGAGCTGGATGTAGCTGTCGGCGACCTTGATGAGCGCTTCCTCGACACCATCCGACTCGACGATCTCACGATGGTGGACCTCGGCACCGAACGCCTCCGCGTAGTAG
>JAUIML010000037.1 GCA_030432715.1 Acidimicrobiia bacterium | reverse complement strand
AGGCGTTTTCAATGTCGTCCAGGGCGACAAGGTTGCCGTCGACCGACTGCTCGAACACCCCGACGTGAAGGCCGTGAGCTTCGTCGGGTCCACCCCGATCGCGCACTACGTCTACGAGACGGGCACCCGCCACGGCAAGCGGGTGCAGGCGCTCGGCGGTGCCAAGAACCACATGGTCGTGCTCCCCGATGCCGACATCGATCTCGCCGCCGACTCGGCCGTGTCGGCGGCCTATGGCTCGGCCGGCGAGCGCTGCATGGCGGTCTCGGTCGCCGTGGCCGTGGGCGACGTCGCCGATCCACTGGTCGATGCCATCAGGGTCAGGATGGAGAAGCTCACGATCGGGCCGGGCACCGACCCCGCCTCCGAGATGGGGCCACTCATCACCGAGGCGCACCGGGACAAGGTCGCGGGCTACATCGGCGCCGGTGCCGACGCGGGGGCGACCGTGGTGGTCGACGGCCGTTCCGCCGCGTTCGACAACGACGGGTTCTTCCTCGGCGTCACGCTGCTCGATCACGTCACCACCGACATGAGCGTCTACCGCGAAGAGATCTTCGGGCCGGTCCTGTGCGTCGTGCGCGTCGACACCTACCAGGAAGCCGTCGACCTGATCTCGACGAACCCGTGGGGCAACGGTGCCGCGATCTTCACCCGCGACGGCGGCGCCGCCCGCCGCTTCCAGGAGGACGCCGACGCGGGCATGGTCGGTATCAACGTGCCGATCCCCGTCCCCGTCGGATACCACTCGTTCGGCGGCTGGAAGGACTCGGCCTTCGGCGACACGACGATGTACGGGCCCGAGGGCTTCCACTTCTACACCCGCCCCAAGGTGATCACGAGTCGCTGGCCCGACCCGGCCGGCAGTGCCGTCAACCTCGGCTTCCCGACCAACCACTAGCTCGAGACGAAAAGAGACCAACACCATGGACTTCGGCGTCGTTCTGCAGACCGACCCACCCGCCTGGCGGGTCGTCGACCTCGCCCAGAAAGCCGAAACGCTCGGCTTCAGCCACGGCTGGACCTTCGACAGCCATGTGCTGTGGCAGGAGCCCTACGTGATCTACAGCCAGATGCTGTCGGCCACGAACCGCATGATCGTCGGCCCCATGGTGACCAACCCCGGCACCCGCAACTGGACCGTCACCGCCTCGCACTTCGCAACGCTCAACGACATGTTCGGCAATCGCACGGTCTGCGGCATCGGCCGCGGCGATTCGGCCATGCGGGTGCTCGGCCACACCCCCACCAAGCTGACGACCCTCAGCGAATCGATGCACGTGATCAAGGAGCTGGCGGAGGGGCGCGAGGTCACCTACAACGGCACCCAGCAGCACTTCCCGTGGGCGAAGGACTCGAAGCTCGACATCCTGATGGCGGGCTACGGCCCCAAAGCGCTCGACCTGTGCGGCCGCGAGACCGATGGCTTCATCCTCCAGCTCGCCGACCTCGATCTCGCCGAATGGATGATCACCGCCGTGCGCGCCGCGGCTGCCGACGCCGGGCGCGACCCCGACGACCTCTACATGTGTGTGGCCGCACCGGCCTATGTCGGCACCGACCTCGCCCACCAGCGCGACCAGTGCCGCTGGTTCGGGGGCATGGTGGGCAACCACGTGGCCGACATCGTCGAGCGCTATGGCGACTCCGGTGCGGTGCCCACCGCGCTCACCGACTACATCAAGGGCCGCGAGGGCTACGACTACGCCGGCCATGGCAAGGCGGGCCACGACCACACCGACTTCGTACCCGACGACATCGTCGACCGCTTCTGCATCCTCGGCGACGAGGACGCACACATCGAAAAGCTGCGGGCACTCGAGGCCCTGGGCGTCGACCAGTTCGCGATCTATCTCATGCACGACCAGAAGGACGAGACCCTCAACGCCTACGGCCAGCGGATCATTCCGGCCCTGAGCCGCTGACGGGTCGCGAGACGCTCAGGCGCCGGTGCGCTCACGGCGCCACGGCATGGCGACCCACTCGAGCGCAGCCACGGCCACGAACATCGCGATGCCGACCGCGCTCGCGCCCAGCACCGCGGCCCACGCGGTGTCGTAGCGCGACAAGCCGGCGCTCTGGGTGATCAGCTGACCGAGGGACCCCTGGGTGCCGCCGAAGTACTCGGCCACGATCGCGGAGATGATGGCCAACGAACTGGCCAGGCGCAGCGCCGACATCAGGAACGGCAAGGCGTTGGGAATGCGCACCCGCCGGATGACGGACCACTGTGATGCCGCCTGGCTGCGCATCAGTTCGACGTGGACGGCATCGACCTGGGTGAGCCCCTTGGTGACGTTGAAGAACACGGGGAAGAAGACGACCACGATCACGACGAGGCGCCGCGAGAACGGGTCGGTGGACCCGAACCAGATGTTGAACACCGGCGCCAAGGACACGATCGGCACCGCGACCATGCCCGACGCGATCGGAGTGACGATGTCGCTGAACCAGCCCCACCGCGAAGCGATCAACGACGCGAACACCGCAAGGATCGACCCGACGACGAGGCCGTAGACGGCGTTGCCGCCCGTCACCTCGACACCGTTCCAGATGCGACCCCAGTTGTCGCCCACCGCGGTGTAGATCGACGACGGGCTCGGCAGGAGGAACTGCTTGTTGTCGAACGCCCGCACGAGCCATTCCCACACCCCGAGGAACACGGCACCGAACACCAGGGGCACCAGGATGGTCGCGGCCCGGTCCGAGAATCGACTGCCGGTCACAGCGACATCTCCGAACGATGACGGGAACCGGGCATCAGTCGCTCGAGACTGCCGACCGCGGAAGTGAACACGAGCCCGAGCAGGCCGGCGCCGATGATCGCGCAATACATCTTCGGCGGGTCGGTCTGTGCCTGCTGGGCGTAGGCCAGGATCAGGCGGCCCACGCCACCGCTCAACCCGATCGAGATCTCACCGACGATCGACCCGATGATCGACGCCGCCGCGGCGAGCTTGAGGGCGGGAACCAGGAACGGCACCGCGCCGGGAAGCCGCACCTTCAGCAGGGTCTGACGTCGCGTGGCGGCATAGGAGTCCATCAACTCGATCGAGTGATTCGGCGGCGACTGGAGGCCGCGCAGCCCGTTGACCGCCACCGGGAAGAACGTGAGATAGGTGGCGATGAGTGACACGGACATCCACGGTTGCCAGTCGACCAACTCGATGCGGTTGCCCCACGTGACGATGACGGGGGCGAGGGCCAGGAGCGGAATGGTCTGCGAGACGATGATCCACGGGAGGATCCCCTTCTCGAGCAGCTTCGAACGCAGCATGACGATCGCCAACGCCATGCCGATGAGGGCACCCATCACGAATCCGGCGAGCGAGATGCGCAAGGTGTACCACGAGCCCTGCAGCACGGCTTCGAGCACGGTCGTGCCACTGCGCCGCTGCTGGGGCTCGAAGAAACGCGCCACGATGTCGGACAGCGCCGGCATCGTGATCGCATTGGTCTTGACCGGGAGGTCACCACCGATGACCGGCCATTTGTCATCGGTCGCGATCCCCATGCGGCGGTAGCCCTCGTAGAGGCCGCAAAGCCCCACGATGGCCACCGCCGCCGGGACGACCCGGAGGGCCCCGTCGATGATCCGTCGGTTCACGACAGCGCGTCCTGTACGGACATCGGCGGGACCCGCTCGGTGTTCACTCGTTGTCGGGACTGACGGGGATCACTCGCCGCCGGGAGTGGGCTCGACGTCGATCGGCGCGTAGTCGGCACCGGTCACGTCGAGCCCCTTCTCCTCGAGCTGGGCGAGGGCTTCCTCCATCAGGTCGGAACGAGTGGCTTCCTCGTCCGGCTGGCCGGCGAGGATCTCGAACTCCACGGCGACGTCGATGGTCTGCTGGTAGAGATCGGGGTCGAGGATGCCGACGCCGTCGGGGGACGGCCAGATCAGGTTGTTGACCTCGTTGATCATCCAGCGCTGGTGACCTTCACCGAGGATCGGGGCGTTGTCCAGGACGATCTGGACGCCTTCCTCGAGATTGTCGCGGCAGTAGATCCAACCCTCCATCGAGGCGGCGAGGAAGTCGACCGTCTGGGCTCGGAATTCCTCTTCCTCGAGCCGGTTCGTGTCGGCCCACAGGGCGTCCTGGAGCATCGCCACACCGAGATCGTTGTAGTCGAGGACGTGGAGTTCCTCGGGCTGGATCAGCTCGCCCGTTTCGGGGTTGACCGTCTCGAGCATCTGGGCATATTCGTTGTAGATGGTCGCCATGGCGGCATCGATGTCACGATTGGTGATCGCCACCATGTCGAACTGCTGCTGGACGAGCTCGACGTCGGTCTCGGGATCGAGCCCGGCCTGGCGGATCGCCGCCAGCAGCTCGAACTCGTTGCCGAAGCCCCAGTTGCCGATCTTCTTGCCTTCCCAGTCCGCGGGACTGTTCAGCCCGGAATCCGCCCAGGAGACCTGGCGGGTACCGGAGCGCTGGAAGACCTGGGCGATCTGGGTGAGGTCGGCATCATTCTCGCGGGAGGCGAGGCCGCGCACCGTGAACGACACGGCATAGTCGGCGTCACCGTTCGCGACGACGGTCTGCGGGACGATGTCGACGCCGCCCTCGATGATGGTGAGATCGAGGCCTCGATCGGCGTAGTAACCCTGCTCGATACCGGCGTAGTAGCCGCAGAACTGGCCCTGCGTGAACCACTGCAGCTGCAGCGAGATCGGGGTCAGCTCGTCGCTCGACGGGCCGTCGCCGGCGCCCTCGTCCTCCGAGTCGTCGCCACAGGCGACGGCGAACAGCGCGAAGCTGAGCAACAGCGCCAGTACCAGGCGCCAGCGTGATGTACGGGTGTCTCTCATGTTCCCTCCAGGGACTTGGTGTCTCTCATGTCGAGGATTCCTCGACGAGATCGGTGTAGAGCCGAGGCCTTCGATCACGAAGGAACGGAAGCCTCTGTCGACGTTCGGCAACGCTGGCGAGATCGACGTGCGCGAACACTACCTCAGCGTCCTGCGTGCCGGCCTGAGACACAATTTCGCCGTCAGGTTGATAGATCGCACTGAGTCCGTAGTACTCCTTGCCGGTCTCGGCCGACCCCTCGAGCCCGACGCGATTGGCGCACACCACGAACATGGAATTGAACACGGCGTGGGCGCGCAGCTCGAGCTGGAAGACCTCTTTCGTCGGCGCGCTCGCGCATGCGACGGGCACGCACATCACCGACGCGCCACCCAGCGCGACGAGACGCCCGAGCTCGGGGAAGTGGCGCTCGTAGCAGATGATGACACCCGCCTTGGTCGGCCCGACGTCGACCACCGGCGGCGGCGACTCACCCGGCCGGAAGTAGTACTTCTCCGGAAAGCCGTTGGAGAACGGCAGGTGCGACTTGCGGTAGTGCACCGCCGCCTCACCGTTCACGAACACACTGGCGGTGTTGTGGTACACGCCGGGAGTCGCGCCGGCCTCGAAGATCGACGAGACGATGGCGATCCCGTGCGCCGCCGACCGGTCTGCGACCATCGTGTTGGAGGCACCGTCGAGTTCTTCGGCCCAGTCGAAGTAGGTCGGGTCGATCTCCGCCGCCACGAAGGGCGCGGAGAAGATCTCGGGAAGGACGACGATCTCGGCACCGAGCGCCGCGGCTTCGTCGATGAGCTCACCGGCCTCGCGCAGATTCTGCGTCCGGTCGGCGGTCGGCCGAAGCTGGATTGCGGCAACACCGCAGGGAGAGTCCACTCGTGCTCAGCCTTTCCCGGCGGCAGCCGCCAACGCAAGGAGGGTCTGTTCCTTGTCACCGTGAGTGGAGATCAGCGGCAGCTCGACCCCGGCAGCGTGGAACTCCAGAAGCTTCTCGAAGGCCTGGCCGGCGCGGCCGCACGCCGTCACCTCGTGCACGAGCGACGTCGGCACGAGCCGCATCGCCCGCCGGACGTCGTCGGGGGTCGCGGGCCAGCCTGCGACCTCCTTGATGCGCTCGACGAGCTCCGGCTCGACCCCACAGTGCTCGGCGATGTGCGGCTGCTGCATCAGGTACTGGGTGAGGAACGCGCGACAGGCGTCGACAGCCTCGTCGGGATCGTCGTCGTCGACGCTGCACGCGATGATCTGGGTGACGTGGATCCGGTCACGGCCATCGGTGCGCTTCGCGATCCCCTTGTCGATCGCGGCGAGCGCACGCTCGAGATACGACACCGGCAGCAGGAAGTCGAGGTTCACCCCGTCGGCGATCTCGCCGGCGAGTTGCAGCATCTGGGGTCCGACCGAGCCGAAGTAGATCGGCACGTCGATCGGCTTGTTCTCGTGGTACATGCTGTCGAACCGGACTCCGTCCATGTGCACGAAGTCGCCCGAGAAGCTGACCAGCTCATTGCGGAAGAAGGCCTGGAGCACGCCGACGTACTCCCGCATCGCGGTGACCGGCCGTTCGACCGGTGTGCCGACCTTGGACGCGATCGGCTCCCACCACGCGCCGATGCCGAGAATCGCGCGACCGGGGGCGATCTCGTCGATCGTCTTGAACGTCACGGCCATCAGCGCAGCGTTGCGGCTCTTGTTGTTGACGACGCCGGTGGCCACGCCGACCCGTTGCGTGCGCGACGCGATGACCGCCGCCGGCACGATGCCGTCTCGAGCCAGGCGTCCCTCGGCAACCCACACCGATTCGAATCCGTGCGTGTCGGCGAACTCTGCCTGCCACCAGGTCTGGTCGAGCGTGAGCCGCTCCCCGAGGTGCACGCCGAGCGGTATCGCGGTCATCGCGCACCCGTCGTGGGCGCAAGAGGGCGGGCCCGCGGCAGATAGCGACCCCGACCACGCTCGGCTGTCACTTCGCCGTGCTCGACGACCAACTCGCCCCGTGAGAACACGTGGGTCGGACCCCCGACGATCTCGGTGCCCTCGTAGAGGTTGTAGTCGGTGCGCATGTGTTGGTCGGCTGCCCGGACCGTGCGCCGCAGCTCCGGGTTCCAGACCACGAGATCGGCGTCGGCTCCCGGCACGACCGCTCCCTTCTGCGGGTACAGACCGAAGAGTCTGGCCGGCCGCGTCGCGACGAGATCCACGAATCGACTGACGTCGAAGCGACCCTGACGGACACCGGCCTGCCAGATCAACGACAACCGGTCCTCGATACCGGGAACGCCGTTCGGCACATCGGGGAAGTAGCCGACACCACGTCCCTTCTGCGGCGGCAGGTCGTCGGGCTGACCCATGCAGAACGCCGCATGGTCGGTGCCGATCGTCGACAGTGTGTCGCTCACCAGGGCCTCCCACAGGCTCTCCTGGTTGGCTCGCTCCCGGATCGGCGGAGAGCAGAGGTACTTCGCGGCCTCGTGCCCGAGCCCCTCGTAGTCCTCGTAGGCGGCCAGGAGGTACTGCGGGCAGGTCTCGCCGTGCACCGGCACGGCGCGCGCCCGGGCCAGCTGGATCTCGGCGGCGGCGTAGCGGCTCGACACGTGGACGACGAAGAGTGCGCTCCCGACCGACTCGGCGATCGCGATCGCGCGGTGCACGGCCTCCTGTTCGGACGTGTGCGTGTGTGCCGCGAGGTGGTGGTGTTCCTCGACCATCCCGGCTTCGACCAGCCGATCGGTGGCGTCCTGCACCAGATGACCGTTCTCGGCGTGGACCATGGGCAGCACGCCTTCCTCGGCGGCGGCGCGGAACCCGGCGATCAGGGTGGCGTCGTCGACCATCATCCCGTGGTACGCCATGAAGAACTTCCAGCTCGTCGCACCTTCGGCGGCGAGCTGCCGCAGTTCCGGGATCGAACCCGCCGTGAGCGCGTTGCTGGGAACCATCGGATGGAGCCCGAAGTCGACGACGACCTTCTCCTCGGCGACAGCCCGCCGGGTCTGGAAGGCGTCGTAGATCGATTCCTCCGGGCGGGACTTGACGAAGTCGACGATCGTCGTCGTACCGCCGGCGGCCGCAGCGATCGTGCCCGTGTGGAAGTCGTCCGAGCTCACGGTCGTGAACGAGAGCGCAGGGTTCTCGAGATGGGTGTGGGTGTCGATCCCGCCCGGCAGGACGTAGCACCCGCGCGCATCGATCTCGCGCTCGGCCGTGCCGGTCCCCGGCTCGACGAGCCCGACGATCTTCTCGCCGTCGACGACCACGTCGGCCGAGAAGACTCCGCTCGCCCAGACGACCTCCCCGCCCCGAATGATCAGTGCGGCCATCAGCCGAGCGCCTCGTCGACGAGGCCGAGCAGGTCGTCGAGGATCTCCAGACCGAGCTCGAGATCATCGGGGCTGGTGATGAGTGGTGGTGCCAGCCGGATGATGTTGTTGTAGGCCGCGAGGAACAGTCCGCGCTCCTTTGCCCCGCGCATGATCGCGTTCATCGGCGCCGCGGCATCGCCGGTCGCCCGGAAGGGAACGAGCGGCTCTCGAGTCTCCCGATCGCGGACGAGCTCGACCCCGTGGAAGAGGCCCATGCCGCGAACATCGCCGATGCAGCGCCGCCGCTCCGCCATCTCCGCCAGCCGAGCCGACACGAGCTCGCCGGACGCGACCGTGCGGGCGAGGATGTCTTCGTCCTCGAAGACCTTGATCGACTCCACCCCGACCGCGCAGGCCAGTGGATGACCGGCATAGGTCTGACCGATCGGGAAGCGGTTGTCCTCCAACCAGTCCCGGATCGGAGCACTCACGATCATCGCGCCGAGGGGCACGTAGCCCGAGTTGATTCCCTTGGCGACGCACAAGATGTCGGGCACCACGTCGTAGTTGTCGCACGCGAACCAGGTACCGGTACGGCCGAACCCGACCATGACCTCGTCGAGGATCAGCATGATCCCGTACTTGTCACACACCGCCCGGATCGCCTTCAGGTACCCGTCGGGCGGATAGATGATGCCGTTGGTGCCGGTTACGGTCTCGAGCACGACCGCCGCGACCGTCTCGGGGTTCTCGTACATCAGGATCTCTTCGAGGTGCGGCGCACCGGTGCAGACCGGACACGGATCGGGGTGCCCGGCCGGACACCGATAGGTGTACGGGTCGAGGATGCGGACCACACCGGGGCCACCCGGCTCGGCATCCCACCGGCGGGGATCGCCGCCGACCGTGATCGTGCCCATCGTTCCGCCGTGGTACGAGCGATTGCGGGAGACCACCTTGGCCCGACCGGTGACGTGGCGGGCCAGCTTGATCGCACTCTCCACCGCAGCCGCGCCGCCGGTCGTGAAGTAGGTGGCGGTCAGGTTGCCCGGGGTGATGTCGGCCAACTGGGCGGCGAGCTCGCTGCGGGCATCGTTGGCCATGTTCGGGGCCACGTAGCAGATCCTGTCGGCCTGGCGCTTGATCGCCTCGACGAGGCGCGGGTGTTGGTGGCCCAGGTTCATGTTGACGAGCTGCGATTGGAAATCGAGGAACCGTCGACCGTCGTGGGTCCAGAACCAGGCACCCTCCCCGCCCGCCACGAGGAGTGGGTCGAGCGCCGATTGGGTCGACCAGGAGGTCAGCACCAGATCGTGATCCCGCTGGAGGGCCAGCGCCGCCGCATCGGCGTCGATCTCGGGACTCCCGGTTTCGAATGCGTCCATGGCGCTGTCCCTCTGAAAAACCACCCGGCGGTTCCCGTCGGGTAGGGTGGTCCACTGTATGAACCGACGGCCCATTGGAAACCTAGCACAGCGCTCCGGACGGCCCGCGTGACACAGGCGGTGCTCGCGAACCGGACCGCCGCGGTGCTTCGGCTCGTCGCGTCGAGCCCCGCGCCGCTGGGTCTGAGCGAGATCGCACGCGAGTCGGCCATCCCGAAAGCGACGTGCATCCGCATCCTTCGCGCCCTCGTCGATCAGGAACTGCTCGACGTCGATCCCGAGACACGCCGGTATCGCGTCTCGTTCGCACTGATCGCCCTGATGGCCGATCGCGTGCATGCCGACGGGTCGATCGAGCTCCTCCGGCGCGAGCTGGTCCGCCTGGGTTCGACCACCCACGAGACGGCGGGCATCGACCTGTTCATCGGCCACGACGTCGTGGTCGTGTTGCAGATCGAGGGACCACAACTGATCAGCCAGACCAGCAAGCCCGTCCCCCGCCGACTTCCGGCCCTGCGCACCTCGACCGGCAAGGCGTTCCTCACCTGGCACCACGATCCGGGCTCCGCCGAGGTACTCACGGCGCCGCTCACCGCGGCCGAACGAGATCGACTCGACGAAGAACTCACGACCAATCGGCGCCGGGGCTATGCCGTGGCGTTCCAGGAACTCGATCCGGAGGCGGCCGCGATCGCCGCGCCCGTGATGGTCGACGACACGATGGTCTGCGCGGTGTGGATCGGTGGGCCGAGCTATCGCATGACCCCCACCGCGATGCCCGAGCTCGCCGCCCATGTGGTGGAATCGGCCGACCGCCTCGCGATCTTGCTGCGCACCGGGCGGGTCTCGCTCGATGATCTCCCATCCACTCCCCTGAGAGAAGTCTCATGACGATGATTCGCATCGCTTGCCTGCAGACCGAGCCGGTGCTCGGTGCCGTGCAACAGAACCTCGCCGACCAGGCGGTCGCCTGCGCCGAGGCGATCGCCAACGGCGCCGACCTCCTGATCCTGCCCGAGTGTTCGACCACCGGCTGGGCCTTCGAGAGCGTCGAACAAGCCCACGAGGTCGCCGAGCCGGTGCCCGAGGGCGCGGCGTGCCGGCAATGGCTGGCCCTGTGTCGCGACGAGGGAGTGCATCTGGTCGCCGGGGTGGCCGAGCGCGACGGTGACGACCTGTTCAACACCGCGGTGCTGATGGGTCCCGACGGATTGATCGGCACCTACCGCAAGGCCCACACCTGGGCCCTCGAGAAGACCTTCTACGCGCCCGGCAATCTCGGCGTGCCCGTCTACGACACACCGCTCGGCCGGATCGGCATGCACATCTGCTACGACTGCTGGTTCCCCGAGTCGTTCCGACTCATGGCCGCCCAGGGAGCCGACCTGATCTGTGCGCCGTCGAACTGGGTGCCGGTCCCCACGCAGCGAGACGATCTGCCGGCGATGGCCAACCTGTTGTGCATGACCAACGCCCACACGAATCTGGTCTATGTCGCGGCGGCAAGTCGGGTCGGGGCCGACGGCGATCAACCGTTCATCGGCCAGAGCATCATCGTCGACCACGCGGGTTGGCCACTCGCCGGTCCGGCCAGTGGCGACCGACCCGAGATCATCTACGCCGATGTCGACCTCATCGGATCGCGGGCGGAACGCCACGGCAACCCGTTCAACCAACCGCTACGCGACCGGCGCCTCGACGTCTACGACGAGATGCTCGGCTCCGACCACCCGGCCGGCGACTACTGATCGGCGTCAGGGCGCGACCTGCTCGACGGATCGCAGCGCGTTGCGCACCTCATTTGTCTTCTCGAAGAAGCTCGCGTCGTTGCGGATCGCGTCGGTGCGTTCGCCCAGATCGATGTCGATCGTCGAATGGATCCGCCCCGGACGAGGTGACATCACCACCACCCGGGACGAGAGGTACACCGCCTCGGCGATCGAGTGCGTGACGAAGATGACGGTGGTGTCGAGCTCCTCGTAGATCCGCAGGAGCTCCGCCTGCATGTGTTCGCGAGTCATCTCGTCGAGCGCGCCGAACGGTTCGTCCATCAACAAGAGCTTGGGCTCGAAGGTGAGGCAGCGGGCGATCGCCACACGCTGCTGCATGCCACCCGAGAGTTGGAACGGGTAGTGCGACCCGAACTCCTCGAGCTTCACCAGCTGCAGCATCTCTTCGCTGCGGGCCCGTCGGTCGGCCTTGGACCATCCCTTGAGCTCCAGCGGGAGCTCGATGTTGGCCCGGACGGTGCGCCAGTCGAACAGGCCCGCCTTCTGGAAGGCCATGGCATGGTCCTGGTCGAGCCGGGCCTGCGGCGCGGGTTTCCCGAAGACCGACGCGGTTCCCCGGCTGGGCGGCAGGAGGTCGGCGACGACCCGCAGCAGGGTCGACTTGCCACAACCGGACGGCCCGATCAGCGAGACGAACTCCCCTCGGCGAACCGTGAGGTCGATGCCCTGCAACGCGTCGACTGCGTTGGCCGACCCCTCGTTGAAGACCTTGTCGACCCCGACGAGCTCGACCGCCGGTGCGGACGGATCGATCGAGGTCATGGGAGGTCCCCACCCATGACCTCGTCGGGGACGATCCCGAGATCGTCGAGCACCGCCCGCGCCAGGCGGAAGGCCTCGACCCCGGCGGGGACGCCGGCGTAGACCGACACCTGCAGGAGCGTGTCGCGGATCTCCTCGAGGGTGCAGCCGTTGCCGATCGCGGCGCGAAGGTGGGTCTGGAACTCGTGCGAACGGTTCAGCGCCGAGAGGATGCAGAGGTTGTTGAGGCTCCGCTGCTTGTCGGTGAGCACCGACCGCGCCCACACCCCACCCCAGCAGTACTCCGTCACGGTCTCCTGGAACTCTCGGTTGAACGAGTCGACACCAGCGAAGGCCCGGTCGACATATTCGTCGCCGAGTACTCGGCGACGGGCGGCCATGCCTTCGTCGAACTTCGAATCGGTCACTCGCTACCTCGCTTCGGGTCCGGTCGGGCGTCACCCTACCCCACCGCCGTTTCGGCGAGCACGGGCGCAACTTTCGAAAGGCTGTCGGGCCGATTCGCCCGTGGTGCCCGCACGGTCACCCCCGCAGCACCGACGCGGCGGCATCGGCGAGCACCTGGCAACCGGTGACGATGTCGTCGTCGTCGCTGTCCTCGGCGAAGTCGTGGCTGATGCCGTCGATGCTCGGGATGAACACCATCGCGCACGGCAGGGTCCCGGTCAGCACCATGGCATCGTGCGCGGCAGCACTCGGCATCTCGACCCACGCACCGGGCACCCGGGCCTCGGCCGCGGCGATGAGATGGCGTCGCAACTCGACCGACATCTCCGCCGGCGGTACCCGGTCGCGGCGTAACGACGCCGACACCTCGACCGGGCCCTCCGCGGTCATCTCGGCGGCGAGGTGCGCGACGGCGGCTTCGATCGCGTCGAGGACGTGGTCGTCGGGGTCACGGAACTGCAGGCTGCACCACGCCGAACCGGGCACGATGCTCTCCGCCCCGGGTTCGAGCCGGGCGTTGCCGATCGTCCACACCGTGGTCGGCCCGGCCAGCGCCTCGAGCCGCGCGCGAAGGCGAACGCAGTACTCGAACAGCGCAACGCCGGCATCTCTGCGCCGGACCATCGGCGTCGTCCCGGCGTGATTCTGCTGACCCGTGAACATGATCTGCATCGCCCGCATGCCGACGATCGACGTCACCACCCCGATCCGACGGCCGCCCTCCTCGAGACGGGGCCCCTGCTCGATGTGGGCCTCGAGGTAGCCGAGGTGACGGCCCGACTCGAAACCCACCCGCGCCGCGTCGCGCAGCCCGACTCGTTCGAGCGCCTCGGCCACGGTCTCCCCGGCCGTGTTGGCACGCCGTATGTCGGCGGCAGAGAGCGCGCCGACGAACGACCGGCTTCCGAGGAAGTCCGCGTAGGTGCCCTCCTCGTCGGACCATGCGACGGTGTCGATCGCCAGACCTGCGGTCGTGGCATCCTCTGCGAAGGAGCGGGCGACTTCGATGGCGCACATGACGCCGAATGCACCATCGAGCCAGCCTCCTTCAGGCTGGGTGTCCGAATGCGACCCGATCACCAACGCCGGGCCGTGATTGCGCGATCGGCCGAAGACGTTCCCCACACCGTCGATGGTCGCGTCGAGACCTGCGGCCGCCATCTGATGACGCAGCCAACGCCTCGCGGCCATGTCGGCATCGGAGAACGTCGGCCGGACCACACCAGATCCGGTCGCTCCGAACCCGCGCAGGGTGCGCAAGGACGTGAGCAGTCGCTCACCGTCGATGTCGACCACGCTAGGGCGTTTCGGAGCCTCGACGGCCGGGGGCGAACTGACGCTGCCTCATCATGAGGCTGCACCAGTCGAGATCGGCGCCCCCGAGCGCATCGACGTCGGCGAGGAACTGGCTGACGAGCGCAGTCACGGGGAGCGACACGTTCATCGCTCGCGCTTCGTCGAGCACGAGCCCGATGTCTTTTCGCATGAGCGACGTCGAGAAGCCGAAGTCGAACTCGCCATCGATCATCTGGGCGGCCCGATTCTGCATCTGCCACGACGTCGACGACCCCTGCAGCATGGCTTCGACGACCGCATGCGCATCGAGACCGGCGCTCATGGCGAAGTCGAGACCTTCGGCCAGCGCCTGGCAGACCCCGACCACACAGATCTGGTTGGTCATCTTGGTGACCTGACCGGCCCCCGACCCGCCCATGAGGGTCATCCGGGCGGCGTAGGCGGTCATGATCCCCTCCGCTCGCGTGAAGGCCTCCCGACTACCGCCGACCATCACGGTGAGGGAGCCGTTTCGCGCCCCATCGACGCCTCCGGACACCGGTGCGTCGAGGAACGCCACACCCCGATCGCCGAGCGTGGCACAGTGCTCGCGGGCTCCGTCGGCGGAGATCGTCGAGTGGTCGATCCACACTGCGCCGCGGGCGACGGCGTCGATGGCCTCGCCGATGACGAGACGGACCTGCGCGTCGGCAGGAAGCGAGGTGATGATCATCTCGGCGTCGGCCACCGCCGCGGCAACCGACGGCGCCACCGAGCCGCGGTGCTCGGCAATCCAACTATCGGTGGCCGACTCGACCACGTCGAACACCACGACGTCGTGTCCGTGCCCGTCCCCGGCCAGATGCGCGGCCATGTGCCAACCCATGCGGCCGAGACCCATGAACGCGATCCTCATACCGGCGTGTCCGGCCGGTCGCGATCCTCGAGGGTGAAGCCTCCGGCGAGTCGAGCATTGATGCGACCGCCCGTGGCCATCGCGAGCATCAGCACCAGCTCGTCGGGGCGGGGCCCGTCGGGGACGCCCATCTCGATGGCGTCGTAGTGGCTCCCGACGTATGACCACGCGAGGTGGGTGAGCGGGATGTCGAGACGAGCACCCATCGGGCCGACCTTCTTCGTCGACGCGACGATGGCCTCACCCCGTCCGATGGCAGTCCGCATGCCGCCACCGCCGGGTATGTGCCACATCGCACCGTGCTCGAGTTCGCCCGACGTGCCGACGATGGCTCCCTTGCCATAGCTCTCGATCGCGTCGGCATCCCCGCCGAGCGCGTCGATGAGCCGGTGCCCGAGTCGTTCCCCGAGCGCACGCAGTTCGTCGGATGCCGGGCTCAGGTCCTCCACGTATCGGTCCACGTACGGATTGCTCACCACGGCGGCGATCGCCCCCTTCACGGCGGGCGACTCCGGAGCCGGACCACGATCGTGATACGTCTCGTCGACACACACGAGGATCTTGCGCACTGCAAACAACACGAGGTCGTCCTCCCGGACACGGATGTCCTCGAAGTGGTGTGCGGCTCACCATAGCGAACGCGTCGCGCGCGCCGCTTACGGTGGTGAGGCAGGTCGATCCGCCCCTTGGAGGCTGTCGTGTCATTTGTCGAGGAATGCAAGCAATCCGCCGGACCGGTCTGGGAGCGCTGGCTTCACCATCCGTGGACCGAAGCCTTCTTTTCCGGGGAACTCTCCGATGAACGGTTCCGCTATTGGCTGATCCAGGACCTCCCGTATCTCGGCCAGAACATCACGAAGATGATCTACCCGAAGGTTCCCGTCCACAATCCGTTCGTCGCTCTGTCGCAGGAGTACGCGCGTCGCGCCGAGACGAGCAGGGTCGAGCTGGAGACGCTGGGCGACGCGGGACCGTTCGCCAAGACGAGGTGGGCGGCCCGACCGACTCGCGACGCGGTCATCAACTTCTGGGTCAGAACCGCGCACGAAGGCGACTTCGGCGAGCTCTGCGCCGCGCTCTACGTCTGCTACTCGTTCGCCGAGACGTTCGGGGGCCGCTACCGGATCGAGGCTCCCTCGGGACTTCCCACCCTCCAACGCGACTGGGTCGAACAATGGGTCGATCCCTACTTCGAGCGCCTCCACCACTCGGTGAGAGACGGGCTGGACGAAGCCGGCACGAACGCGACGGCAGAAGAGAAGGAGCAGATGAAGTGGCTCTTCCTCAGAGGCACCCAGCTCCAGATAGGAACGTTCGACGCGGCGTGGAACCTGTCCGACCCCTGGCCGGGCGAGGGGGAGGAGATCGGCATCGCCGCCGATGCACCGTGGATGCGGGCCCCTGAAGGCTGAGCCACCGCGGCGACCGGGAACGGCTCAGTCGTCGGGCATCACCTGGTCGACGTCGAGCACGGCCGGCAGGTCGCTGGCCCGGATGCGGTCGGCGAACGAATAGTCGAGCGGGGCGATCCCGTCGAAGGGGGCGTCGAGGACGATCTCGGCCCCGCCGCCGTAGGGAGCGGCCGCTCGTATCGCCAGCGTCACGTCGGCCGTCACTCCGGACAACAGATAGATGTCGGCCTCGAGTCCGGGGAAGAAGCGGCTCGCGCACGACATCACGCCGTGGACGCCCTCGACGCCGACCGCGGCCTCGGCCACCGATCGGGCATCGTCGCCACCACCGCGTCGGAGCACCACCCGGATTCCCGTGTGTCCGAGATGGGGGACGTCGCGATCGTCGAGGCGCAGGGCCGGGTCGCCGACCACCCACGAGAGGTCCATCGCGTCGCCGGTCCGCACGGCGCGGCGCCCCGCACCCTCCATCCGCCCCGCTGCGTCGAGCACCTCGCGGAACTCGGTCATGGCGGCGATGGCATCGCCGGGGTCGACCGCGGTGAGGTAGATCGTGACGTTCACGCCCTTGCCGTTGTCGAACCCGGGATGGGTGCCGACGACCGGAAGTCGGATCTCGTGGAGTTCGGGAGGCGCGACATAGCGACAGCCGCCGGCGATCTCGGGCATGGCGATGTTGGGCGGCAGATGCTCGAGGTCGTACCAGCGGTTCCAGCTCTCGATGTTGTCGTGGTCGGTGTCGAGCGCCGTGAAGATGATGCCCTTGGCTTCCATGCGGAGACTCCTTGTCGCGGTCGCGCTACTTCTCGAAGAGGGGAATGTGAGTCTCGCCCAGGAAATGCGTCTCGTTGAAGCTTCGCACGGTCACCGAGCCGCTCGAACCCGAGGCGAGTATCCGCGACACGCCGGCGTAGTCGGGCACGAACCGCAGGGTGTCGTCGATCCCGAGCATCTGGGCGAACCAGACCGAGGTGACCATTCCGTGGCAGAACACGGCCACCCGTCGGCCCGAGTTGTCGACGATGATCTGCCGGAAGGCGGTATGCACGCCTCGCATCCACTCGTGCTTCTCGTCCTCGGCCAGCACGCTCAACGGATCGGTCCACGCCTCGTCGGTCCCGCCCTCCTTGATGAGTCGGCGGGTGACCTCGGCGGGCACATAGGAGGAGTCGTGCCGGTCGTACTCCGCCACGCCCTCGACCACGATCGGCTCCAGGCCGAGCATCCCGGCGAGCGGGGCGGCCGTCTGGCGGGCCCGGGCGAGCGGGCTGGTGACGACCACGTCGATACCGGCGGGGGCGAGATACTCACCGACGAGCTGGGCCTGCCGGTGTCCGATCTCGGCCAGGTCGGGATCCGCGGCGCCCATCGCGTCCTCGATGTGTTCGGGCCTCGCGTGGCGGACGATGACGAGTTCCATTTCCCATTCCCTCCCGCATTCCACCAACCCGGACGTGCTGCGCGACACTAACGACATGCAGGGACTCATCCTCGAAGGAACCACCGAAGACAGCGTTCGTCTCTCCGACGACATCGCCCACACCAACCCCGACCTCGCCCCCCGCCAGGTGCGGGTCGAGATCAGGGCCGCCGGCGTGTGTGGCTCCGATCTGAGCTGTGTGCACGGCAAGTACTACATGCCGACACCGCTGGTTCCCGGCCACGAGGCAGCGGGCGTGGTGGTCGAGGTGGGCAGCGCCGTCACCTACTGCGCCGTCGGCGACCACGTGATCCTGTCGACGTTCAGCAACTGCGGGCACTGCGCCGACTGCGAGGGCGGCAACCCCGGCAACTGCGCAGTGTCGATGGGCAACCTCACGCAGCCCTACAGCGAGGGGGACCAGGCGCTCTACAACTTCGCCGGCATCGGGGCCTTCGTGCAGGAGACCATCGTCAGCGAGAACCAGTGCATCCCGATTCCCAAGGAGATGCCGCTCACCTCCGCCGCCCTCATCGGTTGTGGCGTGATGACCGGCACCGGCGCGGTGTTCAACCGGGCCAACCTCCAGATCGGCGACACCTGTGTCGTCATCGGTGCCGGCGGTGTCGGCCTCAACGTGATCCAGGCGGCCAAGCTCTGCGGTGCCTCCCAGATCATCGCCGTCGACCGCATCCCCGAGAAGGAAGCCTTCGCGACCGACTTCGGCGCCACCGACTTCATCCTCGCCGAGGAGGGGGTCGACGTGATCCAGGAGGTCATCGCCATGACCGGCCGCGGGGTCGACCATGCCTTCGAGGTCGTGGGCAGCACCAAGCTGCTGGCCGACTGCCTCAGCATGACCCGTCCGGGCGGCAACATCTGCGCCGTCGGTGTGCCCGACCTCACCGCCGAGGTCACCTACGGCTTCCAACAGCTCCACCAGAACAAGAACCTGATGGGCATCCGGGCCGGTGGCGCTCGTCCCCGCAAGGACTTCCCGATGCTGGCCGACCTCTACATGAAGGGGAAGCTCAAGCTCGACGAGCTGGTCAGCAACACCGCCGGGCTCGACGGCCTCCAGGGCGCCTTCGACGCCATCAAGGACGGCAAGGAAGCCCGCACGGTCCTCCTCCCCAACGGCTGACGGCAACGCCTTCGCCGTCACAGCGGTGTCAGACACTCGTCACGTCTACGGGAGCACGACCTCGGGAAGCGGGTGACGGTAGAGCTTCGCCGCGTTCTCACTGCAGATCATGCGGAGTTCGTCGGCGGGCAGGTCGCCCCACACGTCGGCGATCACCTGCTGGGTGTCGGGCCAGGTGCTGTCGCCGTGCGGATAGTCGGTCTCCACACAGATGTTCTCGACGCCGATCACGTCGCGGGTGCGGATGGTCGACGGGTCGTCGAGCGTGCAGAACCAGAAGTTGCGGCGCAGCACGTCGGCCGGGCGTTCGTCCCACCCCAACCCGTAACCACTGCGGTCGACGATGTTGTCGAGCCGGTCGATGAGCATCGCGACCCAGCCGATCCCGCCTTCGCTCATCGCGATCTTCAGCGTCGGGTGCTGCAGCGGATACTCCGACCACAACCATTCGGCGCACGCGCCGAGCGAGAGCTGACCGAACATGGTCGCGCCGAGCTGGATCGCCGGTGCGCCGGAGGGGATCTCGTGGAGACCTGACGACCCGACGTGCAGGGAGATCACGGTGTCGGTGTCGACGCAGGCCTGGATGATCGGGTCCCAGAACTCACGATCCCAGAGGTTGGGCAACCCGATCGCGTGGGGTCGCTCGGGCAGCGTCACCGAGGTGAACCCCCGGGCGGCGTTGCGGTGGATCTCCGCCGCGGCGGCGGTCGGATCACCCAGGTAGGTGATCCCGCCGGGGATGACCCGGTCGGGGTGGGGCTGATACCACTCGGTGAAGAGCCAGTCGTTCCACGCCCGTACGGCATCGAGGCCCACCGCCGGGTCGCTCGCCCTCGCGAAGACCGACCCGCAGAAGCCGGTGACCTGGCTCGGGAAGTTGAGCATGGCCCAGATCCCGCCCAGGTCCATGTCCTTGATCCGGGCCTCGACGTCGTAGCAGCCGGGCCGCATGTGCTCGAAGCGGAAGGGTTCGATCCGCACCGACTCCGGCCGCCGCCCCGCGACGGCGTTCATGCCCATCTGGACGTAGCGGTTGCCGTCGAACTCCCAGAGCTGGTGGCCCTTCTCGTTCTCGACCAACTGCGGACCGCGATCCCTGGTGGCCGTCGGCATGTAGGTCTCGAACAGGTGGGGTGGCTCGACGACGTGGTCGTCGACCGAGATCACCGTGTAGGCCACCTCGGCCGGCTCGGGGTCGGGGAGGAAGAGTTCGGGGTCGAGCGCGGTCACCGGCTCATGGTGTCACGGCAGCGTGCCTCGCAGCGATCCGCCGGGCCACGTCACCGACCCGCTCGCGCAACACCGGCGGCTCGAGCACCTCGACCTCGTCGCCGAGCGACAACAGATCGGCCGTCGCAGCCTCGAGCGAGCCGAGCCGGAACGTCGCCTCGACCCAACCGGCGGCGTCCGGGGCCACCGCTCTCCGGACCCGCAGCGGCTGCAGACGCCCCAGCACCGCGGCCACGCGGCGCCCCTCGGGCGAGATCCGCACCGCGGCGCGGCGAGGTCGACCGGGACGCCGATCGTCGCGCCGCCACGTCTCCGGCCCGGAGAGATCGGTGTCGAAACCGTCCATCAGCTCGAACCCACCGTTGCGCCCCCGGTACGCCACGACAGGCACCCCGGCGCCGGAGAGCGCTTCGAGGTCGCGCAGCACCGTTCGCTCCGACACCTCGAGTTCCTCGGCCAACCCACGAGCGGTGACCCGGCCGCGTCGCTGGAGCAGCAGCATGAGGGAGACGAGTCGACCGGCGCGCACGCGAGAGTGTCGCAGTTTCTGCAAATCATGACAAGAGATGTCATGTTCAGACCCGTACGGTTCACCCAGACCCGCCACTTCGCAAACCCCAAGGAGCATGAGATGCAAGACGTCGAGGGCACCGGCACACCGGACGATCCCTGGATCCTCACGACGCCGCCCGGCAAGTCCGAGTTCGAGGCCTACCGAGACCCGGAGGCCGATCCGCCGGCCCTCGTGGTCGACGTCGGGTCCACGCAGCTGCGCTACCACCTGCGCTGTCTCGACGACCTCCACGCGATGTTGAAGGAGCACGGCGACTGGATGCTGCTCGGCAACGCCGACGAACAAAAGGAGGCCAAACCCGACACCGTCGAAGCGTGGGGTCGTGCCGCGGACAACCCGGTCGGCGGCTGGTACGGCCTCCGGAAGGGCCTCCGGGGTCGGTTCGCCAACTATGTGCCC
>JAUIML010000288.1 GCA_030432715.1 Acidimicrobiia bacterium | reverse complement strand
TCGCGATGGCGAGGTCGACATGGTCGGCGGCCAGGAACGCGAGTTCGGCGGGCTTGGCCTGATGGAACTCGATCGTCACCTCGTGATGCCCGGCCAGGGCTCGGGCGGCGGCGAGTTGGCTCACGTCGTCGTCGATCGCGATGACCCGGGCGCCGCGCCGGGCGAGACCCACGGCGGTGTGGCCCTGCCCGCAGCCGACCGCGAGGATGCGCCGCCCCGTGACCTCGCCGAGCAACCGCCGTTCGACGTCGGTCCCGACACCGGGCCCGAAGTCGACGGACTCGAGCGAGTGATCGGGGTTTGGGATCCGGGGATCGTGAAGAGCCATGGATCGAGTCTTGCCGCCTCACGCGGCAATGGTGCGGAGGGGTACCCTCGACGGCCATGCGATCGGATTCGACGCGGTGAAACTCGGCCTCCACGACGCGGTGGGCGCAGCCGGCGCGGGTATCGACTACCGCCTGGCGCGGGAGGCGACGCTCTCGGCCTGGCGCGACGGAGATCTCTCCACCGAGCAGGTGTGCGACGCCCAGCGCGAGCTGCGCCGCAACGCCGAGTTCTGCGGGAGCGATCTCTCGTCCCCGTGCCCGGTCTGCGAGAAGGACGGGCTCGTCGAGGTGACCTACGTGTTCGGCCCCCGCCTGCCGAAGCACGGCCGCTGTGTCACCAGCGACAAGGAGATGGCCCGCATCGACGCCCGCAAGTCGGTCAGCCAGGGCTATGTGGTCGAGGTGTGCACCGCGTGTGGATGGAACCATCTGGTGCGGTCGCGGGCGCTCGGCGGCTGAGCGGTGCCCTTCGCCCGACGCTTCACCGCGGTCGATGTCCACGCCGAGGGTGAGCCGGGTCGGGTGATCGTCGACGGGGTCGACGACCCGCCCGGGTCGACCATGCTGGCGAAGGCCCGATGGCTGGAAGCCAACGCCGACGAGATCCGGCTGCGCATGTTGCGCGAGCCGTCGGGCTATCCGGCCCTGTGCTGCAACATCGTCCTGCCCCCGTGCGACCCGACCGCCGACGCGGGGTTCGTGATCATGGAACAGACCGAGTACGCCCCCATGTCGGGCAGCAACACGATCTGTGTGGTGACCGCCCTGCTCGAGACCGGGCGGCTCCCGATGCACGAGCCGGTCACCGAACTCCGGTTGGAGACCCCGGCCGGCATGGTCGGCGTGCGAGCGGAGTGTGCTGCGGGGAAGGTCACCCGGGTCACGATCCGCAACGTGGCGTCGTACGCGGCCGCGCTCGACGTTCCCGTCGACGTGCCGGGACTCGGCACGGTACCGGTCGACGTCGCGTGGGGTGGGATGTTCTTCGCGATCGCCGACGGCGACGCGCTGGGCGTCGACCTGTCCGCATCCAACGGCGCGGAGATCGCTCGCATCAGCGAGATGATCCGCGTCGCGACGGCGGAGCAGCATCCCGTCGCCCATCCCCTCCACCCATCGCTGACCGGACCGTCCATCGGCCAGCTCCACGGCGCGGCGACGCTCGCCCACGCCCACGGTCGCAATGCGGTCACGGTCGCGAGCGGGGCACCCGACTGGGATCGACCCGACAGCTGGACGGGGGCCCTCGATCGGTGCCCGTGTGGCACGGGTACCTCGGCCCGCATGGCCGTGCTCCATGCCCGCGGCGAACTCCGGATCGGTGAGGAGTTCGTCTACGAAGGCCCGTTGGCCACGACCTTCACCGGTCGCCTGGTCGAGGTCACGACGGTCGGCCCCCACCCGGCGGTGGTGCCCGAGATCAGCGGCCAGGGTTGGATCACGGCCTTCGCGGAGTACGTGGTCGACGACACCGACCCGTTCCCGACCGGGTTCACGGTGGGTGACCTCTGGCCCTAGGTGGACTACTCGATGCCCTTCTCGAGGGCGTAGCGGATGAGCTCCTGTTTCCGGTTGAGGTGGAGCTTCTTCAGGATGTTGCGCACATGGTTCTCGACGGTCTTCTCGCTGATGAACAGCTCCGCACCGATCGCCTTGTACGTGTGGCCACGGGCAACGTGCTGGAGGACCTCCCGCTCCCGTGGGGACAGACCCTCGGCCGGACTCGCCGACTTCAGGCGGCGAAACTCGCTGAGCACGAGCGCGGCGAGTGACGGTGAGAAGACGGGTTCGCCTTGCGCCGCCTTCCAGAGTGCGGTGCGGAGCTCCTCGGGCTCGGTGGACTTGAGCAGATAGCCGGTGGCCCCGGCGGCGACGGCGTCGAGCAGGTCACGTTCGGCTTCGGAGACCGTCAGGATCACGATGCGGGTCGCGTCGCCTCGTTCGCGGGCGACCCGGAGGCCGCCGCCGTCGGGCATGTGGAGATCACAGAGCACGAGGTCGGGGCGGTGTCGGTCGATCTCGGCGATCGCTTCGCCGGCATCGGCGGCCTCGCCCACCACGGTGAAGTTCTCACCGATGTCGGCGCGCACGCCGGATCGCCAGATCGTGTGGTCGTCGGCGATGACGACTCGAACGGGGGTCAGGTCGGCCATGGGTCGTGGGTCACGGCGTTGTCGGTCACATCGTTGTCGGTCACATCGTTGTCGGTCACATCGGGGTCCTTCCGCCGACCCAGAGTCTCACTTCGGTACCCGTGCCCGGGGCCGAGTCGATCTCGACCCGTCCCCCGACCGCGGCGATCCGGTCGTGGACCGAGTGGCGCAGACCGCGACCCGCCGGGGTGGCGTCGATGTCGAATCCCGTCCCGTCGTCGTTGACCGAGCAGAACACGAGATGGCCGTCGGGGTCGTCGTCGAGCGGTTCGGCGTAGACCACGACCCGGGTGGCGTCGGCGTGTTTGGCCGCGTTGGTGATCGCCTCCGAGACGGCGCCGCCGAGCGCCCGGTCGGTGTCGGCCGGAAGGGTCGGGAGGTCGTCGGGGAGCAGGGGTTGCACCGTCAGGTCGTAGCCGTCGGCGGCGCGGGCCGCGGCCGCTCGCACGGCGGTCACGAACCTGGAGTCTGCGGCGGTCGGCGCGGCACCCCACAGGTGGGCGCGCAGGTCGCGGTCCTGACGTTGCGCCAGTTCCACGAGTTCGCGGTCGTCGCTGCGCCGTTGGATGACGGCGAGGGTCTGGAGCACGCCGTCGTGCAGGGTCGCGGCCATCTCCTCGCGGGCGCGCGCCGCGGAGATCTGCCTCGAGGCTTCGCGGAGTCGACGCATCACGAGGGCGGTGCCGATGGCCGCGAGGAAGTACAACGCCGACTTCGAGCCCACGCCGACCCAGCTGTCCTGGCCACCGCGCACCTCGAGTTCTCCCCACCAGCTGGCGACCGCGAGCACCGAGGCCACGGCCAGGGCGGGACGCATGCCGAAGAGCACCGCAGCAGTGAGGATGGCGGCGTGGGGCCACGCCCAGGGGAGCGACTGGCGTCTGGTCTGCTCCTCGATCCCACCCCAGATCACCCCGTCGAGCAGCAGCAGCCCCACCCCGATGCCGGTCTCTGCGACCACCGTCGGGCCCCGCATCAGCCAGCCGGCGTCGTTGCGGGCGGCCAGGGTCGACCACGCCGTGAAGGCGACCGCCACCCCGATCGCGACGACCGCCACGCCGGCTCGGGTCAGATGGTCGCGTTGGAAGACCACCGCCACGCTCGCCCACGCGATGGTCAGCCATCGGTAGGCCACGATTCCCCGGAGGACGCCGACCTCGAGGGAACGGTCGACCGGCACGAGATCGGCCGGACCGGATGACCCCGAGAGCGCTGTGGCCGCCATGGCACGCAGCGTAGGCGCCCCTTGAGGCGAGGACCGGGTCCCTGTATCGTGGAGTTTACCG